>JAYVRZ010000220.1:0-14862 GCA_043775965.1 Sphingomonas sp.
GCAGTCCGCACCGACGAAAGCACGACGGAGCCGGTACAATTCTATCCAATGGCCACCTGCCGAGGCGACAAGCAAAACGCGCATCGGTTTGCGCACGCCATCGGCCAAGGGATGCTGAATACCTTCAGCGTTAGCGTCCGCCATGTCCGAAAAAGGCGGACCATCGACGCGCTTCGCAAAAAGCCGTTCGGGCGTGGCAAAGGCCGATGCTGATCCACCCTCAGCCAATTCGTCGCGCCCCTTATCTTCATCGTGAAATACTTAGGTCAGTTAAGATGACCGAATTCAGAAAGATCGGCGTAACCGGGAAGACGCCGAATGAAACGGCACATTCCCAAACACCCGATCTCTACGGGCACCTATTAGGCGGCCGCCATGCGCTTGCACAATCACATATCTATCAATTGATTGCACCAGCCAGTTCACGCTAGAGCACCACGCTCACCGGTGGCTATCCGGAACGCTATACCGGAGATGTTGCGTTGCCAAGTACCGACTCAGGCGAACGCATCTACGCGATCGGTGACATTCACGGACGCTACGACCTGCTGCGGCAACTGCTCGAACAGATCGAACACCATTCGCGTGCGTTGCCGCCAACACGCTCGCTGTACGTCATTTTCATCGGCGACCTGGTCGATCGCGGTCCGCAGAGCGCCGAGGTCCTCGCGATGCTGTACGACCTTCAAATGAAGACCGACCACGTCATCGTCCTGCTTGGCAACCACGAAGAGGCTATGCTGCAGGCGTTGGACGGCGATATGGACGCGCTGCGCGGTTGGCTCGCGGTCGGCGGCAAGCAGACCTTGAAGAGTTTCGGGATCGTGCCATTGAGTAAGGACGAGGATCCGCGCGCCTATCTGCAGCGCGCCCGCGCGGCCGTCCCCCGCGAGTGGCTCGCTTGGCTCCGGCGGCTACCGCTAAGCGTCCAGTCCGGCGATTACTACTTCGTGCATGCAGGCATCCGCCCTGGCGTCCCGCTGAACAAGCAGACGCGCGACGACATGCTGTGGATCCGCGAAGACTTCCTGAATGACACACGCGATCATGGCGCCGTGGTGGTGCACGGCCACAGCATAGCGCGGCAAACCGACATCCTGCCGAATCGCATCTGCATCGACACCGGCGCCTATCGCACCGGCATGCTGAGTGCGATCTACCTGGAGGGCAACAAGCAGGAAGTGCTGTTTACCGCACCGACACGCGACGAAGACTTGCCGGACCGAATAGCGGTCCAAGACCGCCCCGACAAACCCTTACAATCCGATGCGGCAACTTGACTCAAACACCGCCGCGTGCGTAGATGTATCCAAAGGCGTACTGCGCCGTTGCAAGGGGTGATTGCACATGTTGAAGAAGATCCTACTCGGTGCGGTTGTCGTCAGCCAAGCTCTCACGGGCGTTGCCATGGCAGCACCTGCCCGTCCGCAGGCTGTCAGCTTCGACAGCGTGAAGTCGGTCGAGTCCGCAGCGATGCCGACGCGCATCGGTACGTCGACGGGCCGCAAGAGCCAGCTTGCCGGTACGCCATTCCTGCTTCCGCTCCTCGGCGTGGTTGCACTGGTCGCAGTGATCGCCGTCGTTGCGAGCGGCGGGGACGATGATTCCAGCCCCAACTGATCGACCTCAGGCGGCTGCCGGCTGCTAGAGTCCGACCATTAAAAGCGGGACGCTCGGGACGGAGCGCCCCGCTTTTTTTGTGCAATACACGGTGTTCTTCAGGCTCGCCGCGCCGAATATTTACCCGGAAATGCAATCGACCGAAGTCGACTTCGACGCATTCTCAAGACGTTGTGGCATGCCGCTGTTCTACTGCCCGACGCCATGCCGAAAAGGTGGGATCCCACCTTCGATGTTAGCGATTGCAGCAAGAGAAGGATGAGGGGCACAAGTCCGGTCAAAGCCTTTGCTTCCCCTTACCCCGTATCAGGCGCGTATCATGAGCCGAGTTGCTGCCCGTCGTCATAGCAAGCGTCGTGTAAACCCCTTCGCGGGCGGCTATGCCCAAGCCCCTGCCCTGCTGTTCCTAGTCGTCCTGCTGTTCGGCGGCGGAGCGGGAACCGCCTATCCACTGATCGAACTCGTCGCACAGCTGCTTGCGCTAGCGCTAATCGTCCTGTCCACCCGCGCACAGCCAACAAGGACGCCGGGCGCGACTCAGACTGGTACGCCCGTATTGCGGCGGTTCCTGCTGCTCTTCGGCGCGGCGATACTCCTGCTGATTCTGCAACTCGTACCGTTGCCCGCCACTTGGTGGCACCTGCTGCCGAGTCGAGAGACCGGCGTACAGATCTATGCGCTGCTCGGCTGGAGCACGCGATGGCATGCGTTCACCCTGACTCCCGGCGGGACGCTCGGCGCGCTGTTGTCGCTGCTGGTGCCGATCGCCGCGATGACGACTGTCGCGGCATTGTCGTTGAAGAATCGCATCATGCTGCTGCGCCTGATCGTCGGTGCGGCGATCGTCGGCACGATCCTGGGGGCACTTCAGGTCGCGGCGGGTAGCAGCGGGGCGCCGATGCTGTACGAGACCGCGCATCGCGGGTTCGGCGTCGGCTTCTTCGTCAACCGCAACCACCAGGCGACGTTACTGCTGGTTGCGATCGTCTTCGCCGCGGTGCCCGGTGTCATGGGAACCGGAGCCGCGCGACGCGTCGCTACGCTGGGAACGATCGCGTTTCTCGCGCTTGGTATCCTCGCCACCAGTTCGCGGACCGCCCTGCTTCTGCTTCCGCTCGCGTTGATCGTTGCCCTCGCATTGATCGTAGGAGTGCGGCGGTCGGGCCGCCCGCTGATCGGTGCGGCCGCACTCTACCTGCTGGGTGGGTTCCTGTTGTCGCGCACCGACCTGATGCAGCGTGTCTTCGCGCGATTCGCGACGGTCGCCGAAGAACTTCGGTACCAATACTGGGAAAACTCACTCTACATTATCCGAGAAACCTTTCCGTTCGGGACCGGGTTCGGCAGTTTCGAGCGTGTCTATCGCGCGGTCGAACCGCTTGGGCAGGTCTCCCCGCTCGGCATCAACCACGTGCATAACGACTATCTCGAACTGATCCTCGAAGGTGGCCTGCCAGTCGCAATCCTGCTGCTGCTCGGGCTCGTGGCCCTGATCCTGGCGCTGACGTCAGGCTGGAAGACGGGCAACGACCGGCAGGAGCGCGCGACGCTGGTCGCGGCCGGCGCGGCAATCGGGCTGATCCTGCTCTTCTCGCTGGTCGATTATCCGCTGCGCATGGCGGGGATCGCGGGCGTGTTCGGCGCTTCGCTGGGCCTGATCGCTGCGATTGGCAGACCGACTCCGGTGTCGGACGCGGGCACCATGACGGTACGGATACCGCGGACATGGATCGTCGCGGGTGCGGCCGTTCTGATCGGGATCGTCGCCAGCGGTGACGCGCTCGGTCGCTTCCTGGTCCTGCACAAGGAGGCCGCGGCAGCGACGACGGTCGCGCCCTGGTCGGGCGCCGCGTGGTCCGCGCTGGCGGACAATGAGCAACTTGCGGGGCGGCCCGTCGACTCGCGAATCGCGGCAGCGCGTGCGCTGTCGATCATACCGATCGATGCGGCCGCGGTACGCGCGCATGGCTATGCCGACCTCGCGCTCAATGCGCCCGAGCGCGGCAGTCGCCTGATGCAGGCGGGCGCCGCGCTTGGCTGGCGTGATACGCTGATGCAATTGTGGCTGGCGGCGCGCGCGCTCGAAGTCGGCAGCGCTTCGGTTGCGGCAGAACGGATCGACGCGCTGCTGCGTCGCGACCAGTTGTCGGAAGCCTTGATGGGTCAGATGCGCGCGACGTATTTCGTACCGGGCGGTGTCGAGGCGATCGTAGTCCGGCTCGCTGATAGACCGCGCTGGCGCCAGGGCTTCCTTAACGCGATCGCGGACGATGCGGCGCAATATGTGCCGCGGACCATCGATTTCCTGACCAAGCTACGCGCGGCAGGCGTTCCTGCCACGCCGGGCGAGACACTGCTGATCCGCTGGCGGCTGGCCGATCGGGGCGACATCGCCGGCGCGCGGGCGGTGTGGCATGCCAGTGGCGGGGATGGCCAGATCGCCGATGGGGATTTCGAGGCGTTGCCTGTGCAGTTGCCGGCCGGCCTGGTCCCTTACGCCTGGGGGACACCGAGCCTCCCCGGCGTGCGCGTGATCCCCACCGACCGGGGGGCAGGCGATAGCCGCCACGCAGTACAGATCGTGTCGGACGGACTGGCGACCGGCATCGCGCTGGCACAGACCGTCCAATTGACCCCGGGCAACTGGCGGCTGTCGGCGATGGTGCGAGGCGCGGACGTGCCAGCGATGCTCGCGGTATCGTGTCTTGGCCGCGATCCTTTGGCGCCAATCGGCAGCGTGTCCCTCGATGGGACGCAAGGCGGCGCCTGGCGACCGGTTCAAGGTATCGTCGTGATCGGCAGCGACTGCCGGGCGCAACTGCTCGGCGTGAGCCTGCGTGAACGCGGCGGACAGACTAGTAGCTTCTGGATCGATGCCGTGCGGATGATGCCGGCATGAGGTGGAACCGACTCACGGGTTTATTATCGATGGTCTGGGCCGTGCTTATCGGCCAGTCCCCGTTGAGGCTTGACCGAATACGCCGGGGGATGCGAGTGGATGTCGGTCGGAAGGGGCAAGATCACACGATGCGAGCGACCTTAATCAGCGTGGTCGCGCTGAGCGCTATGCTTGGCGCGTGCGCCGACGACAATATCGGCCCGAACCTTCATACCGGCGAGCGCGCCTATGAAACCATTCCCGCGCCCGCCGGCGAACCGCGCGCCCAGGATTACCGGATCGGTGCGCTCGATACGGTCGACATCTCCGTCTACCAGGAGCCTGACATCTCGATCCGCGGCGTCACCGTTGATGCGGCCGGGATCATCTCGATGCCGCTCATCGGGCGCGTCAGTGCGGCGGGCAAAACCAGCACGCAGCTTGCCGACCTGCTTCAGGCCAAGCTGGCCGAACGCTTCTACGTCAATCCCCAGGTCACCGTGACGGTCGCCAGTTCGGTCGCGCAGCGCGTGACAGTGCAGGGCGACGTCAAGGAGCCGGGCATCTATCCGATCTCCGGCCCGACCACGCTGCTCGATACGATCGCGCTGGCTAAGGGCGAAGGAGAGGATGCGGCGCTGCGCGAGGTGATCGTCATCCGCTATATCGAGGGCAAGCGGATGGGTGCGGTGTTCGATCTGAAACAGATCCGCCGTGGCGATGTAGCCGATCCTGCGATCGAGCCACGCGACACGATCATTGTCGGCCATTCGGCCAGCAAGTCCGCGTGGCACGACATCCTGCGTGCCGCGCCGCTGCTGGCCGGTGTCGGCGTCTTCGCGCAATTCTAAGCAAACAGGAAGCAAACTGATCCATGGGGAGCATCGACGCCTCTCTCGGTGCTCTTACGCCGAACGACCGGCGGACTGCCGGAAGCCCTTTCGCGGAGCGCGAGGACCCGACACTGCTGGAGGACGACGCCGAGCCGGCGATCGACCTGCGCGCGGCGTGGGCGACGATGTTCCGCAATCGATACATGATGATCGCGATCGTCGGGCTCGCGCTGCTGTTGGGGATCGCTTCCGCTTTGCTGCTGCCGCGAAAATACACCGCGGAATCGAGCATCCAGATCGACCAACAGGTCGCCAAAGTGCTGGGCACCGAGGATAGTGAGCCGCAGGTCGCGGGCAGCGACGCCGACCGGTTCCTGCAGACGCAGGTCGACGTGCTCAACAGCCGCGGGATCGCGCGGCGCGTCTCCGATAGCCTCGGGCTGGCGGCGAACGACGATTTCCTCAAGCGCATGACCGGTGCGAGCCAGATCGAGTTCAAGCCCGGCGAGGCAAGCCGCGCCGACTTGGTGGTCGACGTGCTGCAGAAGAATTTGAGCGTCGACCTGCGGCGCAATTCGCGCGTGGTGCACATCATCTTCGTCAGCCGCGACCCTGCGCTCGCAGCCGAGATCGCGAACAGCTACGCCAGCAATTTCATCGAGGGGAACATCCAGCGCAAGTTCTCGGCGTCGTCCTATTCGCGGCGGTTCCTGCAGAACCAGTTGGGCCTTGCCAAGACGCGGCTCGAAGGGTCGGAGCGCGACCTGATCTCCTACGCGCGGGCGGCTCGGTTGATCGATGCCAGCGCGGGATCTCGCCAGGCGGAGACCGACAACGGCCCGCGGTCGCTGGTCACGTCGAACCTCGTCCAGATCAACGCCGACTCGGCGACCGCCGAGGCTAACCGGTTGCGCACGCGCGAACGCTGGGAACAGGCGCGTCGCGCGCCGCTGATGTCGCTACCCGAGGTCCAGGCGAACGAGGCGATCCAGCGGCTGAGCCAGAAGCGCGCGGAAGACATCGCCAGCCTGAGCGAGCTGCGTCGTCGCCTGAAACCGGATCACCCGGTGGTGATCCAGGCGGTCGCCGAGATCACCACGCTCGAACAGCAAATCCGCCAGCTCGCCGAGGAAACCCTCCGATCGATCCAGAACCAGTATCAGACCGCCGAACGCCAGCACAGCGCGCTGGCACAGCAGGTCGTCTCGCTGCAGGGCGCCACGCTCGCTGAGCAGGGTCGCAGCGTGCGCTACAATATCCTGCGGCGGGAGGTGGATACCAACCGTCAGCTGTATGAGAGCCTGCTCCAGCGCTACAAGGAAGTCAGCGCCGAGGCGGGGATCACGTCGAACAACGTTTCCAGCGTCGATACCGCCGAACAGCCACGCCGTCCGACTTCGCCGCGACCGCTGCTCAACGTCGCGCTTGCGCTCGTGCTCGGGACGATCCTAGCGATGTTCTATGCCTTCGGCCGCGACTATCTCGACGATTCGATCCGCGATCCGCAGGACGTGGAAGAGAAGTTGCGGATCCCGTTGCTGGGCGTCGTCCCGGACAGCCGCGGCGTCGTGCCCGCCGAGGCGCTCGAAGACCCGAAGTCGGAGATCGCGGAGGCCTATCACGCGATCCGCACCTCGATCGAGCTATCGTCCAATCAGGGTCCGCCACGCTCGATCCTGGTAACCGGGAGCAGCAAATCGGAGGGCAAGTCGACCACGTCGTTTGCTCTGGCCCGCGACTTTGCGGGTCTCGGGCGGCGCGTCCTGCTGGTCGATGCGGATCTACGGCGCCCGTCGCTGCACCGTGCGCTGGGAATGGCACTGCCGGACGTCGGGCTGTCTTCGGTTCTTGCGCGAATGACCGAGCGCGGCGGAGCGATCCTGCCGACCGGCGCTGCCGGACTGAGCTTCCTGCCAAGCGGCCGACTTCCCCCGGATCCCGCGACGCTGTTCGCAGGATCGGCGATGCGCGACTTGCTCGTGGCGCTGGAAGCCGATTACGATGTCGTGATTGTCGACGGACCGCCGGTGCTCGCACTGGCCGATGCCGCGCAGCTGACGGCCGCGGTGCAGGCGACGATCTTCGTCGCGGAGGCGTCGGGTGCGCGGTTCGGCCAGGCGCGTAACGCCGTGTCGCGCCTGATGCGCGCCGGCGGCAACGTGATCGGCTGCGTCATGACCAAGTACAACGCCAAGAAGGCGGGCTACGGACAGGCGTACGACTATTACCGCTATCGGTACGACGAAACGTCGAAGTAAGCGCGGCTGACTTCCGCTCGGGCGGGAGTCAGCGCGTCTTGAACTTGCTGGTGTCTTTGCTCGCCTGTGTCTTGGGGGTACCGAGGGGCGTAGTGGCCGGCTTGTCAGTCGTGCAGGCATAGCGGACCTTCAGCGCGACCACGACGACCGATGCCGCCTCGCCGCCGAGATCGCCGGCATTGTTCCCGACATAGTCCATGAAGGCCCGCCGGAGATCGCCCTGCGGCACGTGCCTCGGCACGCAGAATTCGCGCAGGTTCAACCAGGCTTCGTAAGCGCGGACCGTGTCGTGGACGCCGGTGATATAGGCGAAGCAATAGGACGCGTCGGCCGCGACGTTCGACAGGCAGCGCTGGCGCAACTGCCCTGCGCTGAACAATCCGCCGGCGAGCGGCGACGATGCGGAGCCGATGGTCGGTGATGCCGGCTGCTGGGCCTGTTGCCCTTCAGCGGGCGCGGATGTCGACTGTGCGGGAGACTGTACCGGCGTGGATGCGGCGAGCAGCAAGGCGAAAGGCATGATCATGATGCCGTTTCGTTAGGCGCTGGCGCGGGGTGCAGCAACGCACTAACAACGAACCGCGTGGATCCTTCCGACCATCATCAGCAAGACGCATCCGTAACAGCTTGGGCTGCCGAGGCGGCGGTGAACAACCGGGCTCGCGGTTCAAGTGCCATCGATCCCCTGTCGATCTCGTCGCTACCCATTACCCACCGGCTGCGTCTTCGCGTCCTGATCCCTGCACTTTTGGCGGCAATCCTGATCATCGGGTCGATCACCATCGCAGTTGTGAGCCTGACGCGGAAGCCGAGCGACAGCTTTGCTGTGCCAGGCGACAATCGCCCTGTTCGTGAGGCGCGGATCGAGGCCCCGTTCGCACCGGCTACACTGCGACCTCTTTCGCCCGAGCAGGCGGTGGCATGGAATGCGGCGACGCCCGCCGCCAAGCCGATCGGCGAGACCGCCTCGGCCTTCCTGTTGCGGACCGGCAAGGCAGCCGATTTCCAGCGCTCTCTACAATGCCTGACAATGGCAATCTATTACGAAGCCGGCAACGAATCGGGGGATGGGGAGCGGGCGGTGGCGCAGGTCATCCTCAACCGCGTGCGACATCCCGCCTATCCCAAGACGGTGTGCGGCGTCGTCATGGACGGCGCGCAACGCGGGCATGGTTGCCAGTTCACCTTCGTATGCGACGGCGCGATGGCGCGCACGCCCTCGATCAAGGGCTGGGAACGCGCCGCACGCGTGGCGACGTCGGCCCTGGGCGGCGCGGTATTCGCGCCCGTCGGATGGGCGACGCATTACCACGCCAATTACGTGGTGCCCTATTGGGCGGCCAGCCTCGACAAGGTCGCGGTGATCGGCGCGCATATCTTCTATCGCTGGACCGGCGTTGCCGGACGCGGCGCCTCGTTCCGCGGCACATATGCCGGTAACGAACCGGCAATGGCGATGTCCGCGGTCGCGAGCGCGACACCGGCGGGCGACGTTCCGCCGGCAGGCGATGCATCCGGGACCGTACCGCCTACCGACCGGCCCGTGCTGATCGGCGGGCGAATCGGCTACGGCAGCGGCAGCGACACGCCGGCACCGACGGTCGGCCTGAGCGAACGCCGGGTACTGCCACGCGGGCCGGATATCGGACCAGCCGCCGCCGCGACACCGACAGTGCCCGAACGTCGCGTGCTGCCAGCCTCCCCCGCAGGCGCCAACTGACCTCAGGGCGCGACGAGTTCGACCTTCGAAACGCGTCGGCCGCGGAGCCAGTCCGCGAGCGGCAGCTCGACCAGTCGCCAGGTCAGCCAGCCAGCCGCAAAGCACACGGCGCAGGCCAGCATCGTCATCGCGACCAGCGCGGGCGCACCGCGACCGGCAATGGAGGCGGTGGCGGAAGCGAACGCACCGAGCAGGAAGCTGTGCGTCAGGTAGATGCTGTAGGAGGCTTCGCCGAACGCCCGCGAAAAAGCGGAGACGGCACCCGGCTCTCGGTCCGGCGATGCCGGCGCCGATGGCAGGACCGTGACCCCCAGCGCGACCGCGACCGCCAGCATCGTGACGGGTTCGCCGACGTCCAGGGCGGCGACCGCGAGCGCGACGAGCAGGATCGCGACCATCGCCGGCACGGGGAGCACGGGCAGCCTGCTCCAGAAGCGATGACGGACCAGGGCGATCAAGATGCCGATCGCGAAATACCCCATGATCGGCCGCGTAAAGACATAGGCGATGATCCGCAGGCCGAGCATGTCCGGCGGCGCGTCGATACGCGTTCCGGCAAGCACGAGCAGGGCCAAGACGCCGAGCACCAGGAACGCTCCCCGGCGCGCCCAGAGCGACAGCCCGACGGCGAACAGCAGGTAGAAGAACATCTCGTAATGCAGCGTCCAGCCCAAGCCGTAGATCGGCTGGATCAGGCCGTTGACGCCGCGGTGCGGGACGAAGCCGAACGACAGGATTAACTCGGTCGCGTTGGGCAGGCGGTATGCCGGATCGGTCCCGAAGGCGTGCGTCACCCAGCCGAACGCGATGATCACGAGGGTCATGAGATAATAAAGCGGCGCGATGCGCAGGTATCGGCTGCGCAGGAACGCCGGCCCGGTCGGTGGGCGCCGGTCGTCGCGCAACGAGATATAGACCATGATGAACCCGCTGATCGCGAAGAAGGTCGCGACGCCGGTCTGCCCGAGCTTGCTGGTGAATTCGGGAAGGCCGCCCGGGATCGCGCCCCGGCGTGCGTAGCGCTCGAGCAGATGCTCGATCACCACGCCGGACGCCGCGACACCGCGCAGGAACTGCAACGGTGCGATCTGGTCACGATCGAGCTTGCGCGGACGAAGGCGCAATCCGGTCGCCAGCCGGCGTCGCAACGATGCACCGTCGGGCGCGGCAGCCCCGGTCACGAAAGGCGCAGCATGACGATCGTGGCGTTCAGCGCGAACCCCAAGGCAACGCTCTTGATCATCTCGCGCGGGGTCACCGGCAGGTTCGCGTTGATGACCGCGGCGATCAGCGAAGTCGACGCGGCGAACAACAGCAATTCCCACCAACTGGGCCATGTCGCATTGTGAAAATGCGCCCAGTCGGTGATCAGCGGGAGAAGCACCGCCAGAAAATGCCCGAAACACGCGGCGAGCCAGTGCGACAGGAACCGTGGCAGACTCTCGCCGAGTTCGAGATGCGGATCACCGCTCACGCATCGCGACCTTCTCTTCGTCTTCGGCGTGCCGGACCAGCGTGCCGATCAGGACCTCGTAATAGGCGGCGGAATTCGGCTCGACGTCTTCGTCGATCCCAGCTTCCGACGGCCGCGTCTCCGCTGCCTTGGTGCGCGCCGCCCGGATCTGCCATTCGGCCATGTCGCGCCACGTCGCCACGTCGCGCGCCGCGATCGCCTGCTGCGCCAACCCGACGAGAATGACGAACGCCCCCAATATCGCGACGGCAACCGCCAGAAAATACCCATGTGCCCAGATCGCTCGCAGCCAGAATCCGTAGATCACCGTTCCGATCACGACCACCAGCGCCAGCAGACAGATCGCATCGATCAATCGACCGATCCGGGCAGGCCAGCGGG
Organism: Sphingomonas sp.; assembly: GCA_043775965.1. Classification (GTDB taxonomy): domain Bacteria; phylum Pseudomonadota; class Alphaproteobacteria; order Sphingomonadales; family Sphingomonadaceae; genus Sphingomonas. The sequence continues at coordinate 11,165 of JAYVRZ010000220.1, forward strand.
ACTCGTTCAGGCTGTTCGCGTTCGATTTGGGCACGGTCTCGATATGTCAGAGCCGACGATGATCGGCAACCAACGGAGAAACCGCGCGAAAGCTTTGCAAGGAAATTCATCGGTACGAGCCGATACCGACCAGATAAGGACGATCTCCGGCAAAATATCTACTGTCTTCAATTACAACTGTTCGATCACAGCGTCTGGTCGGTACGGATCGGCGCCGCGGGATGCCGCCTATCGACAAGTCGTTTCGAGCGATTTCCGTACAACCATCGGCGAAGCCAGTTGTCCCGCTTCGTCCGCAGATAGGAGCGGTGGGTTCGTGCCTCGTACCGCTTCAATTGCGTTCGGCGTCGACCTCTACTCCAGAGCCCCAGACCAAAGAGGAGTACGCTCACGCCCAATAAGGTTATTTCACTATACATTGACTGCCCCCGCAATACGGCAATCACCATATCAAATGATCAATCGAGATTATGCGTCACTTTGACTTTACTTGATAAAGCGCTGTAAAGTTTCGACTTCGCAGACGGTTCGCAAGTTTTTAGTAAGATGCGGCCCCAATACGCAGCGCGTAAAGGCGATTCATTACGCAGCGTGTCATCGAGAACAGCGGCGAATCGTAGCGGGAGGTATTCATTCATGACGTCATATCTGGCTGGCCGGCGACCGTCACGACGCCGGCCAGCGCGCATTACACCCTAGGGCTTCTTGAACTTGTAGACGAACTGGTCCGTCGTGCCGCGGATTGCAGGATCGAAGACCGGCTTGGTGTGATCGTCAGCGGGATTGCGAAGGACTGTCGATTCGCCGACGAACTTGAAGCCTGCCGCCTCGACCTGCGTCTTCACGACGGCCGGATCGATGCGGTGGCGCGTCTCGGTGCCGGTGAGGCCGGTGCCGGGGGCGTCGGCGTGATCGATGACGACATAGGTTCCGCCGCGCTTCAGCAGCGCGAAGACCGCGGCGTCGAAGGCTTGCAGCGCAGGCTCACCGCCGCCGTTGTTGGCGATGTCGTGATAGTTCTGGACGGTCCAGAATATGTCGACCGGCCTGGGCGCGGTCGGCAGGTTGGTCGCCTGAACCTCGGCAGTGACGTTCTTCAGGCCGCGAGCCTGCAACGCGGGCAGCGTCTTCTCGGCATATTTGGCGCCGGCTGCGGGCCAGATCGCGTAGACATGACCGCGTGGACCGACGATCCCGGTCAGGATCCGCGTCCAATATCCGGCGCCCGGCAGATAATCGACGACGACGCTGCCGGCCTTGGCGCCGGAGAAGGTCATGACGGCGGCCGTCTTGCGCCGTGCGTCGTCCGCCTGCTGGTCGACCCTGGCCGGGTCCGCCAGCGCCCGGTACACCGCCGGCGTGGTCTTCTGCGCGTCCGCCGATACCGCGCCGGTGGCGATCGCGCCGGCCGTCGCGGCGACCGCGACGACGCCCATCCAGATAGTCTTCATCATCCGTCTCCCACGGCCCGGACGACATCGCCAAGCCAGGGGGTCAGGATCGTCCTGACCGCGCCGCTAGTCCAGATCGTTCTCGCTGATCACGACGATCTCCTGATCGGGGTCGCGGGCCAGCGCGACGACGCCGAGTTGCGCGATCTCTTCGGCATGCTGCTTGAAGATTGCCAGCGCGTCGCTCTCGGGGGACATCGTGCTCAGCGCCTCGAGCACGTCGTACTGGACCGCGAACTGGTAGCGCTCGTCGCTGACTTCGCCCTCGAACTCGACCTGGCGCAGGTCTCCATTGTCCTCGAGGGTCTTGGTATCGATGTCCAACCGGTCTTCGGCCATGCTTCAAGCTCCTAGATAGATGGCCGTTAAGCGCGGGTGGACGTACGATGTTCCACTCAGATCGGGTTCCGTCCTCAGACGTCGAGGTTGGCGACGTTGAGCGCATTGTCCTGGATGAACTCGCGGCGCGGTTCGACGACCTCGCCCATCAGCTGGGTAAATATCTCGTTCGCGCTCTCGGCATTCACCGCCGTGACGCGGAGCATCGAGCGGACGGTCGGGTCGAGCGTCGTTTCCCAGAGCTGTTCCGCGTTCATCTCGCCGAGACCCTTGTAGCGCTGGATCGCGAGACCCTTGCGGCCCGCCGTCAGGATCGCGTCGAGCAAATGGCTCGGGCGCGAGACCTGGGTCGAACCGCGGGTCGCGACGACGGTGGTGACCGAGCCGATCACGCCGGCTTCGGGTTCCGCACCCTCTTCGGCCTCGGCGTCGGCCTGGGGTTCGTCGGCCTGCGTGGCCTTGCTGGCGGGGACCAGGTTCGAGGTCTGCGCATAGCTCTCGGCCTGTTCGCCCGACAGCGCGTGGAGCTTGCGCGCCTCGGCGGACACCAGGAAGCTTGCCTCGATGATGTGATGATCGGTGACGCCGCGCCACGCGCGCTGGAAGTGGATGCCGCCGTCCTGGGTCAGCACCGCGGTCCAGCGGGCGTCGCTGTCGTCGAGCTCGAGACGACGCGTCACGGTTTCGAGACGTGAGGTACGATCCTCGACCGATGCCTCTGGATCGAACACGCCGCCCAGCGCGAGCGCCTCGATCATCCCGGTGTCGTAGCGCTTGGGGACGTAGCGCATCAGCGTCCGCATCCGGCGCGCATGGTCGACCAGGTCCTTCAGCTTTTCGCCCGTGCGCGAGCCCGTGGGGCCTTCGAGGACCATCATGCCGACGCCGGCGTCGACCAGATATTCGTCGAGCGCGGCATCGTCCTTGAGGTACATTTCGGACCTGCCCTTGGTCGCCTTATACAGCGGCGGCTGGGCGATGTAGAGGTAACCGCCCTCGATGATCTTCGGCATGTGCCTGTAGAACAGGGTCAGCAACAGCGTGCGGATGTGCGCGCCGTCGACGTCTGCGTCGGTCATGATGACGATCTTGTGGTAGCGCAGCTTTTCCGCGTTGAAGTCGTCGCGGATGCCGGTGCCCATCGCGGTGATGAGCGTGCCGATCTCGCGGCTCGACAGCATCCGGTCTTCGCGTGCGCGCTCGGTATTGAGGATCTTGCCGCGCAGGGGGAGGATCGCCTGGAAATGGCGATCGCGGCCCTGCTTTGCAGAGCCGCCGGCGGAATCACCCTCGACCAGGAACAGTTCGGACTTGGCGGGATCGCGCTCCTGGCAATCGGCGAGCTTGCCGGGGAGCGAGGCGATGTCCATCACGCCCTTGCGCCGCGTCAGTTCGCGGGCGCGCTTGGCGGCTTCGCGCGCGGCGGCGGCGTCGATGATCTTGGCGACGATCGCCTTGCCGTGCGCGGGGTTTTCCTCGAGCCATTCGGCCATCTTGTCGGCCATCAGGCTTTCCAGCGGCTGGCGAACTTCGGACGAAACGAGCTTGTCCTTGGTCTGGCTGCTGAACTTCGGATCGGGCAGCTTGACCGAGACGATCGCGGTCAGGCCTTCGCGCATGTCCTCGCCGGTGAGCTGGACCTTTTCCTTCTTCAACATGCCCGATTTCTCGGCATAGTTGTTGAGCGTGCGGGTCAGCGCCGCGCGGAACGCGGCGATATGCGTGCCCCCGTCGCGCTGCGGGATGTTGTTGGTGAAGGCCAGGACGTTCTCGTAATAGCTGTCGTTCCACTCCAGCGAGACGTCGATGGCGATGCCGTCACGCTCCGAGCTGATCGCGATCGGATCGGGCAGCAACGCCACCTTGTTGCGATCGAGGTACTTCACGAACGCCGCGATGCCGCCTTCG
>JAYVRZ010000221.1:0-4566 GCA_043775965.1 Sphingomonas sp.
TCAAGGTCCTCGAGATCGACCCGCGCGGCAAGGTTCGCCTGTCGATGCGCGTCGTCGACCAGACGACCGGCGAAGAGCTCGAGGACACGCGTCCTGCTCGTGAGCCGCGCGAGGGCGGGGATCGTGGTCCGCGCGGCCCGCGTCGTGATGGCGATGGTGGTCGTGATGCTGGCAGCGGCGGCGGCGGTCGTGGTCCGCGCGGCGAAGGCGGCGGCGGTGACCGTGGCTCGCGCGGCCCGCGTCGTGACGGCGATGGCGGCCGTGACGCAGGCGGCAACGGCGGTGGCCGCGGCCCGCGTCGTGACGGCGGTGGCGGCGAGCGTGCTCCCCGCGCCGAGCGTACCGAGGGCGACAAGGCCCCCGAGTTCGCGCCAGCGTTCCTGACCGGCGATCGCGACTAAGTCTTTGCCGCATAACGGTAAGTGATGGAGGGGCTCGGGAAACCGGGCCCCTTTCTCATGTCAGGAACGCCCTGCCGCGTTGTTCGCCAAGAAGAGGGTTAATCGCGGAACGGAGCGATATGCGGATAGTTCGACCCGATATGAACGCTATTTCCAAGTCCGCAATTCTCGTCGTCGATGACGACGCGCTCGTCCGTGTACATTCCCAGTTCGCTTTGGAGGATGCGGGGTTCGAGGTGATCGAGGCAGGCAACGCCGCCGACGCGCTGGCCCGGCTCGACGAACGTCCGGACATCGTGGCATTGTTCACCGATATCCGGATGCCGGGGTCGCTCGACGGTGTGGGGCTTGCCCAGGTCGTGCACGCGCGCCGGCCCGATATTTCGATTTTGGTCACGTCGGGCGCAGATGACGGTAGCGAGAATGCGCTTCCCCGCGCGGCGCAGTTCGTCCGCAAGCCCTATACCGGGGTGCAGCTCAGCCAGATGCTGGGCAGGATGGACCGCAAAGCGTGACGATCGACGCCGGACTATCCGCACAGCGGTCAATGGCGAATTAAATCCCGCGGCGGGGCCGTCATGCGTTCATACTGCGCTGGCAATGATGCGCATGTAGAACGGGGCGGCGATATTGACGAAGCTTTCCGTTCGCCGTTCCGTCCTCGATGTGCGATCCAGACTGGGATCGGTCAGAGCCAAGCTTCGCCATACGTTCGGCATGGCCAACGCCGTTGCTGCCGATGCATCGCTCATCGCTTTGACCGACCGGCTCGATACGGTTGCCGATACCGAATGGGATCGGGACGCCATCGTTCCGCCGGACACCGTCCCGTTGCATCCACTTTGATCGCAAACCGACCTCACGGCTTGCCGGATCATCCGATAAGGATCATCCTCGTCTCCTGAGCATCGACTCGCGGGGGCGACAGGATGGCGACGGCGAACATAACGGGCACCGGACAGAATATCCTGCCGGCGAGCGAGCGGCGGTTCTTTCTGGTCATGGCGATCGCCATCGCGGTCACCGTGGTCGTCGGCTTCACGATGAACGCCGCGCGTATGCACTGGAGTTACCTCGAGCTGCCGCTGCAGGTTCATCTCCATGCCGCCGCGTTCTTTTCGTGGATACTCCTCTACGTCGTGCAGAATTGGCTGGTGGTGCGCGGATCGATCACGCGGCACCGCCAGCTCGGCATGCTGGGCGCAGGCATCGCCGCCATCATGGTCGTGCTCGGCATCGTCACGACCGTCATGGCGGTACGACAACACCGGGTGCCGGGCTTCTTCCCGCCGGGAATCTTCTTGGTGCTCGACGTGCTCGGGATCATCGGCTTCGGCATCCTTACCGCCTGGGCGATCGCGCTGCGGAAGCAGGCGGCGTGGCACAAGCGGCTGATGCTGTGCGGGACGATCCTGGTAATGTCGCCGGCGCTCGGGCGACTTCTACCGATGCCATTGCTCGGCAAGTTCGCGCCGCTCGCGGTGTTCGGATCGATGGCGCTGTATGTGATCGCCGGGATGCTGTTCGACCTGCGATCACGCGGGCGGGTGCATCCGGCCTATTGGTGGGGCGGCGGCGTGCTCGTGGTGACGCAATTGTTGATCGGCCCGCTCGGCTTCAGTCCGCCGGTGCTGCGGCTGGTCGCGCGTCTCGCGGCGTGATGTGTAGGAATAGTGGGGAGCTTCTGTTGCTCGGTGCCCCCCGTACCGCCGGTGTCCACTTCTGTTGCCCGGTGTGGCCCGAACCGCGCTTTCGTCCGTATAACCTAGGTCGTTAGACCGTCAGTTATGCGGCAATTGCGAGTGCTTCGTTATCGTTGGCACTTGTGTATGGGCCGTTGCGGTGGTCCCATTCCGAGCGAAACATAGCGTCGTTGAACACACGTCGATCCTAGTTCGACCCCGTCATCGTCCCCCTCTTGCGAAGAGGGCGGTGGTGGAGTCGCCGGGTACTGCCCCCGGGTCCGCTGTGTCTATGACACGCCACGGTTTATCGCCATAGCCGCCAAGAGAAGATTCCCCCGACGGCAGACCAGATATAGGGGAGCCGCGGCGCGATGAAAAGCCCGGGCTCCGATGCTTTTTTATCGCCAGACGCCAACGTCATAGCATGCAGCGTGCCAAACCGCCTTCCGCTCGCCACAAAGCGCGTGCATAGCAACCTGCATTATGTTGACGCAGCGCTCCCGCTACGCGCTCCGCGCGATGATCTTCCTTGGCGGCGCCCCCGCCGGTGGCCCGCCGATCCCGATGACCCGCATCGCGGCCGAGGCGAACGTGCCCCGTAAGTTCCTTGAGCTGATCCTCGCCGATCTGCGCGAGTCCGGACTGCTCCACAGCCATCGCGGCAAGATGGGGGGCTATTGCCTGTCGCGGCCGAGCCACCTGATTTCGCTGGGCGAGATCATCCGCATCATCGAGGGCCCGCTGGCGCTGGTGCCGTGCGTAAGCCGGACCGCATATCGTCCGTGCCCGGACTGCAAGAGCGAGGCCGACTGCGCGATCCGCCACGCGATGATGCGCGTGCGCGACGAAACCGCACGCATCCTGGATGGGACAAGTCTGGCGGATGCCAACGCCGAGGATCTGGTCGCGGCGTGATCTGTCCTTCTCCCCTCGGGGAGAAGGTGCGCGGCAGCGTCGGATGAGGGGGAGTTAGGATACGGTCCCGAGCCTCAAGCCCCTCTCCCTTCCACCTGCCAAGTGGCAGCCGGGCCCCTCCCTCTCCCCGCGGGGGCGAGGGGTTTAAGGTAGAGCCTTGCCTAGGCTTGGTAATCCTAGCATGTCGCCGGGCCATCGGCTGTCCCTGTCCTTCTCCCCACCGGGGAGAAGGTGGCGCGGCAGCGCCGGATGAGGGGGTGTTGGGATATCCGTCCCGAGCCTCAAGCCCCTCTCCCTTCCCACCGCAAGTGCGGCGGGCCCCTTCCCTCTCCCCGTAGGGGCGAGGGAGAAAGATTTACCGCTTCTTCAGCTCGTCGCGTATCTCGCGGAGCAGGGCGATCTCGACCGGCTCCGGCGCCGGCGCGACCGCGACCGTCGCCTTCTCGCGCTCCAGCATCGCCGCGGCGCGATTCACTACCCGCAACACCATGAAGATGATGAACGCGACGATCACGAAATTGACGATCTGCGTTGCGAATGCACCATAGCCGAGCAGCGGCACGCCCGCCTTCTTCAGTGCGGCATAGTCGGTCAGCGAGCCGACATAGCCCGCCGGGACTGCCCCCATCCGAAAGAAATAGCTCGAGAAATCGAGACCGCCGAAGATCTTGCCAATGATCGGCATCAGTACGTCGTCGGTCAGCGACGTCACGATCTTGCCGAACGCGGCGCCGATGATCACCGCGATCGCCAGGTCGAGCACGTTGCCGCGCATGATGAACGTCTTGAATTCCTTGAGCATCTGCGCCCCCTCTATTGCCCGGCAGAGGCTAGCCACCGATTTCGGTTTCGCCAACCCTCTCGACTGTCCTATGAGGGTGATACAGGTATTCAGGAGAGCCCCGATGTCACGTGCCCCAATCGCCCGCGGTACCGCCGCGATCCTCCTCGCATTGGCGCTGGCCGGATGCGGGATCAACAGCATCCCGACTGCCGAGGAAAATGTGAAGGCGCGCTGGGCCGACGTCCAGAACGATTATCAGCGCCGCGCCGACCTGATCCCCAACCTCGTCGCGACCGTGAAGGCGGCGGGTGCGCAGGAGAAGGATATCCTCGTCCAGGTGACGCAGGCGCGCTCCGCCGCGAACTCGGTTCAGGTCTCGGCAGCCGATCTGTCCGACCCGGCGAAGATGGCGCAATATGAGCGAGTCCAGGGCGCGGTCGGCGTCTCGTTGCAGCGCTTGCAGGAGGCGTATCCCGAGTTGAAGAGCCAGGCCAATTACACCACGCTGATGAGCCAGCTCGAAGGCACCGAGAACCGCATCACGATCGCGCGGCGCGATTACAACGGCGCGGTGCAGGCCTACAACACCAAGATTCGCACCTTCCCCGACGCGGTCGGCGCGAAGATCTTCTACGGCGCCAAGCCGATGGTGCCGTTTGCGGCGACGACGCCCGGCGCCGAGACCGCGCCGACGGTGAACTTCGGCAACGCGAGCTGATATCGGGGTCTGCGCGATGATCCGCTATCTCGTTACGCTGGCGTTCGCGGTGCTGCTGGGTAG
>JAYVRZ010000222.1:0-8851 GCA_043775965.1 Sphingomonas sp.
GTGTCCTTGATCGTTTCCAGAAACAGCGCGATCCCCTTCACCCGCGGATGATCGACGAGATAGTCGACGATATCGGCGGTGGCGATGCTCATCTCATTGCCGGTGGCGATGGCATGGGTCAGGCTGATCCCATGCCCGGCGGCGAATTCGGAAACGTGGAGCGACACCGATCCGCTGGCTGAAATCACCGCGATCGAAGGTTCCATATACTGTTCGACATAGGGAATGCAGCCTAGCGCCACCCGATCGACATAGTTCCGGTAACCGAGCGAATTGGGGCCGATCACGCGAACGCCGGAGGCCGCGCACAACGCCGCCAGCGCGGCCTGGCGCTCCGCTCCATCGGCGCCGACTTCAGCGAAACCCGATGTCAGGATGACGAGATTGCGTATTCCTGCAGCTATCGCATCGGTGACGGCGTCCATCAGCGCCGCGATCGGGACCATGATGCACGCGGCGTCCACGACCTCGCCTATGTCGCGGCATGATCTGACCGACGGACGGCCATGCGCTTCGCCCCCGCCCGGGTTGACCTGAAAGATCCGGCCGGTGAAGCCGATCCCAAGCAGATTGCCGTTGAGCAGATGCGAATAGCTGTTGCGATCGGACGCGCCGATCACCGCGATCGAGCGCGGGCTGAACAACCGATGGAGCGAATGGGTTTCCGGACCCGAAGCGCGAGTCGCGGCATCTGCGCCCATTGGTAATCCTGGCATCATATCCCTCCTGGCGAGCCATCGGCGCCTTACCCTCATTCTTTAATCGCGTTATAAAAGATTTGGCCAGCATTTTATGGAGCGAGTGCGACAGATATCGGCAGACTTGCACTTCACTTCGCTTCGCGTTAGCCTTCCGTCAAAATAGATGGTCAACCATCGTATCGAACCAGCCGGCTCGTTTGCCCGTTGCAAATGGAAGGAGGATGCTGTGAAGAGGGTTATCCTGCACGACAGTCATTCCAACCCATGGGTCGCGATGCGTGACGTCGCATCGCCCGAGGCTTTGGCGAAATTGTCGGATAGCGAGGCTGGTGCGCAAGTACGCTTCCACGACGTGGCCGGCAGCAGCCCGATCCAGCTGTTCGAAATCCACTATCCGGCCGATGCGCAGATCAAGGTCCACGCGCATGACGAAGAAGAGATCATCTGGGTCGCCAACGGCGACATTCGACTGGGCAACCGTGCATTCGGCCCCGGCTCATCGGTCTATATAGCGGCGAACACCCTTTACAGCTTCTCGGCCGGCCCGGAGGGCCTGCATATGCTGAACTTTCGACCGCGCGCCGATTATTCGATGATTTCGCCAGAGGAATATACCCAGAGACGTCATTTGCCTCAGGATAAGCCTGCTGCCGTGCGCCAGTGAAGGAATACGTCATGTATGATCTCGTCATCCGCAACGGCACGATCGTCGACGGCAGCGGCGCACCCGCCTTCGACGGCGACATCGGAATCCGTTACGGCATGATCGTCGCGATCGGCAAGATCGGCGATCGCGGGCGCGAGGAGATCGATGCGTCGGGAAGAATCGTCACTCCCGGCTTCGTCGACGTGCATAGCCATTATGACGGCCAGGCAACCTGGGACAGTACGCTCGACCCGTCCGCAGGCCACGGGGTCACCACGGTGGTGATGGGCAATTGCGGCGTCGGCTTCGCGCCGGTTCGGCCGGGGATCGAGGCACGCCGGGAGCTGATCGAGCTCATGGAAGGAGTCGAGGATATTCCCGGCACCGCCTTGTGGGAAGGGATCGACTGGACCTGGGAAAGCTTTCCCGAATATCTCGACACGCTCGCAAAGCGCAATTTCACGATGGACGTCGCGGCAATCGTGCCGCACGCTGCCGTTCGCACCTATGTCATGGGTGATCGCGCAATACGGCACGAAGCCGCGACCGGCGACGACATCGCGGCTATGGCGAATCTGGTGGCCGAGGGTATCCGCGCCGGCGGCATCGGTTTTTCGACCTCGCGGATCCTGGGGCATCAGTCGATCGACGGTACGCCGGTTCCGGGCACCTTCGCCGCCGAGGATGAAATGCGCGGCATCGGAGAAGCGGTCGCACGCGCTGGCGGCGTGTTCCAGCTCGTCCCCGGCGGATCGACCGGATCGGGCAAGGTCACACTCGAATATGAGGGCTTTGCGGAGGCGTCGCTGCGCGACGAAATCACCTGGATGGGCGATCTCTCGCGCGAGACCGGCCTGAAATGCACCTTCCTTCTTGCCGAGGACATCGTCAATCCCGATACGTGGCGCAGCGGGCTGGGCTGGACCGAGGAAGAAAACAGCCGCGGCGCGCAGCTGATACCGCAGATCGCGGGACGCGCCGGCGGCCTTCTACTTGGCTTCGAAGGCCGGCATATGTTCGAACGCCGTCCCACCTACATGAAGCTCGCGTCACTGCCGTTCGGCGAGCGTATCGCCGAACTCCGCCATTCCGACGTCCGCAAGGCGATACTGGCGGAAAGCAATACGCCGGTCGAGACATCCTATATCACCGACAACATCGCAGCGGTTCTGCCCGGCATGCTCGGCGCGACATTTCCGCTGGGCGAAATCGTAAATTATGAGCCGACGTCCGACATGTCGGTGGCTGCCCTCGCAGCGCAAAAGGGTGTGGACCCGCAGGATCTGGCGTACGATCTGATGCTTGAGCAGGATGGCCATGCCCTTTTGATGGCCCCTTTCATCAATTATGCCCTGGGCAACGAGGATGCGATTCATACCATGCTTACCCATCCGCAGACCGTCCTCGGGCTGGCCGATGGAGGGGCGCATTGCAGCATCATCTGCGACGCATCAATGCCGACCTACCTGCTCAGCCATTGGGTGCGCGGTCGTCGGCGCGGCCCCCGGCTGCCGCTGGAAAGGGCTGTCGCAATGCAAACCAGTGAGACCGCCGGCTTGTTCGGAATGAGCGACCGCGGACGGATCGCGCTGGGCCTGCGCGCCGACCTCAACGTCATCAATCTCGACCAGCTTCGGATCCTGCCGCCCAGGATCGTGCACGATCTTCCTGCCAATGGCCAACGCCTGATCCAGGAAGCGCGGGGTTATGATGCCACAATCGTAAACGGGATAGTCGTTCGCCGCGGCGATCGCGATACCGGCGCGCGGCCCGGCGCCTTGTGGCGAAGCAATTCGTCGCGCAGCCCGGACCGAATGGCCTCGAAACGGTCCGCAGCATAGAAAGAACGAACTGCATTGCATTCCACGATAGCAATAACGACTTTCATCTCTCGACCTAAAACCGCCTGGCAAGCCCAAAGCCGATGCCGTTGGCGCCGCCGGTTACGACCGCCGCCTGCTCCGTAAATTTGTCCAATGTCGCTTTCCCCGTTGTTATACCATCGCTTCCACCGAAGCAGTGCTCAGGATGACCCGGCGAAACCCCGCGCCGCCAGATTGAAGATGCCGTGGCGCATGCCGCCATCGACGTAGATTGTCTCGCCGGTGATGTAATCGGCCGCATCCGATGCGAGGAAGCGGATGAGGCTCGATACCGAAGCCGGCTGGCCCTGACGGCTCAGCGGAATGAAGGATCGCCGTTCGCGCGCATAGGCCTCGTTCGACCACGCATCGTTCGTCATGGGGGTGGCGATCGCGCCGGGCGCGACGCCGTTGACACGGATTCCCCGCCCGCCAAGCTCGACTGCAAGCTGGTCGATCGCACGACGCAGCGCTGCTTTGGTGACTCCATAGGCCAATGTCGCGGGCGTGATGACATCCATCGCCATCGAAGCGACCGCGACGATGCTGCCCTCTCCCTCTTCCAGCTGATCGGCGAGCGCCCGCACGGCGGCAACGAACGATACGACATGTACCTCGAACGCAAAGCGAAGCTGCTCGGCCGCATTGGCGTGCGTCACCGATGTCGGCGCGGGAACGCCGGCGCAGTGAACGAACGCGCGGACCGGCCCCTTCACCTTCGCCGCGACGGCTTCCACGCTGCCGGGCACCGACAGATCGACCGCCACATAATCGGCTGAGCTATCCGGCGACGGTCGGGCGAGATCCCAGACCATGACCGCCTCACCGGCATCGATCAGCTCGCGAACGAGCTGCGCGCCGATCCCGGAAGCTCCGCCGGTAACAACCCATATTGCCGTCATGTCATCGACCCTCGAAGGCGGAAGCCGGCCGCGGATGAAGCGCCCGACGCAGTGCCGCCGTCGCTTCCCGCGCGAGATGATGCGCCGCCCAGGTCCCGGGAGCCGCATCGAAACCGTGAAATGCGCCGGGATAGACATGAAGCTCGGTCGGGACACCGGCATGCACCAGACGCTGCGCGTAATCGATGTCTTCTTCGGCGAAGAGATCGAGCGCGCCGACGCCGATGAAAGCAGCCGGTAATCCCGCGAGATGCTCGCACCGTCCCGGAACCGCATAAGGCCGCTCGTCGTCGACGGCATGCCCTTCGCCCAGCAGCGCGTCCCAGGCGAACCGATTGGATTCCGGCGTCCACAGGAATTCGCCAGAATGCGATCCGCGATCGATCGTCCGGCCCGAGCGATTGTCGAGCATCGGATAAATGAGCAGCTGGAATACGATCCGCACCTCGCCTTTGTCGCGCGCTAGCTGGGTCAGCGCGGCAGCAAGACCCGCGCCCGCGCTCTCACCCGCGACAGCAATCCGGGACGGGTCGATCTGCACCCGCCGCGCATCCTCATAAAGCCATCGAAGCGCCGCATAGGCATCGTCGAGAGCCGCCGGAAAGGGGTTTTCGGGTGATAGACGATAGTGAACCGAAACGATCGCGCAGCCGGCTTCCTGGGCGAGCACGCGGTTGCGCGCAGCGCTGATCGCCGGTGCCCCCATGATGTGCCCACCGCCGTGGAAATGCAGCACCGCCGGCAGCGCGTCGTCGCTACCGCCGGGACGGTAGATCGTAAGCTGGACGTCGGGAGCGTTCTCCTGTCCAGGGATCGCGAGCTGGATGACATCCACGCCGTCTTCCTCGTTCACCGATTGGGCAAGGGATTCGAGCAAGCCTTCGCGGATGGCAGGCAGATTCTCGCGTCTCAGCGTGAAGGCCGGAAGCAAGTCGATCAACGGAGCGAGTTCGGGATCGACTAGATGGCGCGACGACATATTGAGTCTCCAGAAGATTATTGCTTATCGTCCGGCGCAACGACCCGGGGCAGCATGGGATCAACCACGCCTCGGAAGCCCGGCCGGAATGCATAGATGCCGCCCAGCATATCGGCGCCGGGTCCTTCTGGCCTCATCTTGTTCGTGGTGATGTAGAGCGTGTCCAGGTCGGCGCCACCGTAGGCCAGCTTGGTCGGCGCATTGAACGGAAGTTCCACCTCGATATCGGGCGTACCGTCGGGCAAATAGCGCCGCAGACGCGAGCCGAACACCAGGGTCGCCCAATAGCCTCCTTCCGCATCGACGGTTGCGCCGTCGCAAAAGCCCTCGCCCGGGCGAAGGCGAATGAATTCGCGACGGTTCGACAGCACCCCGCCAACCGGATCGAGGTCCCACGCGTGCACGATCGCCGTCGGCGAATCCGAATGGTAAAGAGTATGCCCGTCGGGGCTGAAGGCGAGGCCGTTCGAGCAGCTCACGCCATCGAACATCTCGATCAGATGATCGCCTTCGAGCCGGAAAAACGCGCCCCCGCCCGGCAGCATGTCGGGCTTGCCGATGCGATGGTCGATCGAGCCCACCCAGAAACGGCCCTGCCGGTCGCACTGACACTCGTGAAGCGCCGCGTGAACCAGCGGCGACTTCACCTTCAGCGATAGCGTGCCGCTCTCCAGATCCATATCGTACAGGCCGTCGGCGAGCACCAAAAGCGCGCCCCCGCCGTCCTTCAGGACGAAGCCGCCGATCCGCTGCGGCATCGGCCAGATCCTGCGATCGCCGCTGCGTGCATCCCAGCGATGCAGCTCGGGCTCCTGCTCGCAATTGACCCAATAGAGCGCCTGCTCGGCCGGCGCCCAGACGGGAGTCTCACCGAGATAATTGTCGGCATCGATCACCAGATCGAGCGAGGGCTTGATCGTCCTCATCGCATTTGTCCCATTTTCGGCAATATCTTGCGGTGGATAAGATCGTTCAGCCAATAGCGAAGGCTATGATCGGTATCGAAGCATTCGGAAAATCCTGCTTTCCTAAGCTTGATCGTGCTGAGCAGCGCCGGTGCCGCAGGGGCGTCGCTTGCGCTTCCCAGAAGCAGCGCAAGATAGTGGTGCGATTGACCTAAAATAGCGGCCAGGTCGCGAATGGCTAGGTCGTGGCGTATCGCTATCCGCTCCCAGACCGGCTGCTGCGTCGCGAGAAATTTGGCGACTTTGCACATATGGTCGGATGCCGACCGAAGGCCCATTGCGTCCGCCAGCGCGGGCCACGAGAACGCAGGTGCCCAGATGTCGCCATTTGTAATGTTGAAGACCTCATTGCGGGCGGACCCGGACTCCATCGCCCATGCACAAGCCCGTGCAACCAAGCGTGAATCCACCGCCTCGTGGATCAGGAAACTCTGGCCGGGATATGCGAAGGGCTCACCCCGCTCATGCGCAAGAGCGGCAAGCACCCCGATTACCGGGACAGGATTCATTGCCACGCCAACAGCCCCGCCCAGCACGATCTGAGGCCGGAATATCGTCCAGTGCCAGCCGCCGCTTGCGGCTCTTGTCCGAATATAATCCTCTTGAAGCCAGTAAAAATTAGCGTGGGGATCGCGCGGTTGGCTTTCACGCGCAGGTATCGCGATGGGATGCAGGTGGGCACCATAAGCCTTCGTCCCCTGCATCAGCGTCACGTGGCGTAGTGCACCGGCAGCCGCTACTGGCTCAACCACATTGCGCAGCATGTCCAGATTGCGATGCATCAGATCATGATCGATCCACCCGCCGACCAGCCCCGCCGCCTCGACACTGGCGGCATAAACCAGATGTGTAACCGGTCTGAGACTGCCGATCAGGCGTGCGCTTTCCTCTGCCGCATCGAGATCAGCGGGAATGTGAGCGAAGGTGACATCAGCCGGTAAATCAGGTCGTCGGCGGGAAAGCGCCGACACCCGCATTCCGGCACGCCGCGAGAATTCAGCGACGACGGCACTGCCGATCACGCCGCTTGCGCCGACGATCAGGGCGTGTCCAGCGGGGAGAAGTGCCGGGTGGCTCACGGAAGCAGCGAGCGGCCGAGCGCCGCCTCGATCTGCTCGCCTTCGTTCGGATCGTTCGGACCGCCATGGCGCGCCCAGTGCTCGGCATGTGCGACATGGTTCAATCCCATCGCCGCGCGAAGCGATCTGTAGAAGCCTTGCTGGTCCTGAACCTGGTTGACTGCCATCTTCGCGAGCCGCACGCCCATCGTCGGTTGGGTCGCGATCACCTGCGCCAATTCCAATGTCTCCGCCGCAAGATCGGCACGCGCCACGACCCGATTGACCATCCCGATCCGCTCGGCCGCTTTCGCCGTAAGGCCCTGGCTGGTGAAGAGCATCTCCTTCGCCTTTCGCGTTCCGACCTCCCAGGCGTGAGCGAAATAGGATGTGCCATTGACGCCGACCGCTACTGAGGGATCGGTGAAAGTGGAGTCGTTGCTGGCAACGATGATGTCGCATATCCACGCCAGCATGAGGCCCGCACCCACGACCCTGCCCTGAACTTCGGCGATGACCGGCTTGGGGATGTTGCGCCACCGCCACCCCAGTCCGAAGATTTCTTCGGCAAAGGCCAGATAACCTTCCATCGCGGGTGACTGGAATCCGCCCCAATTGCCGATGGTCTCGATATTCGTGAGGTCGGGATTGCGATCGGTGGTGTCTTCTCCGACGCAGAAATCCTCGCCCGCCGCAGCCACGATGATGACCCGCGTATCCGGGTCGCGCGACAATTCGGTCAACGCGGCATCCAGCCCGAACAGTAGCTCGTTTGTCTGCACATTGGCCTTTTCGGGCCGATTAAGGACGATACGCCCGATGCCATAGGCAGGAATTTGCATAGTGATGAGATCGGTCATGTCGCTCCGGACGTGATGGTGAAATCAGATGCGGTAGAATTGCTCGGCCGTGCCCCCGAACAGCATCGCCTGATCGTCGGGCGGAAGCGACGTGGCGACAAGCTCGAACGCGGCCAGTAAATCGTCGAAGCTTCCGTACAGGCTATCGACCGGGAAGTTGCTCGCGAACATGCAGCGCTGCGGCCCAAAAACCTCGATGCAATAGTTCCAATAACGACGGAACACCTCGGGAGCGGTGCGGTGGTAGGTCATCCCCAGACCGGAAAGCTTGCAATAGGCGTTGGGAAGCGCCGCCAATTCGGCCATTTCACTCTTCCAAAGGGCCCAATGCTGCGGATCGGCAGCCTGCAACGGCCAGCCGCTATGTTCGATCGCGAACGGCAATCCGGGATAACGCGCGGCGGCCTTTGCGACCGCTGCGATACCGCCCCCGGGATGTGCGACCGCATCATAGACGAGGTTGCGCTCTTCGAGCAAAGTCAGCAGCCCCAGCGCCGCGCCGCTTTCATAATCGAGGCCGCCGATCAGCCGGATCCCGCGATAGAGTGGCGTTTCCATCTCCCGATCCAGTATCCGCCCGATTGACGAAAGCGTCGCCGCCATGTCCACCGTCCCGATGATCGCGCTGGGGAAACCGCGTGCTGCGGCCAGTTCGGCGAGCCAACTCGTCTCATTGGCGGCGCTTTGCGGCGTTGCCGTCGCGTTCACATGGACGAACTTCGGAATATCGACCGCGCTTAGCGCCGCAAGATAGTCGTCGAGCAGGAACCGGGCCGGGAAAGTCGATACGTCGCCAAGCCCGAAATCATTTTCCACTGTCGGAAAATGATACCAACCCATGTTCACATCCCACAGGTGGACATGCGCGTCGACGAAAC
>JAYVRZ010000223.1:0-11515 GCA_043775965.1 Sphingomonas sp.
ACAGATAGCTTAAAGCAGACCGGATCGCGACCGCCAGGACCAGGCCAATGACCGGTGCCCAGACCGATCGCAGCCACGCCGCCAGCGCGACCTGCACCACGAAGGCGAGCACTTCGCAGCCGAACTCGAACAGGTTGCGGCGGCGCACTTCCATCTGCTTGACCAGCGCGAAGATCGCGGTCGAATGCGCGCCGCCGATCACCGGCGAGAGCGCAGCGACCAGGAAGATGCGGACGTCGATGCCATAGGCCTGCGCGAGGAACGGCGCGGCGACCAGGAACGCCGCGCTGAGCAATGCTCCGCGCAGCAGTTGCAGCGTCCAGGCGGTATCGCGGAAATTCCGCTCAAGCCCATCGCTGTGGTGAATGATGTTCTGCTCGATACCGACATCGGTCAGCAACTCGACGCCAAGGCGGATCGCGTTGACGACAACCATCACGCCCAGGATCTCGGGCGCGAGCAGGTAGGCGAGGACGATGTTGAGGCCGAATTTCAGCGCCGCCGACAGCACGAACGTGCCGGCGGTCCAGACGAACTTGGCAAGATACCCCGGCGTCGCGCTCACGCGTCGGACAGGTCGTTTGCCGGGACGGGGGCATCGGTCGGCCGACGTGACCGTACCAGGCCTTGCAGCATGCCGACCGCGATAACGTTCCACGTCGCCAGCGAATAGAGACCGACGCGCAGGCTCCGCCGTCGCATCGTCAGAAACGCGAGCGGGATCAGCAGGATCGCCAGCAGTGCAAGCCCCTGCCCCGCGATCAGCGCGACCAGCAGCGCGAGCCACCAGCCATAGACGATCACGCTGTAGTGGAGCTGCGAAAAGCCGTGGAGTATCTGGTTCCAATGCGGCCGGCGCCACGCCGCGCGCACGACCTCGCCGGCGCCCCCGGCATAGCCGCTGCGCAGCCGCCGCCACATCAACCGGTAGCCGCCCACCGCATGGCCGTGGTGCTCGACCGCGGGCACGTCGAGTCGCGCGAGTTGCCAGCCGTCGCTACGCAACCGGGCACCCAGTTCGAACTCCTCGAACGCGTGCAGATTGCGATCTGCGAAATACCCGACCGATCGCACGGCGGCGACGCGGTAGAGACCGCCGCAATCGAGCCGGTCGACATCGCCCGCCAGCGAGCTCCCTTTCACTCGATCGTTGCGCGCGCGCAGTTCGAACTCTATGCTGTCTGTATTGACCTCGCGCACCCCGCCGCCGACCGCCGCGTGGCGAGGATGCGCCTCTAGAAACGCGACGCCCGCCGCGAGGAAACCGGGGTCGAGCACCATGTCGCCGTCGAGCAGGTAGAAATAGTCCGCGGCCATGTGCGCCGACTGGAATGCGAGCTGTGCCCCTGTCCCGCAGGAACGCTGCGCAGGATCCGCGAGCTGGACGATCCGGACACCCCCGTGACCCCGAGCTCGCGCGACCGTCGCATCGGTCGACCCACTGTCCGCCAGCACGATTACGCCACCGCCGACCGACGCCAGCGCCGCGCGCGCGCTGGCGATCGCCGCGTCGATATGCGCGGCCTCGTTCAACGCCTTGATCCCGACTGCGACCGTCACCGCGCCCTGCCCCGTTCCTCGTTCCGCCGCCCCAGCGCCGAACCCAGAGCGCGATAGCGTGCCAGATACGCAGATGCCATGCTCTGCGGACTGAAGCGGCGTGCGAGATCCTCACCAAACCGTGCCGCGATATTCCGGGCGCCCTGCGGGTCGTCGATGATCGCGGCCAGCTCCGCCCCCAGCGCGGCAACGTCGTCGGGATCGGCCTTGAACGGGTATTGGGCGGGAACGACCTCGTCGAGGCCGGGCGCATTGGTCGTCACGACCGGCAGGCCCGCGAGCAGCACCTCCACGACCAGCAGCCCGAACCCCTCGAACCGAGACGGCACGAGCACGACGTCATAGTTGGCAAGCCGCTCCGCTAGGCGCTCGACGGGATCCATCAACCGCACGTCCCAGCCGGGCATCTGCCCCTGTATACCCTGCGCCACGGCGTCGCGAAGAACCCCTGAGCCAGCGATAACCACCGATACATCCCGCCGTGTCGTTCCGGCATGCGCTATCGCAAGGATCGCCGGCAGCAGGTCGGCGCCCTTCTGATGGACCAGCCGGCCTGCGAACAACAGCCGGACGGGACCCGCCGCACGCTTGGCTGGAACACGGGGCGGTGACGCGACACCGTTGTAGAGCAATGTCGCTGGGCCCCGCACCGTCCGCGTGACGATCGCCGCATCCGCCTGCGCGGCATGGCGCGAGACCGCGACCGCATCGCCGTACGCCAGTTGCTGCGTGACCCAACGCCCGAGACCGCCCCAGGCGATCCACAACTCGCTGTTGTGTACGGTCCGCAGCAACGGCGTCCGTCGGACCCGCCGCGACAGGACGCACGCCACGGCCAGCGTCATCTCCGGGATCTCGGTATGGACGTGGATGACGTCGGGCCGCTGTTCCGCAACGGCGCGCGCAAGCGCCCGTGCCGCGAGGATCACGCCACCCGATTTGAACCGCCCGCCAACGCCGAAGCGGCACGGCACACCCCAGCGCTGCAGCCGATCCGCCATGTCCTGACCGATCGCGCTCGGCGACGATTGGCGCAGGACGGCGAACAGCGAGAATTCGATCGGGTCGCGCAGCGCGTCGATCAGCCCTAATGCGACGGTCTCCGCGCCTCCCATGTCGAGATGCGTGACGACCTGCAGCACGCGCAGGCGTTGGACATGATCGGTGGGCGGCTGGTCGTTCACGTCTGTCCCCTAGCAGCCCACGGCCGTTCGCTATAGACCGCCGATGACCGGGGCCAGCAATGTTGGGGGAACAAAAATTGCCGACAGTTGCGACCGTGCACAATACGTCGGCTCTACCGAAGAACGACCGTCCCGCGCTAGGCTACCGTCCCGATATCGACGGACTCCGCGCGCTGGCAATCCTGCCGATTTTGCTACTCCATTGCGGAGTGACGCGGCTTCGTGGCGGCTTCGTCGGGGTCGACATCTTTTTCGTGATCTCGGGGTATCTGATTACGGCGATCATGGTCCGCGATATCGCCATGGGTCGCTTCTCAATCGCGCGCTTCTATCGGCACCGGATCGTCCGCATCCTACCCGCCCTGCTGACGATGATGACGGTAACGCTGGTGATCGGCTGCGTGCTGCTGCTGCCTAACCAGCTCCGCGATCTGGGACGCAGCGCGGCAGCGACCAGCGTGTTCGGCTCGAATGTCTATTTCTACCTGACGTCGGACTATTTCGCGGCGGCGTCGGATGCAAAGCCGCTGGTGCATACCTGGTCGCTCGCGGTCGAGGAGCAATTCTACCTCTTGTATCCGCTATTTCTGTGGCTGCTGCGCGACGTTTCACGGCGCCGTCTCGCTTGGATACTGGCCGCGCTGGCGCTGGTTTCGTTTGCCGTCGGGGGATGGCTGGCGCTGTATAGGCCTTCGGCCGGATTCTTCCTGTTGCCAGCGCGGATTTGGGAATTGTCACTGGGAGCGCTGGTCGCACTGGGGGCGGCGCCGACGATCGCGCGGCGATGGCTGCGCAATGGTCTGTGCATGTCCGCGGTCGTCGTCATCGCTGGCTGTTGCGTCGCGGTCAGCGGCGGATGGCCGTTTCCCGTCCCGTTCGCCCTGCCCCCCGCGGTCGCTGCGGCGATACTGATCGCCTATGGCCGGGATGGGCCCACCGCCCGGCTGCTCGGCGCGTGGCCGCTCCGCGTGATCGGACTGATCTCATACCCCGCCTATCTGTGGCACCGGCCGATCATAGCGTTTTACCAGGCGCGGCATGGGTCTACGCCGTCGCCGATTGAGACCGTACTGCTATTCGTCGCGACGTTGGCGGTGGCATGGGCAAGCTACGCGCTGGTCGAGCGCCCCTCAACCAGGCGCTGGCGCATTGGCGAGGGATTGATCCCTCATATGGTGGCGCTGGCGTCGCTAGCGGCGATGGCGATGGCGGGGCTGTCGATCGCCGCGAGCGCTGACAGCATCAGGGTGCTTCCGCCCCGCCTGGCGCTCGCGGCGAGCTATCTGGGGTGGGACACGACAGCGGGCGGCAAGCGCCAGTTTGCGACCGACCGCTGCTTCGCCTTGCCGACCGGACGTCCCTTCGCGCCGGACTGTCTACGCCTCTCGCCGGCACGACCGAACGTCGCACTGTTCGGCGATAGTCACGGCGCGCATTTCTCGCAGGCGCTGCACGAATTCGCGCCGGGGGCGAACATCGTCCAGGCGACCGCCGCGGGATGCCGACCACTTCTACACGGCAAGGGATTGTCCGGATGCCGTGCGACGATGGACCTAGCTTTCTCGGCGCTAGATTTCAGTCACGTCGACACCGTCATCCTGTCGGGACGCTGGCTCGATTTCGAACAGCCGGCATTGCTCGAAACGATCCGCTGGCTGCGCGCGCGCGGGACACATGTGCTAGTAATCGGGCCCTCGGTCGAATATGACGCGGAGCTGCCCGTGTTGATCGTCCGATCCACTCGCGAGCACGACGCACGCCTTGCCGATCGCTATCGCCTCGCCGATCGGATCGCGCTCGACCGTGCCATGGCTGCCCCCGTCAGGGCGGCGGGTGCCGAGTATGCATCGGCGATCGATTCTGAATGCCCTCACGGCCATTGCCCGCTTACCACGGCGAATGGCACGCCGATCCACTTCGATCACTCGCATTTCACGCCGGCCGGCGCACGGCTAGTACTGGAAGGGATACTTGTGCAATATCCGGTTAGTCGGCCCCGCCAGCCGTCATGACGGGTCTGCGACTGGCGCGCTTCCGCTTGCGCAACTCGCGCATGAGGTCGTCGCCACCCTGTTTCGACGCGCTGATGGTTTTGTCTCCCAACGTGCAATATTGTGCGAAGGCAACGGCGAAGAAGAACATGGTGCTCACGATGCCGTCGCGTTCGAACAGGCCGCTCTCGGTAATGTTGTGGCCGATGCAGAACATCAGCATTGCCGAAATCAGGGCGCCTTGTCCCTTGGGTATCTGCTGGCTGACGAGCAGCTTCGCGAGCGGCCAGACCGCCATGGCGAAGATCATCATCAGCACACCAGGGATGCCCACCGTCACGAGCTGGTCGATATAGCCCGAATGGCCGACGAAGATGATCGTGACATAGCCTTGGCCATATTCGAAGACGGGGCTCGATTTCTGAATGTTCCAGAACGATCCGAACCCGGCGCCCAGCAACGGGTGATCCGCCGAATAATTCAGTAGCGTCGACCAGATCTGGCCGCGCCCGGTAAACGCCTTCGGGCTTAGGAAATTCGACTGGACCATGTCGCCATAGGCGCTGACCAGGAACCAGATGGCCGAGCCGCCGATCGTCAGGATTGGTATCAGGTACCGGCGCAGGCGGATGCTGACGAGTTCGAAGATCAGGCCGCCGGTCGAGGCGAGTACGAGCATGCCGGCGGAGGTCTTCGATTGCGATCGAAACAGGAAATATCCGGCAACGGCGATCGCGAAGATCCGGATCGCGGAACGAACGTGTTTCGCGTCGAACAGGAACATGATGAGGCACAGTGCGCAAACCGCGCCGGCGAAATTCTTGTGCCCCAGGAACCCGCGCCAGTTACCGATCAACGATGTCGCGATCCCCGGTTCGGTCACGAGGTGGATACCGATCGGTGGATCCACCCGGACCACCAGGTAGGAGATCAGGACGGCGGCGAGCAGCGAATAGCGAAGAATGTCCGCGCTCAGTTGGTAGCCTGCGTGTCGCACTAGTGCGAATACCATCCACGCGACGAGCGTTGTCAGTAAGACGCGCCGGAAGGCGACGCCCGGATCAATCGCCCAGGTAAGACTGATCCAGCACCAGGCGAAAGCTATCAATAGCGGCCATGTGAACGCGACGAGCGAACGCGGCGTTGCCGTCGGGAGAATCGCGTAGATCGTGAGTCCCAGAATTAGCAGATAGCCGATCTGGCGATCGCTGCTGCCCTCGCCCGCCGCCGAGCCTTCGACGATGGTCATCAGCGGCCCAAGCATGACCAATGCGATCAGCGCGACGATGGCGATCTTGAGTGGGACATGCCGATTGTTCACGGCAAACTTGGCCGAATTCACCGCATTCGCGCTGTTCGGTGCGAGTTCGCTCAGCCAGTTGCCCGCTGAAGCAACGGGAACCTTTGGACTTCGGTTCACGCTATCTGGACCTGAAAGCATGGCGAAACTCTCTTAGCGCGGGTTGCGGTTGCCGACACGCGGACGAACCGTCGCACAGTTTTATCGGTAGTGGCGTCCGGCGTCCAGCAACCGCCATGCGCGCCGTTCGATCACTGAATCTACCAAACGTCCGGTCTACCCAGCGAGCGCCTTACCAGGCGAATGCTACAGCTCGCGTCGATCAGACTGTCTGCGGCGACCCGTACGACGTCGCAGACTCACGCTTCCTGGTAGTATTCGGAATATTGCTTCGAATAATAATAATAGGATCCTACGCTCTGCGAACTCGTGTCCACCATAGTGTAGATCGTGCCGACCAGATTGGCGCCATCGGACTGCAACCACGACGCCGCCGACGTGACCGCATGTTTCGGGGTCTTGTTCCAGCGGATCACCAGCGCCACCGCATCGGCCAGAGCCGCAAGGAAACGACCGTCTGCCAAGCCTACGAGCGGCGGCAGATCGAGGATGATCGTGTCGTAGCGCTCCGACAACTGTTCCAGAACCTTCGGCATCAGATCGTTGCCAAACAGGTTCTCCGACGAGAAATAGGGCTTATGGATAATGATCTGGTCGAGGTTTTCCAGACCGCTCGCCTCGATGGCTTCGTCCAGCGTGACTTCACCATGGAGTAGCTCGACCAGACCCACGCCGTCCGACTTGGTCGGCGTGATCATTCGCAGCTGCGCGCGGCGAACGTCGGCATCGACGATGATCGTCCTGTCGCCGTTCATCGCCATCACGCGCGCGAGAGCGAGCGCGGTCGTGGTCTTGCCCTCGCTCGGCAAAGCCGATGTCAGCGCGATGATCTTCGGACGCGCCTGCCCGCGAACGCCCAACAACGAGGCCCGCGCGTTCCGCAACGCCTCCGAATATTGCGAGGTCGGCTTGTCAACGACGATGTCCGCGGGACGATCCTGTCGAATGTTCGGTACTGCGGCAATTAACGGCACGCCCAGCTCGCGCTCGACCTCGTCGATGCTGCGCATACCGGTGACCAGCATCTCCTGAGTCACGATGACCGCGATGCCGACGCCGAGACCTGCAATGATCGAGAGCAAGAACAGCAACGGCCGGTTCGGCCAGCTCGGCGTCTGTGGTGGCTCGGCATTGTCGATGATCTGTGCCTGCGCAATCGAGTTCTGCGCTGCCTGACGCGATTCGAGTGCCATCTGGGATATCTTCTCGTACGCGTCATGCTTGCCGTCGGCATCGCGCTGGAGACTGGCGGCGATGACCGAAGCGCGGGCGTTGTTCGCCTGCTTCTGTTCGAGCTGCGTCATCGCGCTGCGCAGGCTTGCAGCGCGCGCATCGGCAGCCCCTGCATCGGCATCGAGCGACCGCACAACACGTCCCATTTCCTTGTTCAGTTCGGCATCAACACCCGCCATCTGGTCGCGAACTTTGATGAAGTCGGGGTGCTTTTCACCGTACCGGCCGCGAACGTCTTCAAGCGTTTGAGACAATGTTGCGCGCTGCTTGCGCAAATCTTGAACGGTCACGGACTCGCGTACGTCGGAGATATTGTCGAGCGTACCGCGACGAACCTGCAAACGCGCAGATTCCTCCTTTGAACGCGCTTCGGCAGCGTTCGATTCCGCGCTCGCCAACTGGACAGATAGCGGCGCTACCTGCTGGTCTACGATCGTACCCACCTGGTTCGATGCTCCGCGCACGATACCGGCCTGCGCCTGATACTGAGCGACTCGTTCATCCGCGGCGCGGATCTCCGTCGCTAGTTCGTCCATGCGCTTCTGATACCATGCGGTCTGCCGCTCGGCCGTCCCGATCTTGTTACCGACCTTGGTATCAAGGTACGCCGCAGCAAACGCGTTCGCAATCCGCGCGGCCTTTTCGGACGACTCCGAATTGAACTTGATGGCCATGATATAGGTGAGTCGATCACGCGCGACGTCGAGATGGCTATTAACCGATCGCGCCACAACGTCGAGCTTTGCCGCTGGCGAGAGCACTGGCTGACCGTCGGGCGTAGGACCGCCGCCAAACTCAGGGTCGTTCAGCAAATTCAACCGCTGAACGACGATCCGCGACAGATCGATCGACCGGATAACCGACACCTCGGTTTCGATAGCTTCGCTGGCAAGCTGGGCCTGCGCTTCGCTCGCAGTACGCGCCAACGGATTCCGGCTGGGATCGATCTGGATCCGCGTCACGCCCTGGTAGACCGGGGTGATACGCAGCGTCAGCAGAATGCCGACCGCAGCAACCGCCGCGGTGATGCCGACGAGAATCAGTATCCTGCGCCGCACGACATCGCGCACCGTGCGGATCACATCGCTCAACCGGGTTTCGGCCTCTGCCGCGTTCACGACCTTCATGTCAGAATTGTCCCAAGTATCTGGCGAAAAGGCCGTTGCTTTGTATTGGAAGCATGTTCGTTCTCATCGCCTGATACGGATGGATAGACTGGCACGCAACTCGTCAAAGGGGTTGCCGAGTCCGTTTCCACTCGGCTGACTCGATCCATATCCGATGTTGCCATCGAGCCCCAACCAACGCGTGATCTGATAGCGGCTGCCTATTTCTGCGCGGTAAATATCCGTAGACACCGACCGCTCCTTATAGTCCCGCCTACCCACCTCCGCGCCGATGGTGACGATCAGGTTGTAGAGCAATTCATGATCAATCGTCGTGCGAATTCGATTTTCCCATGACGTACCCGCGTTGGACAAATCCACGTCGATCAATCGCCGCTGTAATAGCACGCCAACCGTCGTGAGTTCGCTCGGAAACCAGTCACCGCGGGCTTCGACCGATAAGCCGCTCGCCGTCCGATACGTCTCGCTCGCCTTGAAGGTACGATAGCTATAGCCGATGCCAACAGTTCCGCGAGCGACGCCAGCAATGTCGAAGTTCGATCCGAAGACGGCGCGGTACCCGTTTGAATCGCGGTTCGGGGCGCCAAAGGACAGAGCGGTCCTGTAGTTATTTTCATCCGCTTCCAACCGAGTGTACAGCGACAGGCTTGGGGTAAAGCCAACCTCGTAGGTCGCGGAGCCACTATAGGTTACACGGTCGCGATTACCTTGATCACGAAAGCTACCGTCCGCGAATTGCACCGAACTAAAATCGTACGACGTACGGTCCAATGTTCCGATTATGCGCGACCGCCCCGCATCGTAAAGGGCGCGCGCAGCGACGACGGTGCGGAGATAACGTGAGGGAACTGTCAGATTTGCAACGACATCTGCAGAAAACGGCGATTCGTAAGTCTTGTCGACTTGGCCATCGATGCGAATGTTGAAGGCGCTGGTTACATCGACGCGCCCACTGCCTTGGACATTCCACGCATCCTGATTGCGCAGTGTTTGGTTTGCGAAACGGCGGATATCACCTGCGCCAGTGAGCCGTAACTGATGAACCGACCAGTCGGACGCAATATTAACATACGGCTCGAACGAGGTGTAATAGTCCCCCCGCTTGTTCGAATTGTCATTGTAAACGTTGTCGCTGGAACCCAGCGATGCCGTCAACTGAGGATTGACGATGAAGCTACCTAGGCGGACGCCGAGCGCGTCGTATTCAGGTCGCGCTCTTTCGGTCACGCTGATATTGTGGCCGCGATCATACGCATCGCCGCTGGTAGTAGCAGGCGGCAGCAACAGGCTGCTGGTTTGCGCTGACGCGGCGTTGGGGGCGACGAGCAACGCTCCGCCGACGCTCAGCATAACCGCAACGCCTTTCGATACGGCCATTCGGGAAGCCAACCGCCCGGGCATTGCTCGTGCGCGAGAAGATGACATCGCTACGGTCGAAAGCAACTTTTGACGCACTGCGCGCGCCACCCAAAACGGGCCCACGACTTTAGAAGAATCGTTCGGTCAGGCGGATCGTATCGCCCGGCAGAATGCGCAGATCGGGCGTCAGGACGTATTCCTGCTCATATTGTTCGCCGAAGCGACGAATACGCACCGTTTTCTTGCCCGCACGCGGCGTGTAGCCCTGCGCAGTTGCGATGGCATTCATTGCCGTCAGACCGCTCAAATAGGGGTACTGGCCGGGGGACTTCACTTCGCCAAGGATAAAGAAAGGACGATATGTCTGTACTTCCATGCTCACGCGAGGATCGCGCAGATATCCGTCGGACAATCGCGCCTGGACCTCTTGCGAGACGCGCTCGATCGTCTTGCCCGCAACCTGCACGTTGCCGATCAACGGCAACGACATCTCGCCATCGCTGCTTACCGAAAAGTCACCGCCGAGCTGGGGCTCGTTATAGACGAGAACGCGTATCTTGTCGCCGGCACCAAGCCGGTAGACGTCATCGGCGCCCTGACCGACGACGTAGCGCTCTCCGCTGGAAATCGGCGGGGGGCCGGACTTTGAACATCCCGCAAGCGCAATCGCGGCCATCAACACAAAAGCCGCTTTTCGCTTCACACAAACCCCCAGAACTCATACATGTATTCGTCGGCTAACACGCCACTTATGAAGCGGCAAGCACATTTGTTGCACCGCGATAAACTATGTTTGTCAGATGTGTTTGCGAGAGTTTCCGGATAAAAAGTGCCGCAAACGTCGGATGATAGATCGCGGTTCGGGGCGGTTCACAATAGAAGCTAGCTGATCGACGAACCTGCTTGAGGCGCTTGTCCCAAGGGTGGAGTAGGCGGTAAGTTCATCGGCGCGATCAAGCAACGCTGTCAACTCGCGTACGTCTTCGGCGGGGTACACACCTTGCCGTTCGCCGAACTGTCGCAGCGTTGCGAATTGATGCCCGTTGCGATGTTCGCCGCGACGATGATCGCGCGGCATGACGATGATCGGCTTGCCGAATTCCATCGCTGTAATAATCGAACCCATTCCGGCGTGGCAGACCATCACACTACAATTTTCCTGAAGTTCACGGAATTCGTCATAGGCGAGATAGGCGAAGCTGCGCATCGCGACCGGACTGTAGTGCGTGGGGCCGATCTGCGCGACGATGTCGGTGCGACCGGAAGCCTGCGCCCAGCGGTCGACTGCGCAGATCAGGCGGTCAAACGGCAACTGTGTGCCGACGGACAAGAGAATCACAAGATCTGACCGAGATACCGCAACGACGCATCCTGCTCAGCCAAGTGCCGCCACTGCGTGACCCGCAGATCCGCGACCGGGCGGACCAGCCGGCCCGACAGCGATAGCCCCTCGCTGTTCGCGATGCTATCGATCCAGATCGTCCGCGCGCCGAAAAGTTTGGCTAGGAACAGCGCCAGCGCACCCGGCGCGGCCCCCGTCGATACCACGAGATCGGGATCAAAACTCCGGAAGATACGCAACAGGCTAGCGGTGGCCGGTATCAATGTTCTGATCGTATCGCGTGCGGTATCGGCAACATC
>JAYVRZ010000224.1:0-13651 GCA_043775965.1 Sphingomonas sp.
CTCGGTGGCGATCTCGATCGTCATCATACTGCTATCGTCGGAACCAACATAGTGCGCCGTCATGTCGGCAAAGGCAGGCCCAGCCCATGCCGCCGCGACGGCGGCCAGAAACGCAAACCCCAGCTTCATGTCTCGTCCGTTGATCAGAAAGATTCAGATGCAGTCCCTTGCACAAGCCGGACTTCTACGCAGGCCACCATTACCTAGCCGAAACAATAGATGCAACTTATTCGCATTAGCTTAATTGCCACCCCATCAAAAGGGGTACGCAAGCATGAGGCTTCACACGACGCGCGGGTTTTCGCGCAACGCCGCATTGGGGGGACTGACCCTCGCGATACTGGCGCCACTCCCGGCCCTCGCGCAGGCGATCGAGCAGGCCAATGTTCCGACGGGCGACACCACCGGCGCCGAGATCATCGTCCAGGCCAGCCGGTCCGCGGACGGGTATCGGCCGACGGATTCCTATGTCGCATCTGGCGTTGCAGCCGATGTCCTGAACACGCCCCGTTCGATCAGCATGGCCAGCCAGCAGGTCCTCCAGGACCGCGGCGTCGTCAATCTCGAACAGGCGATCAAGACGCTGCCGGGCGTGAGCCAGGACAACAGCTTCGGGGGCACGCAGGACAGCTTCAACATCCGTGGCTTCCGCGTGTATTCCTCGGTCGCCTCGACCAATCCAGGCATCCTGATCGACGGCGTGCGCGGCGCGATGGCGAGGGGCTTCCAGGCCAATACCGACCGGGTCGAACTGCTCTCCGGACCATCGGCGATGCTCTATGGCCGCACCGAACCCGGCGGCGTCATCAATATCGTCCGCAAGCAGCCGCTCTATACCGCGTATCGCGCGTTCGAGGGCAATATCGGCAGCTACGGCCAATACCGCGCGGTCGGCGATCTGTCGGGACCGATCGGCCAGCTTGCCGGTGGCGAAACCGCTTACCGTCTCGTGGTCGCCGGTGAGAAGCAGGATTATTGGCGCAATGTCGGCCACGACATGCGCAACCTGCTGATCGCGCCGTCGCTCGGCTGGCGCGGCGACAAGGTGCAGCTGGTGCTCGCCTACGAATATAACGACACCACCGCGCCAATGGATCGCGGTACGATCCTCCAGAACGGCAAGCCCGTCGCGGTGCCGGCGAAGCGCAGCTTTTCGGAGGATTTCTCACGCTATCACAGCGTCAGCCACTTCGTCCGCGGCAATCTCGATTACGCGGCCACCGACTGGCTCACGCTGCGGACGCGCGCGGCGTACATGAACTACCTCACCTCCGACGTTCAGGTGAATGCGTCGCGGCTGAACGCGCAGGGTGACCTGACGCGGTTCGTCCTCGCCAATCGTCATGGCCGCCAGGAAAACACCTATCTCCAGGAGACCGGCGTCGCGACGTTCGCCACCGGCGCGCTCAAGCATGAATTGCTGTTCGGCGCGGACTATCGCTACCAGAACCGGCGTCAGGCGGGGCAGGACATGTCCGACATCCGCGGCGGCTTCAACATCTACAATCCGGTCTACGGCCAACTTTCCGAGAGCGATGCCGTCGCGCAGCCGAGCGACGGCCCGTTCTTCGTCAACCGCAGCCGCGAATGGGGTGTCTTCGCGCAGGACAGCGTCACGCTCGGCCGGCTGACCGCGGCGGCCGGTTTGCGCTGGTCGCATATCATGCAGTTCGGCGCGGCGCAGGGCGAGGTCAGCGACGATTCCAGCAAGGGCGTGTTCCTGCCGAGCGCATCCCTGCTCTACCGTGTGACCGATCGCGTCAGCGTCTATGGCAGCTACAGCACGTCCTACCATCCGAACGCCTCGGTGCCCGCCGCCGGACCGGTGCCCGCCTCGGGACCGTTCGCACCCGAAAAGGGCGAAGGCTGGGAAGCCGGCGCCAAGGCCGAGTTCTTCGGCGGCAAGCTGTTGACGACCGCCGCGGTGTTTCGGATCGACAAGACCAACGTGCTGACCACGTCCGACGACGTTACCTCGACCGTGGGCAGCGTGCGCGCACAGGGCGGCGAACTGACTGTGTCGGGTCAGGTTACGCCGGCGTTCAACCTGACCGCCTCCTACACCTATCTCGATGCCAAGGTGCGCGACGATCCGACGCTCGGTGGCAATCGCTTCGTCAACGTCCCCACCAACAAGGGGTCGATCTTCGGCACATACGAGATCAGGTCGGGTGCGCTCAAGGGACTGGCGGCAGGCTCGGGCGTCACCGCCGCCAGCCGGATCGCCGTCGACACCGCAAACTCGGCATTCCTGCCCGGCTACGCGACGGTCGATGCGGTGCTGCGCTACCGGGCGCGGCTGGCCAATGGCATGATCTACCGTGTCCAGCTGAACGCCCGCAACCTGCTCGATAAAAACTACTATCCCTATGCGAACGGCGTCTACCGGATCGGCGTCGGCGAGCCGCGGACGGTGATGCTAACCGGCAAGATCGAGTTTTAACCGCGTGGCGGGTCCGGCGCGAGGCCGTCTGATATGGCTCAAGCTCCACAAATGGATCGGCCTGAGCTTCGGATTCTTGTTCGTGTTCGAGGCCGTGACCGGGTGCATCCTGGTGTTCCAGCACGAGATTTCGGATGCGTTCGATGCCCCGTATGCGGCGGTCGGCGCACCCGTCGGCGTGGGGGTCGATCGCGCGGTCGCCCTCGCCCGCGCGGCCAATGGCGGCGGCGATCTGGCGCTGGTGGGGTTGCCGGCATCCAATGCCGATCATGCCTACCGCGTCCTGATCGCCGGCCAGGACCATGCCACCCGCGAACTCTTCGTCCACCCGAGTTCGGGCAGCGTCGATCGCGACCACCAGCGCCCGGTCGGGGCGGTGCTCAAGTTCATCTGGACTCTGCACAAGCGGCTCGCCGTCCCGCTAGCCGGGGGTCTGCTGATCGCGGTCAGCGGGCTCGTCCTTGTGCTCTCGACCGTTTCCGGGCTGGTGCTGTGGTGGCCGAAGCCCGGAAAATGGCGCAAGGCGCTCGCGATCAAGAAGAACGCCACGCTGCCGCGGCTGACCTTCGACCTGCACCGGGTCCTCGGCGCCGTGCTGGCCGCGATGTGCCTGCTCTGGGGTATCTCGGGGACGTACATGATTCGTCCGTCGTGGATCGTCGGCCTGCTCCCGAGCGATATGCGTCCGCGCAATGAACAGACGCTGCGGACCGCGCCGCCGGCGAAAACCGAGCCTACCATTGCGCATGAGCGACTAAGCCCAACCGCGATAGCGCGTCTCGCTAGCCAAGTGCCCGGCACCACCGGGACCTATCTGTTTCCGCCGGAAGACCCGACCGACTGCGCATGGCAGGTCCGCCTGAGCCGGCCCGACGACCGCGTCCGCTACGTCGGCTCCGCGACGGTGACCGTGAACGCCTGCACCGGAACGATCACCGGTATCAACGACGAACGCGGCGACGTCTCCAGCCGCATCTTCTACTGGCTGCGTCCGCTGCACTCGGGCGAGGCGTTCGGGATCGTCGGCAAGATCGTCGTCCTCATCCTCGGTCTGGCATTCCTCGCGATCGGTATCGCCGGCATCTATCTGTGGTGGATACGGCGCGGCGCGCGGAAGATTAGCGCACGATCCCGGTCGCGCCCCCGCCGGCTTTGATCGGCGGGAGCACGGTCGTGATTGCCGACGGGGTCGTTCCCGCTGGAATTTCAGCCTCGACACTGTCCGTCGAACAGCGTGATCGTCCGGCCTCCTACCCACACCTGGCCCTGCGTGTCCTGTGAGACATCGATCCGTCCGTCGCAGCCAACGCACGAACCCTGCGCGGCGACGTAGCGGTCGGTCGCCCGGCCGCTAGCGAACAGCCATTGCCCTACCGAGGCGTTGAGGCTGCCGCAGACCGGGTCCTCGATCAGCGCGCCGTGCGCGTTGCTGAAGATCGCGCGGATCTCGAATGCGGCGTCGCGACCGGCGTGGTGCGGACCGACGATGCCGATATCGATCCCGCGGGAGTGATGCCCCGCATGATCGACCGCCAGTACCTCAGCGGCGGAGGCAAGCATCACCGCGATCCACCCGGGACCGTTGTCGACCCACTGTGCGTCGACAATCGTGGGCCGTTCGATCCGCAGCAGCTCGGCCACTTCCGCGATCTCCGCCTCGGTCGGCGTTCCGCTGCGGATCAACGGCGGTGCGGCAAACGCGAGCCGATCGCCATCGCGTTTGACCTCGACGAGCCCGACGCCGCATTCCTGCACGACCACGCCGTCGCGTTTCGGAATGCCCCCTGCCTCCAGCCACGCGTGACACGTCCCGAGTGTCGGATGTCCGGCAAACGGCAATTCGCGCGCAAGCGTGAAGATGCGGACGCGGTAGTCCGCCTGGACGTCGGTCGGTGGCAGCAGGAAGGTGGTTTCCGAAAGATTGAGCCAGCGCGTGATCCGCTGCATCTCGTCCGTGGAAAGCCCGTCGGCATCGGCGATGACGGCGAGCGGATTGCCGGTAAACGGATCGGTGCCGAACACATCGACGAGTTTGAAGGGTCTTGTCATGAGCGGTTCTCCGATACGTGGTGGTCTTGCCAGGCCAGCGACAGCAGCGGCGCGTCGACCGCGCGGACCGCACCGTCGACTGCCTCGCGCCAACAGGCAGTGGCTTCAACTGCCCTGGTCACTTCGCGGAGACTGCCGCCGGAACCGCCGCATGCAGCCGTCGCCGCGCGACCGATACGTTTCAGCGCACGACGCGCCGAGGCCGGCGTGGTCGCTGACACATCGGCACGCGCCACCGTGACGGCATAGCGGGCGGGACCGACCTTCACCTCTTGCGCCATGCCCGGTGCGGACAGCGCGGCAAGGATCGACGCAACGAGAACGATAGTCTTCATGATAGCCTCCTGTGCGACGACCGATGCCGAATTGCGGCTGGCGTTGACAGGGACGGAAGCATACGATCGAGCTAAACTGTATTGGTCTAGAGAACGGTACGATGGCGACAAACATGCAGGACACGCGAACCGGACAGGTCATGCACGTCATCCGCGATCGGATCGAGCGGCGCACGCTGACGTCCGGCGCACGCCTGCCTTCTGTTCGTGCGATGGCCGAGACGATCGGGTTCTCCAAATCCACCGTGGTCGAGGCGTATGACCGGCTGGCCGCGGATGGTACGATCCGGTCGCGGCCGGGTTCGGGCTTCTACGTCGCCTCGCCACTCGCCCCGCTCGCGCTCGACCGGCTAGGTAGCGCGGTCGAGCGCGAGGTCGATCCGTTGTGGATGCTGCGCCAGTCGCTTGCCAATCAGTCGTCGAGCGAGGGTGGCAAGCGACTGATGCCAGGTTGCGGCTGGCTGCCCGACGACTGGCTTGCGGGCGATGCGATCCGCAAGGGGCTGCGCGCCGCCGCACGGGATACGGGCGATGGCGCGCTGACCGGCTATGCCTCGTCGCAGGGATCGCTCCCGTTGCGTGCGCTGCTAGCCCGACGGCTTGCCGCGCAGGGCATCGACGCCGCGCCTGACCAGATCCTCCTGACCGACAGCAGCACGCATTCGCTAGATCTCGTCTGCCGCTTCCTACTTGAACCCGGCGACACCGTGCTGGTCGACGATCCGTGCTATTTCAACTTCCTCGCTCTGCTCCGCGCCCACCGGGTCAAGGTGGTTGGCGTCCCGATCACGCCGACGGGGCCGGAGGTAGCGGCGTTCGCAGCCGCGCTGGCGGAGCACCGCCCGCGCTTTTACCTGACCAATTCCGCTGTCCAAAACCCGACCGGCGCTACGCTGGCGGCGGCGACCGCGCACAAGCTGTTGAAGCTCGCAGAAGCGCATGATCTGGTCGTCGTCGAGGACGACATCTTCGCCGATTTCGAACACACCGTCGCGCCACGGCTCGCTGCATTCGACGGGCTCGACCGCGTGATCCGCATCGGCAGCTTCTCGAAGTCGCTCTCCGCCGCCGTACGCTGCGGGCATATCGTCGCCCGCCCCGACTGGATCGAGGCGCTCGCCGATCTGCGGATCGCGACGTCGATGTCGGGCAATCCGCTGTCGGCCAACCTGCTCCACGCCGTCCTGACCGACGGCAGTTATCGCCGACATGTCGAGACCGTCCGCGCCCGACTGGCGCGCGCAATGGCACGGACGGTGAAGCGTCTGCGCGCGGTCGGGATCGAACCGTGGATCGAGCCTGACGCGGGGATTTTCCTCTGGGCGCGGCTGCCGGACGGAATGGACGCGGTCGCGCTCGCTCGCGCCGCGCTGGCGGAAGGCATCGTGCTCGCGCCTGGCAACGTGTTCAGCACCAGTGGCGCGTGGAGCGACTACCTTCGTTTCAACGTGTCGATGTGTGACGATGAGACGCTGTTTGCGTTTCTGGCGAAGGCGTGACGCGATGCCAACCAAGGCTCTAGAAAATACTGTTTACTAATGGGCAGCAGACTGTCGACAATGTGATTGACGAACACCCGCACCGTTATCGCGACAGGGGCATCTCGGTTGGTGTTTTTGGTGACCCAATTCCGGTCGTTCAGGCCGCGCTCCCCGCTCCTCAACTTAAGCCATTCATTCATGTTTTGGATCGGGTCCGAAGGTCCAGGCTGCCCCCGGTGCTAAACGCCGAGATTTGGGACGAAGCAGTCTTTCCCGATGCAGTTCTTGAATGACGGCTTTCGACAAGAGCAGACGTTCGGGCTCTCACGGACGGCATCGTCCATTTACCGAGCTTAGGCAGCAGGCAGGCTGACAGGTTCTGAGCGATCAACGACGAAATTCCGTGCTAGCAATCGGCGGCCGACAGGCGACTGCGATTTGCTTGAGAACGTTAAAAAATTATCGCAAGCAAACTATCTCACGCTGACCATGTATCGATCGGCAAAACAAACGCGCGCGCCGTCGAGCTTCGCCGCTAGAAGGAAATCATCTTCCTGCTCAGCAAATACGATTAACGTATCTATGCTATTGCATAACGACTGCAAATCCTTCAATCGATCATCTTAGTCCATCTTGCACCTGCCTTATAGTACCATGAGATATTTGATCCATTATGATCAAACACGCCTGAGCAACAAGATCTAAATTTACTAAATTACTGCCGTCTAGCGCGGCGTAAAGATTCATCCGGGCCCGAGCGAGCGCCATATCGTCGTATCGTACGACCAAATCGGCTGCTAGTGCGAACGCCTCGTCGGACCGATCGGGTGCGACGAGGCGACTGAACTGATTATCGTTCACGTCCGGTCCGAAGCGCTAGGCACGGGCACCCTGATCTCGAAGCATTTCGATCCCGCCCCATGCTGGATAAGAACGCCATTGGCCGATGCGACCAACCGCCTGACCAATGACAATCCCAAGCCGCCGCTCTTCGCGTTATTCATCTCGGGAAACGGGAGGCCATCGTCATCGACAATGATGGCGGCGTGACGGTCTCCACAGCGGCGTACCAATATACTGATGTGCCCGGCCTTGCCTTCTTCGAAAGCGTGCTTGATCGCGTTGGTGGCCAGCTCATTCACGACGAGCGCCAGAGCAGCGATATGGTCCGGCGTAAGACCCTGAACGTCGTGCTCGGTCTGCATCGAGATCAGGATAGACCGCGGCTCGGCCTGACTGAGCAGCGCCTCGCATACTTGTCGCAGCGCGCACTGCAGGCTCGGAGGACGCCGTTGGTTCAGGTCGCCGCGAGCGCGGGCCAAAACGGCAACCCGAGCCATGGTATCCGCCAAGGCATCACGCGTCTCCGCATTCGTCGCGCGTCGGCTTTGCAAAGCCAGCAATCCGACGACGAGCTGAAGATCGTTGCTGGATCGGTGATACGTTTCGCGGAGCAGCAGGTCGGCGGTAGAGACCGACTGACGGGGTCTCGGCGAAGCTGGCGCATTTTCATAGGCCATCGGCATCACCATTGGGTGCGTCGCAGTTGCGCCAGCGCAACCAGGTGAACGGCCCCCGGAGTTCCGAACGGGGCTGATGTCTGAAGCTGTATCATAGGACCCGCCTCCACCTTGGTGAGACGGTCCTGTGTGATAGCCGGTCACAGCGGCATCCGGACGAACCCTAGGTAGGCTTCCGCGTTTTGCCGCTGGAGGGCGCGATATGCGCCGCCAGCGCGGTCTGGACCAGTTCGGTCAGGTTGCTGGCCCCCAACTTGCTCATCACCTGCGCGCGATGAAGCTCGATCGTCCGAGGACTGATGCCAAGCGCCTGGGCGATGACCTTGTTGGTCCCGCCGTCGACAAGGCCGATCAGCACCTCACGTTCACGCGGTGTCAATCGCGCGATCTGCGCGCTGGCTTCCTCGTCGCGCGCTGCCGGACGCACGACGGCGTGACACTCGGCCAAGACGGCGCCCAGCTTGTCCCGCAACACCGCTTCGTCGTCGCAGATGATGTAGTCGACCGCACCCGCCTTCATCGCGGCCACGGCGGCGTCGGCCCCGGCACGGGCATCATCCAGTGTGACCGTCGGCAATGAGATGGACCGTGCCTTGAGCTCGCGCGGAACCGACAGCATGTCGTCGCGCGCTTTGCGGAGATCGACCAGAACGCAGCCCGGCGTCAGGACCGGCGCGATGTCGAGAAAGGCGGCGGCGTCCTCGAAGATACGGGCGTTATAATCGATGTCGCGTACCAGCCCCGCGAGGCGCCGCGCCTCGGCCGCACGGGCGCTGACGATATAAACCTGCCGGATATCCTGTTGCGTCAGATCCTCGGCGATGCCGCCAATGCGCGCGATCTCGCCTTGATCGTCACGAATCGGAAAGCTCGTGTCGCGCAGCAGGCGCACGCCGCCATCCCTAGGACGGATAATGCGATATTCATATTGCGTGACATCGCCGGCCTTCACGGCCTCCAATGCGCGGGTGACACCGGACCGGTCATCGGGATGAACGTGCTCCATCCACGCATCGAGCAAGACGGGCGCCTCCTCGAGCGGCAAGCCCCAGATCCGCTCGAAGGCCGAGCTGCGATACACGATCGCGCCGGCCGCGGGATCGGCGATCCAGAGCAGGTTGCTGCTGTTCTCGGCGAAGCTGCGGAACTGTGCTTCGCTCGCACGGACTGCCGCCTCGTTTCGACGCTGTTCGGAGACGTCGACTGCAGCGCCGATGAAGGTGACGGCACACCCTTTCTCGAACGTCGTTCGACCCGAGGTCGAGATCTGACGGATAACGCCGTCGTCGCGGCCAACCACCCGGTATTCGATCGCGTAGCGACCATCCCCTGCCGGATCGACGCAGGCGGCGATCGCCTCGCGGACAAGCGGGAGATCATCGGGGTGAATCCCCGCCTCGTACACCGATATGTCGACCGGCGCACCCGGCGGGAGGCCCCACATCGCGCGTAGCCGGTCGTCCCAATCGAGCGCACCGGTGATCGGGTCCCAGGCATAGATACCGAGCCCCGCCAGTTCGGACGCGGCGCGCAGGCGCGCTTCGCTGCGGCTCAGCGCTTGCTCGAAGGCGCGCCGTTCGGTCGTGTCGCGTGATACGCCGACCACGAGCTCGATCGAACCGTCTTCGGTGTGGATGGGGCCCCACAGATAGGAGAAATAGGCGGCGTGGCCGGTGGGGCTTCGAAAGAAGACCTCGTCTTCGACCGTCACACCGTCGGCGAAGATGCGATCGATGTCATTGCTGAGGTGCGCGGCAAGATCGGGCGGGTAGTCGAGATCGGCGAAGGTCCGACCGAGCAACTCGTCTGCGGGGAGCCCGAACAGATCGAGCATGGCCGGATTGACATAGACGAAGCGTCGCTGCTGGTCGAACGCGTAGACATAATCGGGAATCGAGGACAGCGTCGCCTCGAAGAACCGCGACTGGCTGGCGAGCTCCGCCCGCGCCGCTTCGATACGCTCGCCGACGCGCTTGAGATCGTCGACATCCTGCACGACCAATATCGCCTCACCACGGTCCGCCCCCTCACGACGGAAGGGAACCGCGCTGACGCGTATCCAGCGTTCCGGCGCCACGCCGGAGTCGTAGAGGAAATCGATTCCCGGTATGACGCGCTCCCCGCGCAGCGCACGTGCGCCCGGATAGTCGTTCGGCCCGATCAAGCGGCCGTTGGCATCGTAGCCCCGCCAGCGCCGCGTTTCGCCGGGTTCGAGCGATGGTAGTCGGCTCAGGTTGCCATAGGCACGCAGGGACTCGTTCGAGTGAAGGAGTTCGCCACGGCGATCGTAAACGCCGACTCCCAGCGGCAGGTTCGTAAGTACGGATGCAAACAGCAGGCGCTCGTCGCGTAATGCGCGCTCAACGCTGCCGCGGGTCGAGGCCTCTAGCGCATGCTCAACATGCAAACGGTCCTTCGACACGTAGGCGCCTCCCGCGGGCGGATTGCCAGTGATAAAGCAACACGTCGCAACACAGGAAGGTTCCCTAGGGATCGTCCGTATGTGACCAAAACTTCATGAAACATAGGTCGGTGCCATCCAACGAGGAGGACGGCATGAAAGCCCTGGTCTGGCACGGCAAGGAGGACATCCGGTACGACACGGTGTCCGATCCGACGATCGAAGATCCCCGCGACGCGATCATCAAGGTCACGAGTTGTGCGATCTGCGGATCGGACCTGCATCTGTTCCACAATCTCGTTCCCGCGATGATGCCCGGCGACATCATGGGCCACGAGACCATGGGCGAAGTCGTCGAGGTCGGCAGCGGGGCGAAGGGATCGCTCAAAAAGGGCGACCGCGTCGTCATCCCCTTCACCATCCAGTGCGGCGACTGCGACCAGTGCCGGCGCGGCAACTTCTCGGTCTGCCAGCGGACCAACCGCAAGGGCGAGCTGGGCGACAAGGCGTTCGGCCACCGGACCGCAGGGCTCTTCGGCTATACCCACCTGACCGGGGGCTATCCGGGAGGTCAGGCGGAATACCTCCGCGTGCCGTTCGCCGACACCACGCACATCAAGGTGCCGGACGGAATCGACGACGAGAAGCTCCTGTTCCTTTCCGACATCCTGCCCACAGGCTGGCAGGCCGCCGTGCAGGCTGACATCCAGCCCGGCGACACCGTCGCGGTCTGGGGTTGCGGCCCCGTCGGGCAGATGACGATCCGCTCGGCGATCCTCCTGGGCGCCGAGCAGGTCATCGCGATCGACCATCTGCCAGAGCGGCTGTCGATGGCGGCGGCGGCCGGTGCGATCACGATCGATTTCGACGAGGAAAGCGTTGTCGAGCGGCTGAACGAGCTGACCGGCGGTCTCGGCCCGCACAAATGCATCGATGCGGTCGGGACCGAGAGCCATGTCAGCTTCGGGCAGCCCGATACGATGCTCGATCGCGCCAAGCAGATGCTGATGGCGGAGACCGACCGCCCGCATGTGCTGCGCGAGATGATCTTCGTCTGCCGCCCCGCCGGCGTCATCTCGATCATCGGCGTGTATCTCGGCCTCGTCGACAAGATCCCCATGGGCATGGCGATGAACAAGGGCCTGACCTTCCGCATGGCGCAGGCGCACATCCCGCGCTGGACGGGCGATCTCCTCCGCCGGATCGAGGACGGGCAGATCGATCCCTCGTTCGTGATCACGCACAAGGTCGACCTGTCCAAAGGTCCCGAAATGTACGCGACGTTCCGCGACAAGGCGGACGGCTGCATCAAGGTCATGCTCCAGCCCTGAAGGAGGCTCCCATGCCACTTACCAACATCACCGGAATCGCGCGGTCGGAGGGCGATCCCCGCGTCGAGCGAAAGGGTCCCAGCTCGCTGAGCGGGGCCGACCGCCTCGCCCGCGCGCTGGGCTGGTTCTCTATCGGCCTCGGCGTCACCGAACTCGTGGCCCCCGGACGCATCTCGCGTACGCTCGGCCTCGACGACAAGGAAGGCCTGATCCGCGCCTATGGCGCGCGCGAACTGGCCAGCGCGATCCCGACGCTGTCGATCGACAAGCCGATCGGGCTTGCCGCCCGGATCGGCGGCGACGCGCTCGACCTCGGGACGCTGGCGACCGCACTGCACCGCGACAATCCCAAGCGGCGCAATGCCGCGATCGCGACCGCGGTGGTGGCGGGGATCACGCTGCTCGATTTCGTCGCCTTTGCCGGCGTCAAGGCCGCGCACCGCCGCGATCCCGGCAGTGCGGATCGCGACTATACTGATCGCTCGGGCTTCCCGCGCGGTGCACACGCGTCGCGCGGCCTCGCCCGGCAGGACTTCGATATCCCGCCCGATTACCGCGCCGAAGGCACGGTCGCGGACGCGCTACCCGCGCTCGCGTCATGACCGGCGCCGCCTCCGAACCCGACCTCGCGGCGGCGGCGCGCGCGGCGATCACGATCGGCCGACCGGCCGATGAGCTTCGCACGCTCTGGCTCGATCCGAGGACGCAGTCGCGCATCTGGACCCATTTCGCCGAGGTGACAGCACGCGATCCCCGCTCCGCCGATTGGGTCGCCCGCGGCCCGGCGGGCGGCGAATACCGGTGGTGCACCGACACCGTCGAGTCCGGCTCGGACCAGATCCGGTGGACGTCCCGGGACGGCGCCGACGTCCCGAACACCGGCGACCTCTCATTCCGGCCGGCGCCGGGCGATCGCGGCACTGAGCTTCATCTAGCTGTGCGCTTCGATCCCCCCGGCGGAGTCGTCGGCGAGGCCGTCAGCAAGCTCTTCCACATCGTTCCCGGCGAGATCGTGCGCACGGCGCTCTACAAGTTCCGCGCGCTCGCGCTGACCGGCGAGATCCCCACCACCGATCCGCAACCCGCCGCCCGCCATGGCGGGACCGATCGCTAGGAGCAAAGCCGATGCGCGCACTCTGCTGGAACGGCGTCAACGACCTCCGCGTAGAGACGGTCGCCGACCCCGAAATCCTGAACCCGCAGGACGTGATCCTGAAGGTCCGCCTCACCACCACCTGCGGGTCGGACCTGCACCTGATCGACGGTCTGATCCCGACGATGCGCGAAGGCGACGTGCTGGGCCACGAGTTCATGGGAGAGGTCGTCGATGTCGGCCGCGAGGTGACGAAGGTGAAACGCGGCGACCGCGTCGTCGTACCGTCGTTCATCGCCTGCGGCCGATGCTGGTATTGCCAGCATGACCTCTATTCACTCTGCGACACCAGCCATCCCAAGCCGGAGCTGCAGGAGCCGCTGCTCGGCTATCCGACTGCCGGCATCTACGCCTA
Source organism: Sphingomonas sp. (assembly GCA_043775965.1). GTDB lineage: Bacteria > Pseudomonadota > Alphaproteobacteria > Sphingomonadales > Sphingomonadaceae > Sphingomonas. The sequence continues at coordinate 13,069 of JAYVRZ010000224.1, forward strand.
TTCGCACGCGTTTGGCGGCTATGCCGGATCGCACGCTCAGTATGTCCGCGTGCCGTTCGCCGACACGGACTGTTTCGTCATTCCCGACGGTCTCGCCGACGAGGACGCGCTGTTCATCTCGGACGCCGCGCCGACCGGGTTCATGGGCGCGGACTTCTGCAACATCCAGCGCGGCGACGTGATCGCGGTCTGGGGGTGCGGCGGCGTCGGCCTGATGGCGCAGCAGGGGGCGATGATCCTCGGCGCCGAACGCGTGATCGCGATCGACCAATATCCCGAGCGGCTCGCCAAGGCGGCGGCGTTCGGCGCCATCCCGCTCGATTTCACAAAGGTCGACGTGATCGAGGCGCTGAAGGAGCTGACCGGCGGACGCGGCCCCGACGCGTGCATCGACGCGGTCGGGATGGAGGCCGCCGGCACCGGACTACAGGGCGCTTACGACCGGGTGAAACAGGCGCTGTACATGGAGACCGATCGCGGCACGGCGCTACGTCAGGCGATGCTGGCGGTGCGCAAGGGCGGCACGCTCTCCATCCTCGGCGTCTACGGCCTCATGGATAAATTCCCGCTGGGTCTCCTGATG
>JAYVRZ010000225.1:0-7233 GCA_043775965.1 Sphingomonas sp.
CCGCCTGCCGCGACGACGCGAGCGCGGGCTTCGGCGGCAAGGGCGATGCCGCTCGCCGGCCGGAATGCCTGCGCAAGCCCCGGTTGCGCGGTCGCGAACAGCGCGATTGCGGTGTTGCGGATGCTCAGCCACCCGACCAGCAGGGCAAGCGCCGCAACGACGAAACCGGTACGAGGTCCGGGTCGGGCTCCCGTCACGACGTTATGTTCAGCATCGGCGTGGCGGACGGATCGCTGCCGTACGGCTTGCCATATCCATAGCCATAACCGGCGATCTTCGGATCATATTTGGTCATCACCACGCCGGCGACGCGGGCATGCGCGCCGAACAGCCGTGCGAGCGCGCTCAGTACGATCGCGCGCCGCACCGATCCGGATTCGACCACCATCAACGTCGCTTCGCAGATCGAGCCCAGCACGGGGGCATCCGCCAGCCCGAGCACCGGCGGCGCATCGACCACGACGATCTCGAAATGCCGGGCCGCTTCCTCCAGGATCGCGTGGATTCGGATGGTGGCGAGCAACTCGGCCGGGTTGGGCGGCACCGGGCCACTCGGCAGCAGCGAGAGCCCCGGCGTGTTGGTCGCGATCACGTGCGCGGTGACGGGATCGCTGCTGACGAGCAGTTTCGACAAGCCGGTCTCCCGCCCGTCACCCGCCTTGAACGACGGTTTGCGCAGGTCGCCGTCGATCAGCAGCACCGTCGCACCGATCCGCGCGAAATTCTGGGCCAGCGCCAGCGACGTGCTCGACTTGCCCTCGCCGGACCGCGAGCTCGTGACGAGCAGCGATTTCGGATAGCCACTGGTGGTCGTGAACTGCAGCGCGGTCATCACCGAATAATAGGCTTCGGCAACCTCGGAGCGCGGCGTCGCGAGCTCCTCGATCATCGACCGTGCCTTGGCCATGCGCGGGATCACGCCCAGAATCGGCAGCTTCAGCTTGGTCGACGCGTCCTCCGCCGACTTGATCGTATCGTTGACGAACTCGATCCCGAACGCGGCGGCGAGGCCGATCAGGAGCCCGGCGATCAGTCCGACGACGAGATTGCGGACCGGGCGCGGCTTGAACGGGCCGGCGGGTGGGAGCGCGGTATCGACGACCATCGCCTGGCTCTCGCCAAGCCCGCCGGCGACGCCGATCTCCTTGTAGCGCTGCAGCAGCGCGTCATACAGCGTGCGGTTGGTCTCCACCTCGCGCTGGAGGATGGTGTAGCCGATCCCGCGATTGCGCAGGTCGAGCACGTTGACGCGCAGCGCCGCGACCTGCCCGCGCAGCTGCGACTCGCGCCCGACCGCGGCGAGGTATCCCGACCGCAGCGACGACGACACGTCGCCTGCCTCGCGCGCCATCGATGCGTCTATTTCAGCGATCCGACCGCGCAGCGAAACCATCTCCGGGTAATCGGGTTTGAACGTCGACAGCCGCTCGCGGTAATCCGCCGACAGCTTGGCGCGTTCGGCGTGCAGGGCCTGGATCGTCGGGTTCTGCAATACGTCAGGCGACGCGCGATTGGCGACGCCCTGGCGATAGCGCTGCTCGGCGCCAATCCGCTCGCCGATCGCCAGCGACAAGGCGCCGTTCAGCGAGGTCAGGGACTGGGTCGATAGCGAATCCCCCGAACTGCCGGTCGGGCCGTCGTCGGTACCGCCATTGCCGCGTCCGCCACCTCCGTTCCCGCCGCCACCGCCATGATCGAGTTCGACGATCCCCTGGTGTTGCGCGTAATTGACGAGCTGGCGTTCGCTGGTTTCAAGGCGTTCGCGCGTCGCGTTCAGCCGCGTCTCCAGGAACTGCCGCGCATAGGCGGTCGCGCCGTAGCGCTGTTCCGCGGTCGAGGCGATGAAGCCGGTCGCGAACGCGTTGACGATCCGCGTCGCACGCGCGGGATCCGGATCGGTGTAGCCGAGCGTGACGAGATTGCTGCCGCGCACCGGGCGCACATCGAGATTGGCTTCGAGTTTGAATGTCGCGCTCAGGTCGCGCCGTGCCTGGAGCCCTGCGCCGTTCACGGAACCCGCCTTCACGAAATCGGGATCGTCGCCAAGGGCCAGGGTCTTCTGCACGCGCTCGGCGAGGGAACGACTTTTCAGCAATCCGTACTGGGTTTGGAGGAACTGGTCCTCGCTGCGCATCTTGGGCTGTACGCTGCGGGTGTTGCCCATGATCTCTACCGGTGTCGTGTTGATTTCGATCGTCGTGGTCGACCGATAGATGCGGGGCGACACCATCGTGACGATCACCGCGAGCCCGGCGCCGGCACAGATCGCCGCGAGGATCAGCCATTTCCATTTGAGCAGGGTTCGGACGAGGTCGTCGATATCGACCTGCGGCAGGCTGCGACCGTGCTCGTCGGGCTTGGCGAACGTCGACAGCCCGTGCTCGGCGGTCGCGAGGGCATTGTGCCGGACGATCCCGAGCCTGCGCGGCGGCGGTTCGAGTGCGGCGGCGTTGGGGTCCGTCACGCTGGCGCTCCATATCGGTCGAGGTCTGAAGTGCCTGCGCCGGGTGTCGCGAGCAACGCGGCGGCCAGCCCGGCGACGGCACCGATCGCGGCGGTTCGAAGCGGATAATCGACCAGGCTGTGCGCCAGGATCGCGCCGATCGCGACAGCGCCCGCGCGCGCATGGTCGTTGTTCTTGCCGGGTATCGCCCAGACGGCCCATGTCCGCCGCAGCCATGCGGCGACGACCGCGATGATGACTAACGCGCCGGGAATGCCGAATTCGAGCAGCGTCTCGGCATAATCGTCATGCGCGTGGTTGGTGTATTCGGGCGTGACCGCGGCGGGGTACTCATAGCGAGGATAGACCGTGGTGAAGCTTCCGCCGCCCGATCCGAGCGGGAGATGATCGCGAACTGCGAGGAGCGTGAGCGACAGGATCGCGCCGCGATGTTGCGAGCGTGCCGGATCTTCGCCGCGGTCATGGGACATCGAGGCAAGTGCCACGGCGGCCACCAGACTTGCTGCGACGCCCAGGCTCAGCCATCTGGTTGCTACGGATATGCGCGTGCCGTGCAACAGGAGCGCGGCGCAGCCGACCAAGGTCGGCACGAGCAGTCCGATCGCGGCCCTCGACCCGGTGAGAAGTGGGCCGCCGGCGATGACCAAGCCGACTACGCTGGCAACGAGGCGGTGCGCGGTGCTCGAATAGTGTCTTGCCAGCGCAGCGACGAACGGCAGCGTGCATAGCGTCAACGTGCCGAGATGGTTGCGGTTCGCGAACAGTCCGACCGCGCTGCCGCGATTGGTGTTCGCGTAGGCGTAGAGCGGCGACGCGATCCCGCCTGCGCGTTGCAGGCAGCCGAGCAGGACCGAGACGAGCGCAAAGCCGACCAGGACGACGATCGTGTCGCGACGGCCGGCTGGGGGCGCGATCGTCGTCGCGAGGACGATCGCGGTCGCGGGTAACAGCGACAGCATCGTCGCGATCGTCGCGTCGGGGGTCAGCGAGACCGGCAGCCACGGCATCCCGGCACCGGCAAGCGCGAACGCGTCCACGATCGGCGCGCGGCCGGGCAGTGCGCTCCAGACCGGATAGGGCAGGGGAACGAGTTGGAGCAGCATCACCGCGGCGAAAGCAGCGAGCAAGAGCAGCATTACGCGCAGGCCCGACCTGATCGGCGGCAGCATGCCAGTAAGAATGATCGTCCCGATCAGGCCGATCGCAACGAGTTGAAGACAGGCGTTTGCCACGAAGCCGGCAGCGCTCGCGCCGCCCAGCGCCAGGCACAGGAGCAGGTAGAACGTTGCGCCATGACGCTGGCTCCACCTCGAAATTGCTTCTCTCCCCCTGGTTTCGATTGTCGTTTTTGTAGAACGTCGAGCCGAACTAAAGCTTCATTGCTGATATAGCAGGCGAGATTTCGGGCTGTAGACGTCGTGACGTAAGTATAGGTTCTTCGAGTTCTGATATCGAATGCCGCTGGCATTTATAATCTGATTTATACATCATAAACGAAGTGATGCTAATTCATACGATAGAGTAGAGTAAGCGAATTTATTAAATTGCATCGCTCTGTAGGTTTTGAAAATTACTCGGCTTAATATTCGTTCTTATTCGTATTCAGCCACGACGGTTGTAAACTTGCCTATCGACGACGGACACAAGGTCACGGGCGAAAGCGACACCGTGACATCTTCCGGTTCTACTGCTCGCAAATCAACGACGCCAGACGCAGTCGAAAGCGGTCGTTCGTCTTAACGACGCCTGCGGGATCTCCGCGGCCCCAGGATCAGGGGCTGTTGGCGGCGCTGCTTTGACTGGCCGCCGCCGCGACGCCGAGGCCGATCGCGGCGATCGCACCGAGCAGGATGAAGATCGAACCGCTCGTGCCGGCGAGCGCGCTGGACTCGCTGGAAGTCGCACAGGCGACGCGAACGCCGTCCGTGAGCGTGCAGGGCACCGGCGTCGCGGCGATCGGCAGGCCGAGCGCAGCGCGGTTGCTCGCCACGCCAACGGGACTGGCCGCGACCGATCGGTGTGGCGCCCCACTTGTCGCCACCTGACCCGCAGCGGATCGACCTGCAGCGCCGTTTGCCGCCACCGCCACGCTCGCTTGGCTCATCATCGCGAGTGTCGCGACGGTGACCGCAATAGTCTTGCCGATCATCCTTGCCTCCTACCCGTTGCGTTCGACAATATCGCCGCGAACATCGGCGTCACCCTGTCCGTGTTGGCGGCAATATAGCGACCGTCAGGCGAAGCGGGGACTCGGTATGATCGCAGACTAATACAATGGGTCGCCTGCGACAATTACATGCATCCGGGAGAACAGTTCAGAATGGACGGAATATGGAAACGAACGGCAATGACTGAAGGACCGTCTTCAGTGCCTGGCTGGTCGCCGAGCCATCGACCACGATCACGTCGTCGGGATAGATCGGCGGATCGGGATCGACGCCCTTGCGGATCGTCGTCAGGTCGAACGCCGCGGCCATGCGCTGGCCGTCGATCCGGCGGAACACGACCACGCGCTTCGGATTCGCACCATCGGCGGTGCCGCGCGCCATCGCGATCATCTGGATCAGCGACGTGCTCGGCTGCACCGGATAGAGCCCGGGCTGCTGGACCGAGCCATCGACCGTGACGGTGGACGTGACCGCGGTCTTGAGCGTGACCGCGATCTTGGGATCGGCAAGATAGGTCGCGCCGAGCAGCGTCACGAGTTGGCGTTCCAGCTCAGCGGTCGTCTGCCCCGCCGCCTGGACATAGCCGGCCAGCGGCAGGTTGATCCGCCCGGTGCTGTCGATCGTCTGGTCGCCCGACAGCGTATCGACCTTGAACACGCGGATCGTAACGACGTCGCCCGCGCCGAGCCGGCGATCGGCCGCGATCACCGGAAGCGCCGCGCCGTCCGGCTTGCCGAAATTGCCCGGATTATAGGCGATGTCGCCGCCGCGTTGCGCACATCCCGCCAGAGCAAGTGCAAGCGCCAACGGTATCGATACGGCGCTATTCGCTAGCCAGCCGCGGTATCGCTGTACTGTGCTGCCGACCACGCGCGTCCCCCCGTCACGGCGCGCGCATCGGTGCGTTCTGCGTCCGTCGGTCGATACTATAGCGGTCGTTCGCGCGTAGCGAGCGGTTCGCGGAAACGATGGGTTCGTTTCCAATGCATCTGGCACGCGCGTGACGCCGCGGCGAGGCGGTCTTATAGCCCGGCCCGACGCTGGCGCGACCTTTGCGCGGCGACGGAGACATCGAATGAAGCCACCTCTCGGTCGCGATACGCGCCTGTGCATGTCGCTGGCGGCACGACCCGGCAATTTCGGGACGCGGTTTCACAACCGCCTCTACGAGCTGCTCGGGTTGGACTATGTCTACAAGGCATTCAGCACCGAGGATCTGGCTGGCGCGGTGGGTGGCATCCGCGCGCTCGGGATCCGCGGGTGCGCGGTGTCGATGCCGTTCAAGGAGGCGGTGATCCCGATGCTCGACGCGCTCGATCCGTCGGCGCGCGCGATCGACAGCGTCAACACGATCGTGAACGATGCGGGCATGCTCACCGGGTTCAACACCGATTATACCGCGGTGCGGCTGTTGCTGGCGTCGCATGCCGTCGATCCGGCGATGCCGTTCATCCTGCGCGGATCGGGCGGCATGGCGAAGGCGGTCGCAACCGCGCTGCGCGATGCCGGGTTCGCGAACGGCACAATCGTCGCGCGCAACGAGGCGGCAGGGCGGTCGCTCGCCGACGCGCATGGCTATGCCTGGACCGCGCAAGCGGATCCGGCGGGCGCGCCGATGCTGATGAACGTGACGCCGCTGGGCATGGCCGGTGCGGGTGCCGATGTCCTGGCGTTCGACAAGGCGGTTGTCGCGCGGTGCGAGGTCGCGTTCGACGTCGTTGCGCTACCGGCCGAGACGCCGTTCCTCGCCGCGGCGCGGGCCGCGGGCAAGCGCGTGATCACCGGCGCCGAGGTGGCGACGTTGCAGGCGTTGGAACAGTTCGTGCTCTACACCGGCGTGCGGCCGGATCAGTCCGACGTCGACGCTGCGGCAGTATTCGCGCGGGGCTGAGGGGCGGTCTTCTTGCTTGCGCGGCCACGTCGCCAATAGCGCACGCCGAAGATGACCAGCGCCGCGACCGCATTGAGGATCGCGACCCCGGCCAGCTTCTGTTTGGGCATGACCTTGTCGACCAGCTCGATCAGCCCGTCACCGAAGACGTAGCCGATCCCGGTGAACAAGACGCCCCAGACGAGCGCCGAGATCGCGTTGAGCACCACGAACGTGCGCGCCGGCACGTGCGACGTGCCGATCGCGATCGGGCTGATCGTGCGCAGGCCGTAGAGGAATCGAAAGCCGAGGATGAACACTGTCGGATGGCGATCCAGCGTGTCGAGCGCCTTGGCGAAAGCGGGTTTTTCGGCGATCCGGCGGACTCGCTTGGTGTCGCGGTATCGTCGACCGGCGAAGAAGAAGAGCTGGTCGGCGAGGAACGATCCGGTCACCGCTGCCGCGGCACTGCCGACGAGCGGCACCAGATGCTGGTGTGCGAAAAGGCCGCCGGTGACGACGCTGGTCTCACCCTCGAACGCCGCGCCGAGGAAGATCGCGGCGAGGCCGTATTGGGCGATGAAGCTTTCGATCGACATCTGCCGCCATTGCCGGACTGGATCGGGTTTTGCCAGCCGTGGTTATGAGCCGAGCCGGCTGCTATTTTCCCAGATAGTCGAGCTTGCCGATCGGCACGCCGCGCATCCGCAGAAGGGCGTAGGTCGTTGTAA
>JAYVRZ010000226.1:0-3705 GCA_043775965.1 Sphingomonas sp.
AGGGCGACCTGCACATCGACGAGCATCACACCGTCGAGGATACCGGCATAGCGATCGGCCAGGCGTTCGCGCAGGCGCTCGGCGACAAGCGCGGCATCGCGCGGTACGGCGATGCGCTGTCGCCGATGGACGAGACGCTGACGCGGGTGGCGCTGGATATTTCCGGGCGGCCGTGGCTGGTGTGGAAGGACCTGTTCTCGCAGAAACGTCTCGGCGGCATGGACACCGAGATGTTCGAGCATTTCTTCCACAGTTTTGCGCAGGCGGCCGGCATCACGCTGCACGTCGAGACGCTGTACGGGACCAATAACCACCACATCGCCGAGGCCGCGTTCAAGGGCGTCGCGCGGGCGCTGCGCACCGCGATCGAGATCGATCCGCGCAAGGCCGACGCGATCCCGTCGACCAAGGGGATACTCTGATGCTCCCCTCCCGCTTGCGGGAGGGGTCAGGGGAGGGCCTGGCCTCGATCGTTGCACGCGCGGCTATGTCACCCCCTCCCCTGACCCGTCCCGCAAGCGGGAGGGGAATTTGACGCTTGCGCTCATCGATTACGGCGCGGGGAATCTGCATTCGGTCGAGAACGCGCTGCGGACTGCGGGGTGTACCGACCTGATCGTCACCGCGGACGCCGATGTCGTCGCGAAGGCCGACCGGATCGTGTTGCCGGGTGTCGGCGCCTATGGGGCGTGCGCCGCGGCGTTGCGCGCGGTGCCTGGGATGGTCGAGGCGTTGCACCGGCGGGTCCGGGACGAAGGGACGCCGTTTCTGGGGATCTGCGTCGGCATGCAGCTGATGGCCGAAGCGGGCGAGGAGATGGGGACTCACGGCGGGCTCGGCTGGGTGCCTGGGCGCGTGCGCAGGCTTGAGCCAGGGACGATGGAGGCGAAGGTTCCGCATATGGGGTGGAACGACGTCGTTCCCTGCGTCGCACATCCGCTGATCGAGCCGGGCGAGGCGTATTTTCTGCATAGCTTCGCCTTTGAGCCCTCTGATTTTGGGAGCGCGGACGTACTCGCGACCACCGATCATGCCGGCCCGGTCACTGCGGCGATCGGGCGCGACACGATGATCGGCGTGCAATTTCATCCCGAGAAGAGCCAGCGCTACGGCCTCGCGCTTCTCGAACGATTCCTGGAGTGGCGACCGTGATTCTCGCAGCGCCCCAACCCTCCTCTACCCCGTCATGCCGTCCCAATCCGTCACCCCAGCGAAAGCTGGGGTATCTCGCGATCGCTAGCGCGCTCTTGCCGCACGAGACCCCAGCCTTCGCTGGGGTGACGGGCTTGGGTTACGGACTGGGTTACGACGACAGGTTGCTTATCGAACAGGATTGCCGCGCATGAGCCTCATCATTTTTCCCGCGATCGACCTGAAGGCGGGTCAGGTCGTGCGGCTCGCCGAGGGCGATATGGACCGCGCGACCGTCTACGGCGACGATCCGGCGGCGCAGGCGATGCTGTTCGCCGAGGCGGGTGCGGAGCATCTGCACGTGGTCGATCTCGATGGCGCGTTCGCGGGGGCTTCGGTCAATGGCGACGCGGTGCGGTCGATCGTGGCGCAGTTTCCGGGGCATGTGCAGCTTGGCGGCGGGATCCGGACGCGGGCGAGCGTCGAGGGCTGGTTCGACCTGGGCGTGTCGCGCGTCGTGATCGGGACGGCGGCACTGGAGGATCCCGAGTTCGTGCGCGGCGTGGCGAAGGATTTTCCCGGCGGGATCGTCGTCGCGGTCGACGCGAAGGACGGCATGGTCGCGACCAAGGGCTGGGCGGACGTGTCGACCACCAGCGCGACCGACCTCGCGCGGCGGTTCGAGGATGCGGGGGTGGCGGCGTTGCTGTTCACCGACGTGGGGCGCGACGGGATGCTGAAGGGGTGCAACGTCGAGGCGACCGTCGATCTGGCGCGCTCGGTCGATATCCCGGTGATCGCGAGCGGCGGGGTGAAGGGGATCGCCGAGATCCACGTCCTGGCCTTGCATGTGCGGGACGGGGTCGAGGGGGTCATCACGGGGCGTGCGCTGTACGACGGGCGGCTCGATCTCGCGGCGGCTTTGAGCGTGGCGAAGGCAGCAGGATGATTCACGCGGAGACGCGGAGACGCGGAGGGCGCGATCGCGCCGCAGGCAGGAATTTGTTCGCGCAGAGGCGCAGAGGCGCGGAGAGTAAGAAGTTACATCCTGTTCCTTCTCTCAGCGCCTCTGCGCCTCTGCGCGAAATATTCTTAGCGGCTTTGCCGCGTCTCCGCGTCTCCGTATCTCCGCGTGAACCAATTCTTCGGCGCATCGCATGACGGTTCGTGCGCGCGTGATTCCGTGTCTCGACGTCGCCGATGGGCGCGTGGTGAAGGGGGTGAACTTCGTCGAACTGCGCGATGCGGGCGATCCGGTCGAGCAGGCGCGGGCGTATGATGCGGCCGGGGCGGATGAATTGTGCTTTCTCGATATCGGCGCGAGCCATGAAGGCCGCGGGACGATCCTGGATGTCGTGAGAAGGACAGCGGCGGTGTGTTTCATGCCGTTGACGGTCGGCGGCGGGGTGCGGACGGCGGACGATGCGCGCGCGCTGTTGCTGGCGGGGGCGGACAAGGTGGCGGTGAATTCGGCGGCGGTCGAGCGGCCCGAACTGGTCGCGGACATCGCCGAGCGATTCGGGAGCCAGTGCTGCGTGGCATCCGTCGATGCGCGGCGATCCGGTGAAGGCTGGGAAGTGTTCACGCATGGCGGCCGGCGCGCGACGGGGATCGATGCGATCGCACATGCCTTGCGGCTGGCGGAACTGGGCGCGGGCGAGTTGCTGGTGACCTCGATGGACCGCGACGGGACTCGCAGCGGCTACGACCTCGAACTGATCCGCGCGATTTCGGACCGGGTAAGCGTACCGGTTGTGGCGAGTGGTGGCGTCGGCGGGCTCGACGATCTGGTCGCCGGCATTCGCGACGGCCATGCGAGCGCGGTGCTCGCCGCGTCGATCTTCCATTTTGGGCAAGCGTCGATCGGCGATGCGCATGCGGCGCTGGCGGCGGCGGGTATCCCGGTCCGAACGCCCGTCCGTTCGGCGCTCTGAGCCTTGCCGTTGCTCACCATCCTCTCGGTCCAGTCCGGGCATAGCGGCGTGGTCCACCCGCGCACGTCCCCCGAGATGTCCGACATCGCGCTGTTCGGCTTTGCGGCGATCGGCGTGTGGCTGGTCCGGCGGGCGTTGCGCAAGCGCTTCATCGAGTCCCGCCGCCGGAAAACGGCGCGCGACGCGGCGTTTCGTGAAGCGCCCGGTCATGAAGCGCCTGGCAGCGAAGCAGGACCATCCAAGAAGGATTGACCCGCCAACGCGCCTGCGCCAGCACGCAGCGCATGGACCCCGTATTCGACCGCCTCGAAGCGACCATCCGCGCCCGCCGCGATGCACCCGCCGACACCTCCTATACCGCCAGCCTGTTCGCACGAGGCCGCCCCAAGATCGCGCAGAAGCTTGGCGAGGAAGCCGTCGAGACGGTGATCGCGGCGTGCTCCGGCGACGAGGCGAGCATCGTCCCCGAGGCGGCGGACCTGATGTTTCACTTGGCCGTGCTGCTGGCGGATGCGGGACTGAGCCTCGACGACGTGCGCGCCGAGCTGGAACGGCGCGAGGGTGTAGGCGGACTGGTCGAGAAGGCCGGCCGCGCGGGCTGACCTGCTCCCATTCCGCTTGCGGGAGGGGTTGGGGGAGG
>JAYVRZ010000227.1:0-8458 GCA_043775965.1 Sphingomonas sp.
GGCGCTTGTCGCAGCGGTCGCGAAATGGTCGCCATTTGTCGCAAAGCCGTAACCTTCGTTCAGGTTCGCGCGGTTGCAACTCGCCGCGCACCTTTCTAGGCCGCGGCAGCAAATTAGGAGAGCACATGCGCGCGTTCATCTTCCCCGGCCAGGGGAGCCAGTCTGTCGGCATGGGCAAGGCGCTCGCCGACGCCAGCGCCACCGCCCGCGAGGTCTTCGCCGAAGTCGACGAGGCGCTTGGCCAGCATCTGTTCCGCCTGATGAGCGAAGGCCCGGCGGACGACCTCCTCCTCACCGAGAACGCGCAGCCCGCGATCATGGCGAACGCGATCGCCACCTTGCGCGTCGCCGAGAAGGAGGGCGGCATCCGCCTCGCCGACAAGGCCGACTATGTCGCCGGCCACAGCCTCGGCGAATATACCGCCCTGTGTGCCGCCGGAGCGCTCGACCTGTCGACCACCGCGCGCCTGCTGAAACTCCGCGGCCGCGCGATGCAGGCGGCGGTACCGGTAGGCGAGGGCGCCATGGCCGCGTTGCTCGGCACCGATCTCGAAAAGGCCCAACTGATCGCCGGCGCCGCGGTCGACGCGATCCTCGCGGAAGGCGGCCCCGAACTGATCTGCACCGTCGCCAACGACAACGATCCCTCGCAGGTCGTGATCTCCGGCCACCGCCTCGCCATCGAAAAGGCGATCGCACTAGCCAAGGACCTCGGCGCCAAGCGCGCCGTCCTCCTCCCAGTCTCCGCCCCCTTCCACTGCCCCCTGATGCAACCCGCCGCCGAAGCCATGGAAGCCGCCCTCCTCGACGCCGACCTCCGCGCGCCTTTGGTCCCCGTCTTCGCCAACGTCGATGCGGTAGCCGTCGCCGACCCCGGCGCCATCCGCCACCTTCTCGTCCAGCAGGTCACCGGCATGGTCCGCTGGCGCGAATCGGTGCTGGCGATGCACGCGGCCGGCGTCGATCACTTCGTCGAATTCGGCGGCAAGGTCCTCGCCCCGATGGTCAAGCGCACCGCTCCAGACGTCGAGACGACGAGCGTCATCACGATGGACGACATCGAGGAACTCGTGAAGAAGATGTGATCACGCGGAGACGCGGAGCCGCGGAGAGAAGATTTGAGAGAAATCGATCAGATCAGTGGCGACGTGCTCGATCTCTCACTTCGCATTCACCGTGAGCTGGGTCCGGGGCTCCTCGAAAGTGTCTACGAACTGGTGCTGGCGGGTAAGCTTGCCAGTCTGGGTTACCAAGTGGCGCGGCAGCGACCGGTAGACATCGAATTCGATGGCATGCGGTTCGAAGCCGCGTTTCGGATCGATCTATTGGTCGATGAACGCCTTCTCGTTGAAATCAAATCGGTAGAGCAATTGACAGCAGTCCACGGCAAACAATTGCTCACTTATCTACGGCTCACCAAGCAGCCTGTCGGGCTACTTATCAATTTCGGTGGCGCGACGCTCAAGGAGGGTGTGCGACGGATCGTCAACGACCATCGCCCCTCCGCGTCTCCGCGTCTCCGCGTGAACACCCTTCTTGGAGACTGACTAATGTTCGACCTCACAGGCATGACCGCCCTCGTCACCGGGGCATCCGGCGGGATCGGGTCCGAGATCGCCAAGGCCCTGGCCGCCCAAGGCGCACGCCTAGCCGTGTCCGGCTCCAACGCCGACAAGCTCGAAGCCTTCCGCGCCACCCTGAAAGGCGACCACGTCGCGCTACCCTGCAACCTCTCCGACGCAGCCGCAGTCGATGCGCTCGTCCCCCAGGCCGTCGAGGCGCTCGGAGGCAAGATCGACATCCTCGTCAACAACGCCGGCGTCACCCGCGACAACCTCGCGATGCGGATGAAGGACGAAGAGTGGGACAGCGTCATCCGCGTCAATCTCGAAGCTGCGTTCCGCCTCATGCGCGCCGCCGCCAAGCCGATGATGAAGGCACGTTTCGGCCGGATGATCTCGGTCACCTCGATCGTCGGCGTCACCGGCAATCCCGGCCAGGCGAACTACGCCGCGTCGAAGGCAGGCCTGATCGGCATGTCGAAATCGATGGCGCAGGAACTCGCCAGCCGCGGCATCACCGTCAATTGCGTCGCGCCCGGCTTCATCACCTCGCCGATGACCGACGCGTTGCCCGACGCGCAGAAGACCGCGCTCACCACCAAGATTCCGGCCGGTCGCCTCGGCGAAGGCGCAGACATCGGCGCGGCGATCGTGTATCTGGCAAGCCGCGAAGCCGGCTACGTCACGGGACAAACCGTGCACGTGAACGGCGGGATGGCGATGATCTGAACTTGCGCGCTGAACTGCCGCGTTCTAGGTGCGTTCAGGAAATACCGAAAACCCCCAGATTTGAAGAGGGAACTACCATGAGCGAGACAGCTGACCGCGTGAAGAAGATCGTCGTCGAGCATCTCGGCGTCGAAGCCGACAAGGTGACCGAGGACGCGAGCTTCATCGACGACCTGGGCGCAGACAGCCTCGACATCGTCGAACTCGTCATGGCGTTCGAGGAAGAGTTCGGCGTCGAGATCCCCGATGATGCCGCCGAGAAGATCGCGACCGTCAAGGATGCGATCACCTACATCGACGAGCACAAGGCCTGATCAGGGTTTAGGGTCCCGGAAACTGGACCTGCCCTGATGGGTAAGATTTGAGCGGCTCCCCGTCCTTGGGCAAAGAGGGCGGGGAGCCGTTTCGTTTTGAGAGCAGTTGGAGTTTGAAGGTCATGCGGCGTGTCGTCGTAACCGGGCTAGGCCTGGTCACCCCTTTGGGGGCCGATGTTGAAACGGCTTGGGCGAACATCCTCGCCGGCAAGTCGGGCGCGGGCCCGATCACGCGGTTCGACGCGTCGGATCAGGTGTGTCGGATCGCCTGCGAGGTGAAGCCGGCCGACCATGAGTACGGCTTCGATCCCGGCAAGCGCGTCGACCACAAGGTCCAGCGCCAGGTCGATCCGTTCATCATCTACGGCATCGACGCCGCCGGACAGGCGCTCGAGGACGCCGGCCTGCTCGACATGACGGTCGAGGAAAGCTGGCGTGCGGGCGTCTCGATCGGCTCGGGCATCGGCGGCCTGCCGGGTATCGAGAGCGAGGCGATCGTCCTCCACACCAAGGGCCCGCGCCGCGTCTCGCCGCACTTCGTCCACGGTCGCCTGATCAACCTGATCTCGGGCCAAGTCTCGATCAAATACGGCCTGCGCGGCCCGAATCACGCGGTTGTCACCGCCTGCTCGACCGGTGCGCACGCGATCGGCGATGCCGCGCGTATGATCGCGATGGACGATGCCGACGTGATGCTCGCGGGCGGCGCGGAGGGCACCGTCTGCCCGCTCGGCATCGCCGGGTTCGCGCAGGCTCGCGCGCTGTCGACCAACTTCAACGACTCGCCGGAAAAGGCCTCGCGTCCCTACGACAAGGACCGCGACGGGTTCGTGATGGGCGAGGGCGCTGGCGTGCTGGTGCTCGAGGAATACGAGCATGCCAAGGCGCGCGGTGCGAAGATCTATGCCGAGGTCATCGGCTACGGTCTTTCGGGTGACGCGTATCACGTGACGGCGCCGCATCCGGAAGGCGACGGCGCGTTCCGCTCGATGCAGATGGCGATTCGGAAGTCGGGCCTGCAGCTCGAGGACATCGACTACATCAACGCGCACGGCACCTCGACGCCGCTTGGCGACGAGCTCGAACTGGGCGCGGTACGGCGTTTGTTCGGCGATGCGATCTCGGGTCTGTCGATGTCATCGACCAAGTCCGCGATCGGCCATCTGCTCGGCGGCGCCGGCGCGGTCGAGAGCATTTTCTGCATCCTCGCGCTGCGCGATCAGATCGTCCCGCCGACGCTGAACCTCGACAATCCGAGCGACAGCTGCGTGGGGGTCGACCTCGTCCCGCATGTCGCCAAGAAGCGCGAAGTCCGCGCGGTGCTGAACAACTCGTTCGGCTTCGGCGGCACGAATGCATCGCTGGTAATGACGCTGGTCAAGTAAGTTGTTCCCCCGCGAAGGCGGGGGCCCAGACTGGGTCCCCGCCTTCGCAGGGATCCAAGGAGTACCAATGCGCAAGGTCGGCTGTTTCGGACTCGTCTTAGGCCTGGCGGCGGTCGTAGCCCTGTTCCTGGTAGTCCAAGGCTGGGGCGGCGCGGGCCCGGCCCCCCGCACGCTCACCGTCCAGATCGGCGAGGGCAGCACGCTAGCCGGCGCTGCGACCGAACTCGAAAAAGCCGGCGCGATTCCGTCGGCCCGCCGCTTCCGCCTCTACGCCCGCGTCTTCGGCTCAGGCGACCCGATCAAGGCGGGCGAATATCGCATTCCCGCCCATGCGAGCCAGTCCGACATCCTCAAGCTCATGCAGGGCGGCAAGGTCGTCCAGCGGCTGGTGGCGGTGCCCGAAGGCTATCCCTCGGTCCTCGTCCACGACGCGCTCATGAAGGCCGCCGGCCTGACCGGAACCGTGCCGGTCCCCGCCGAAGGTTCGATCCTGCCCGACAGCTACGCCTTCCAGCCAGGAGACACGCGCGCCTCGGTGGTCGTGCGGATGCAGGCCGCGATGAAGACCTACCTCGCCAAGGCCTGGGCAGCGCGCAAACCGGGGATTGCGGTGACGACCCCGGAACAGGCGATCATCCTCGCCTCGATCGTCGAGAAGGAAACCGGCAAGCCGGCCGAACGCCGCACCGTCGCCGCGGTCTACGGCAACCGACTGCGCCGCGGCATGCCGCTCCAGGCCGACCCCACCGTGATCTATCCGATCACCAAGGGCCGCCCGCTCGGCCGCCGCATCCTGCGCTCCGAACTGCACGCCAAGAACGGCTACAACACCTATGCCGAAGCCGGCCTGCCGGTCGGCCCGATCGCGAATCCGGGCCGCGCTTCGATCGACGCGGTGCTCGACCCGGCACAGACCCAGGCGCTCTATTTCGTAGCGGACGGCACCGGCGGCCACGTGTTCGCCAACACGCTGGAAGAGCACAACGCCAACGTGAAGAAATGGTACGCGATCCGAAAAGCACGCGGCGAGATGTAGGGCGAGGCGTTCCGACATACGCTCGTCATCCCAGCGAAAGCTGGGATATCAGGCCGCAGGGACGGACTGTGTGGCACGAGATCCCAGCGTTCGCTGGGATGACGACTAGGCCCGTAAGGCGTTAGCCGCGCGCGCCTTGATCTCGATCTCGGCCATCGTCCCGCCAGTCACCCAGCTCCCGCCAACACAGAGCACCGGCTTGAACGCCAACCACTCGGGCGCGCTCGCTTCGGTGATCCCGCCGGTCGGGCAGAAGCTGCACTGGTAGAACGGCGCGGCGAGCGCCTTGAGCGCCTTCAGCCCGCCATTCGCCTCGGCCGGAAAGAACTTGAAGTGCGTCAGCCCCAGGTCGAGTCCGGTCATGATGTCCGCCGCGTTGGCGATCCCCGGCAGGAACGGGATACCGCTCTCGATGATCGGCGTAGCGAGGCGTTCGGTCAGGCCCGGCGAGACAATGAATTCCGCGCCGGCATCGCGGACCTGTACGAACTGCTGCGTGTTCACCACGGTCCCCGCGCCGACAATCGCGCCGGGCACCTTCTTCATCTCGGCGATCGCCTCGAGCGCCGCACCGGTGCGCAACGTCACCTCCAGCACGCGCAGGCCACCGGCGACCAGCGCCTCGGCCAGCGGACGCGCGAGCGCTGCATCCTCGATCACCAGCACCGGGATGACGGCGCTGGTCTGCATGATATCCGCAATTGTGACGGTCATTGGGTGTGTTCCTGTGCGAAGGCGGCCGCGGCGCCGAACAGGCCGGGCTGGGGATGGGTGATGAGCTTGACGGGCATCGCCGCCATCATCGTCTGGAAGCGCCCCTTGGCGACGAAGCGCTGGTCGAAGCCCGAACGAATGAGCCGATCCTTGATCCGGAAGCCCAGGCCCCCGGCGATCACCACGGCCTTGGCTCCGTGCGCCAGCGCCAAGTCGCCTGCCACTGCGCCGAGCGCGAGGCAGAAGCGGTCGAGCGCGGCGAGCGCGATCGAGTCCGTCCCGTCGATCGCCTCGGTCCAGATCGTCTTGTCGTCCTGGCTGGGGACGAGGCGGCCTTCGAGCGCCGCGAGCGTCTCATAGATCGCGACGATCCCGGGGCCGGCGACGACGCGCTCGGCCGAAACGCGCGTGAAGGTCTTCCGCAGGCGCTTGAGCAACGCGTCCTCGATTCCGTCGAGCGGGGCGAAGTCCATATGGCCGCCCTCGGTTTCGAGCACCTGATAGCCGGTCTTACGGCGCAGAAGCTGCGCGACGCCTAACCCCGTGCCAGGCCCGCAGATCGTCGTGATGCCCTCGGACGGCAACGGCGTATCGGGGCCGCAGAGGTGGATGAAGTCGCTGCTCGGCACCTGCGCGACGGCATGGCCGACCGCGCCGAAATCGTTGACGACCACCCACTGGTCCGCCTTCAACCGCTCGGTGATGAGCGACTTGCGGATGATCCAGGGATTGTTGGTGAGCCGGATGACATCGTTCGCGACCGGCGACGCGACCGCGATTGCCAGCGCGCGGGGGAGGGGGCGGCCTAGCCCCGCCTCGAACGCCTGGTACGCGGTCTGGAGCGAGGCGTGATCCGCGGTCTTGAGCGTCACCGGCTCGCCGAGCGCCACGACGCGGCCGTTCTCGACCTCGGCGATCGCGAAGCGCGCGTGCGTTCCGCCGATATCTGCCGCTACGATTTCCATGTCATCCTCCGTCCGATTTTATCATTGTCCCCACACCCCGTCATCCCAGCGAAAGCTGGGATCTCAAGCCGCACAGTCCGTCCCCGTGGGGCGAGGTCCCGGCTTTCGCCGGGATGACGGAGGAGTGGCTGAAGCGACGGCGGCGTGTGCGATGTTCTAAAGCCCGGCGCCCGCCAGCATCGCCGACGCGCCCTTCTCGGCCTCGTCGGCAAGCCCGCGGAACATGCCGAACAGCTCGCGACCCATGCCACTCACCGGCGGCGGTATCGCGACCATTTCGCGCGTCGCCCACACCTCCGCGTCGACCAGCGCCTCAAGCGTGCCGTGCACCGCATCCACCCGGATCATGTCGCCATCGCGGATCAACCCGATCGCGCCGTCGAGCAAAGCCTCGGGCGAGCAATGGATCGCGCACGGCACTTTCCCGCTCGCCCCAGACATGCGCCCGTCGGTAACCAGCGCCACCTTGAACCCACGGTTCTGCAACACCCCCAGCGGAGGCGTAAGCTTGTGCAGTTCCGGCATGCCGTTCGCGCGTGGCCCCTGGAAGCGGACTACGACCACGACGTCCTTCTCCAGCTCGCCGCGCTTGAACGCCTCGATCACGTCCAACTGGTCGTTGAACACTACCGCAGGCGCCTCGACGATCCACCGCTCGCGTTCGACCGCGGACACCTTGATGCACGCGCGGCCGATATTGCCGGCGAGAATCCGCATGCCGCCATCCGCAGAGAACGGCGCAGTGGCAGGCCGCAAAATCGTCTCGTCGCCACTATCCGGCGTATCGCGCCAGCCAAGCGTATCGCCCTCGACGACCGCAGTCTTCGCGTACGCCGAAAGATCGTCCCCGCCGATCGTCATGATGTCGCCGTGCAACAACCCTTCGCCGAGCAGTTCGCGGATCACATAGGGCATGCCCCCGGCAGCCTCGAACGCGTTCACGTCGGCCGACCCGTTCGGATAGACGCGCGCGATCAAAGGCACCGCGCAGGAGAGACGGTCGAAGTCCTCCCAGTCGATGATGATCCCAGCCGCACGAGCGATCGCCGGCACGTGGAGCAGATGGTTGGTCGATCCGCCGGTCGCGAGCAAACCGACCGCAGCATTCACGATCGCCTTCTCGTCCACGCAATGCCCGAGCGGCCGATAGGAATCGCCGCGCGCACCGATCTTCGCCAGCCGGTGCACCGCCGCCCGCGTCAGTTCCTGACGCAGCTTCGTACCCGGATTGACGAACGCCGCGCCGGGCATGTGGAGGCCCATGACCTCCATCATCATCTGGTTCGTGTTCGCCGTGCCGTAGAAGGTGCACGTACCCTTCGAATGATACGCGCCGATCTCGGCTTCGAGCAGTTCGTCGCGCCCGACCAGCCCCTCGGCGAACTTCTCGCGCACCGCGGCCTTGGCCTTGTTGGGCAAGCCGGTCGGCATCGGGCCGCCGGGGATCAGCACCATCGGCAGATGCCCGAAGCGCAGCGCCCCCATCAGCAGGCCCGGCACGATCTTGTCGCAGATGCCGAGCAGCGCCGCGCCCTCGAAGGTGCCGTGGCTAAGGGCGATTGCCGTACTCAGCGCGATCGTGTCGCGGCTGAACAGCGACAGCTCCATGCCCGGATAGCCCTGCGTAACGCCGTCGCACATCGCCGGCACGCCACCCGCGACCTGGGCGATTCCGCCGGCCTCGGTCGCTGCCTGCTTGATCAGCGCCGGATAGGTCTCGAACGGCTGATGTGCGGACAGCATGTCGTTGTAG
>JAYVRZ010000228.1:0-6381 GCA_043775965.1 Sphingomonas sp.
TGCATGTAACGAGAGATGTCGGTGGTTGGCGCGACCGTCTGCCGGCTGTCGGTCTATTATGGCGGCGCGATGGCGTCCGGTGCGGGGCGGGGAATTTTCCATCGCAGCCGGCTCGCATAGGTCGACTTCATCGGTTTACCGGCGGCATCGAGCGCCGGTTTGAATTGCCCGGTCTTTCGCAGCTGGCTGCAGGTCTGTTGATCGAGATCGGCGCGGCCGCTCGTCTGCGTGACCCGGCAACCGACGACCCGACCGTCTTTCGCCAGCTTGACCTCGAACCCGACCACCCCTTCGGCCAGCGCGCGCAACGCCGATGGCGGGTAATCGAGCTGGACCGATATCAACTGCGCGGACGCGGACGCGCCCGCGAAGGCCAACACCATCAGTGACAGCACCGCTCGCAACATCCGCTCGCACTCCCTTACCGTACCGGTATCTGCCGGCCGGATTGTCGGTGATCCGGCCACACCGTCACCGAACACCCAACGATCTGCAATTGAAACATCGGAGAGTGGATCACCGACCAAGCGTCGTGTGATGGGTCGAGCGTTGCAACCAGAGGATCGCGTTGCCGTGCTTGGTGAATTCCGGGATTTGAACCGCCGCTTTGGACAGGAGAACTGCCCGGCAGCTTTCAAGCGCGACATGGCCAGAGCAGTCGGCCGCAGTTCAGCGACCGTTCAAAGCATTTCGCCAACGATATGACCAAGTACAACGTCCTTCGCGTTGACCACGGAGTCCATATGAGCATTCACCAAAGACAAGTACTCGATGCAAGGCTGCGCGAGGCTAAGCAACCCCTTGGTCCAGTGCCGATCGAACACATGCGAGAGGGCTTCGCCAAGTTCATGGCCAGGTTTCCGATTTCAACCGAGGTACGTCGGATGCCGATGGAAATCGCCGGGCGACCCGCAGTTCTGGTGGAGCCTAGCAATAACGCCCGGGTCGGGACGATCCTGTATTTCCACGGCGGCTCGTTTACGCTGGGGTCCCCTGAGACAGCGATGTCCATAACCGCCAATCTGGTCAGGCGAACCGGCGTCAGGGCGATCTCATTGGACTACCGACTTGCGCCGGAACACCCGTTTCCTGCGGCGATCGACGACTGCCTTGCCGCATACCGCAGCCTGCTGGACAGTGGCGTTAGCCCGGCATCGATCGTGTTGGTCGGCGATTCCGCCGGTGGGGGGCTTACCGTGACGACGTGTCTTGCCGCCCGTGATGCGGGGCTGCCGATGCCGGCCGCGATTGCAGCGTTCTCACCGGGGCTGGACCACACGCGCACCGGTGCGTCGATGATCAGCAAAGACGGTGTAGATCCATTTTTTACCAAGGCCACTCTGGATCGTGGGGGAGCGTTGTATCTTGGCGGACAGAATCCAAATCAGCCGCTGCTTGCCCCCGCCGTGTTCGCAGACCTGACTGGCTTTCCTCCGATCCTACTTCAAGTCGGCACCAACGAATTACTTCTCGACGACTCCGTCCGACTGGCAGTCCGTGCGATCGAGGCCAACGTTGACGTCATCCTCGACGTGACGGCAGGGGTGCCGCACGTCTTCCAGGCATTTGTTGGAGAAATCGATGAGGCCGACGACGCCCTCGATCGGGCTGCCGTCTTCATCGCCCGCCACCTGGATGTGCGCTGACCTATGAAGGCGAGGGTCTGCTTTTCGGCAAACATAAGGCAACTTTAAATGTCTGACTTTGGGCGTAAGCGGACACGCACTTTATGCTCGCCCTACGTCACCCCAGCCTGTCGATCAGCGCCATCGCAGCCTGAGGCGCGCGGACCTTTGCGCCGTTGATGAAGAACACGAACGTCTCACGCGCGGTCTTGGCGGGGGTGGCATCCTCGACATAGGGGAGGCCCTCGGGGCGCCCGCCCGATGCCCAGATCCTGGCCTTTGCCGCCCAATCGTCGAGCGCGGTCGGAGCGTAGCCGGCGACGAAGCGCTCCTCGGCGTCTTCGAGTCGGGCATAGACGAAGTGGCCGGTGAGGTCGGCGATCGCAGGGTATTCGGCCGATGCGGCGTACACGATCGCGACTCCCGCATCGCGGCATAGCGCGACGAATTCGGGGACTGCGAAACTTTCGTGCCGGACTTGGACGGCGTGCCGCAGCGGCAGACCGTCCTGTTTGGCGGGCAACAGATTGAGGAAGGCGGCGAAATCGTCGGCGTCGAACTTCTTGGTGGCCATGAACTGCCACAGGATCGGGCCGAGCCGGACGCCGAGCTCGGCGATTCCCTGCCCGGTGAATTTGGCGATCGAGTCGCCGGCGTCGGCGAGCACTTTCCGATTGGTGCAGTAGCGCGAGGCCTTCAGCGAGAACACGAAGCCGTCGGGAACCGCCTTCGCCCAGGACGCGAAGGTGGCGGGCTTCTGGCTGCCGTAATAGGTGCCGTTGATCTCGATCGCGGTGACGTGAGTCGCCGCGTAGTCGAGCTCGCGCTTCTGCGGCCATTTCTCTGGATAGAAAGTTCCGCGCCACGGCTCGTAGGTCCAGCCGCCGATTCCGACTCTGATGATGCTCATGAGCAGGATGTAGCGCGATCATGGCCGGCTTGGCGATGGTGCGTCGGAAAATCGCTCCGTCCGGCCCGACCTGCCGAGGCACTGTCGGCTTGCCGTTCCAGGTTTCTCCGAACCGTTGGAAACCGATGCTCGGTACGCCTTGGGGGCACGTAGCGACGCTGAGCCCTGCTTAGCGTTCCGGTGGCAACATTGGCGCCCTGCGCGCGTTAAATCCAGATATTGCAGGGCGTTATACCCGTGCTCGATCACTGCTCGACGAACGGCAAACGTCGCACTCTGGATCTCGATCCGCGGACAACACTGCTCGATGCGTTACGCGAGCATCTGCCCCTGACCGGCACCAAGAAGGGGTGCGATCACGTCAGTGCGGTGCGTGCACGGTCATCGTCAACGGCGAGCGGATCAATGCCTGCCTCAGCCTCGCGCTTCAGCATGAAGGCGAGACGGTCACGACGATTGAGGGGCTGCGCACGCCGGATCACCTGCATCCGGTGCAGGCCGCCTTTATCAAGCGCGACGGCTGTCAGTGCGGCTATTGCACGCCGGGCCAAATCTGCTCGACAGTGTCGGTGCTGAGCGAGATGAGGGCGGGTGTCCCCAGCCATGTCACCGGCGATCTGTCGGCGCGGATGCAGCCGACCGGCGCCGAGATGAACGAGCGGATGAGCGGCAACACCTGCCGCTGTGGCGCTTAGTCCAACATCGCATAGGCCATGGCGCAAGTCGCGGGAAGGCATGAAGTGCTTGACCTACGAGCGGGCGGCGACGCCGGCCGGAGACGCGGCATTCTGAAGTGTGCACATTGGAGATTGAAGTATCGAGCGATCACGGACTTCCGCGAGAGACGCCCCATTTTCGACAAGGTGGAGCCTGTCGATCGCGTGAACGCTGTAACGTGCTCCGAGTATCTGCTGGACCTTAGCCACCGTAACGGATCGCGCAGACGCTATGTGGGAGCACCATTGACGCTAAACCGCCGTTCCGACGGTAGTCAGCCCTTCCCGATGACAGGAAAAACTGGAGCGGGCGAAGGGATTCGAACCCTCGACCCCAACCTTGGCAAGGTTGTGCTCTACCCCTGAGCTACGCCCGCTCTGGCGCCTATGTCTCCGGTCTAAAGCGACACGGTGACTGGGTGAGGCGCGCTGTTAGCCCGGGGTTTCGGGGACGGCAAGCACCTTTTCACCTTTGGCGTGAAATAGGACGCGCTTGTCGTGCGCTGCACAATGCCGCGGGGCCGATGCGAGATTCCGCTTGGCGACTCCACCAATAGAACATTACAAGAACAGTTGTGAACGAGTCGTCCGCCCTTATCGCCCGCCTGAAGCGGATCGCCGCGACCGGGATACCGACGCAAGGCGACGATCGCCCGGTCGATGCGTGGCTGACGCAGGGCATGGCGGCGGCGCAGTTGCACGAGGTTTTCGCGACGGTCGACGATTCGGCGAGTGGCGCGGGATTCGCGATCGCAACGATATTGGCGGCGCGCGCGGCGCCGGTGATGTGGCTCAGGACCGAGGCGAGCGAGCGTCAGGGCGGGCGGCTGCACGCGACCGGGCTGGTCGAGATGGGGCTCGACGTGTCGTCGCTGGTACTTGGGCTGGTCGACGACGAGGCGAGCCTGTTGCGTGCCGCCGCCGACGCCGCGCGCTGCCACGGGCTCGGCACGCTGATAATGGAATCCTGGGGCCGCGCGGCGGGGATCGACCTGACCGCGACGCGGCGGCTGATGCTGGCCGCCGAAGCCTCGGGCGTGACGATCCTCAGTCTGCGCGTGGGTGCGGAGCCGGTTCCGAGTGCCGCCGCATCGCGCTGGCGAGTCGCCGCGTGTCGCTCGCGACCGCTGGAGGCCGACGCACCGGGCAAACCTGCCTTCGATATCGAATTGCTGCGTCGACGCGGAGGCCAGGCCGGGCTTCGCTGGCGCGTGGAGTGGGACCGTGACGCGTACATCTTCGACAAGACCGCCTTCGACAAGACCGCCTTCGAACTTGGCAATTCCGAGACGCTACCTGGCGCTGGTGTTCCCGTGGCTGCCGATCGAGCGGTTGCGGACGATGCGGCCGCATCTGTTCGTCGGACGGGCTGACGTACCGATCGCGTTCGTCGAGACGGTGTCGGGCGGAATCCGTCTGAAGGCACTCGACCGCGAGGCGATGCGCGCCGGACTCGTCCCCGGGCTGACGTTGGCGGACGCGCGGGCGCAGGTGCCGGAACTGGAGGTCTATGATCACGACGCGCATGCCGATCACGAATGGCTCGAGCGGCTGGCCGACGGGTGCCAGCGCTATACGCCATCGGTCGCGCTCGACGAGCCCGACGGGCTGATCCTCGACATCGCCGGGTGCGTGCACGAGTTCGAAGGCGAACGCCGGCTCGCCGCGGACCTGGAGGAGCGGCTCGCACGACGGGGTGTGCTGGTGCGGCATGCGTTCGGCGACACGCCCGATACCGCTCGGGCGTTGGCGCGCTATGCGGGGGCGCCAGCGCCGGATGAAAAGCGTGCGGTGAAGCGGTTACCGGTGGCGGCGCTCGGGCTCGACGAGGATGCCACGACCGCGCTGTCGCGGGCCGGGCTGAAGACGGTGGGCGACGTGATGGCGCGGCCGCTGGCAACGATCGCCGCGCGGTTCGGCGAAGAGGCGGCGATGATGATCCGCCGGCTCGACGGCAGCGTGAAGGGGCCGATCGTCGCGCGTCGCACAGTGGTGAAGATCGGTGTCGAACGCCGCTTCGCCGAGCCGATCGCGCGCACCGAATATGCGCTGGAGGTGATCGCGGAGCTCGCTGCCGAAGCTGCCGAACAGCTGGCCGAGCGTCACGAAGGCGGGCGGCGGTGGGAAGTGCGGCTTTTCCGTGCCGATGGACTCGTCCAGCGGCTGCGGATCGAGACCGGCCAGCCGACGCGCGACGTCGCACTGTTGATGCGGCTGTTCCGCGAGCGGATCGACAGCCTCGCCGATCCTCTCGACCCAGGGTTTGGGTACGATCTTGTCCGTTTGGATGTGGCGCTCGCGGAAAGGTTGGATGCGTCGCAGCTGAAACTCGAGGGCGGCGAGGCGCAGAAGGGAGAGGTCGCGCAGCTCGTCGACCAGCTCGGCACGCGGCTGGGACGGGCACGGGTGCGGCGGTTTTCGGCGCGCGACAGTCATATTCCCGAACAGGCCGAGCTCATGCTGCCCGCCGCCGAGGCCCCTGCCCCGACGCCGTGGGTCGCGCCCGAAACCGGCGAACCGCCGCTGCGCCCGATCTACCTGTTCGATCCGCCGCAGCCGATCGAATCGATGATGGCCGAGGTCCCCGATGGCCCCCCGCACCGCTTCCGCTGGCGCCGCACCGTGCACGACGTGGCGCATAGCGAGGGTCCCGAGCGGATCGCCGGCGAATGGTGGCGGCGCCAGGATATCCCGACGCGCGATTACTACCGGATCGAGGACCGCCGCGGCCGCCGCTTCTGGATCTTCCGCCACGGCCTGTATTCCGAGGTGGAGGCGCCACGCTGGTATCTCCACGGCGTGTTCGCGTGAGCGATCCGGGGTCGCCATGACGCGGTTCGCCGAACTGGTCGCGGCAACCAATTTCTCGTTCCTCGACGGCGCGAGCGATGCCGGCGCGATGGTCGGCCACGCGGTCGAGCTGAAGCTCAGCGGGATCGGCATCGCCGACCGCAACACCGTCGCCGGCGTGGTCCGCGCACATCTGGCGTTGAAGAAGGGGCGCGACGGGCTGCTCGGAATGGCAATGCCGCCGGTCGACTTCCGGCTGGTGGTCGGCGCACGGCTGGTGTTCGAGGACGGCACGCCCGACATCATCGCCTACCCCGCGACGCGACACGGCTGGGGGCGG
>JAYVRZ010000229.1:0-7472 GCA_043775965.1 Sphingomonas sp.
ATCCGGCACCCCGCACGGTATGGATCAGGCTCCGGTCGAACCCGCGATCAACCTTGGCGCGAAGCCGGCTCATATGGCTTTCGATCAAATTGGTCCCGGGGTCGAAATGAAACGACCAGACATTTTCGAGCAGCATTGTACGGGTCACGATCTCACCTGCATGCCGCATGAGATATTCCAGAAGCTTATACTCCTGCTGCTGGAGGTCGATGCGAATCCCACCGCGTGTCACGGCGCGTTTGAGCAGATCGACCTCGAGGTCCGCGGCCACCAGCCGCGTGACGGTCTCGGCTACCGGCGGCCGTCGCCCCAATGCACCGACCCGTGCGAGCAGTTCGGTTCCGGCGAAAGGCTTGACGAGATAGTCGTCCGCCCCGGTTTCCAGGCCTTCGACACGGTCATCAATATTGTCCATCGCGGTCAGGAACAGCGCGGGCGTGTGGATGCCAGCGGCACGCAGGGCCTTGAGGACGCCAAGGCCATCGATCCCCGGCACCATGCGGTCCAGGATAAGGACCGCGTAACTGTTGCTGGTGCCGAGGAAGATCGCGTCGGGGCCGGATGCGCATTCGTCCACCACGTGACCTGCGGCCTGAAGCAGTCGGCGCACATGCTCGCGCACCTCCTTGTCATCTTCCAGCAGCAGGATTTTCACGTCGCCGTCCTTTTCGTGCCGCAATTGGAGCACGCTCCTTTCACAGGTGGACGATCGACCGTTTCGACAAGTTAGCAATTCCTAATCTTCGCCTCAGGTTCAGCGAACACGCGACGGCCTATCTCGATGCCCAAGGCGTTTTGCCTTTTTCGGGAGATTATCATGCGTAAGCTCATCTATCTGACCGCGGTTGCAATGCTCGCCGCGGCCGGTGCCTCGGCGGCCCCCGCACGCCACGTCCTCAAGGGCGCAAGCCTTGCGCCAACGGCAAAAGTAACTCTTTCGGCGGCTCGTACCACCGCTCTCGCCGCGCGTCCCGGCGTCATCACCGACCAGGAACTCGAAAAGGAAAAGGGCGGCACCGGACTGCGCTACTCGTTCGACATCAAGAGCAATGGCAAGACGTTCGAGGTCGGCGTCGACGCACGGACAGGCAAGGTGCTCGAAAATGGCGCCGAAGGTCCCAACGCCGACTGATCGATGAACGACGATTTACGATGCGCTGGCGCTCGGGGGGGGTCGCCTGGGCGGCAGTGTTCGTTTGCTTCAAGAAATTCCGAACGGACGGCCGCTGACAGCGAGGAGCGACAATGAATGAGAGCCAGCCGAGGCACGAGCCTGCGAGCAAGGTACCCGAGGTCGTGCTGACTTTCTGGATCATCAAGATCGCCGCCACGACACTTGGCGAGACCGGTGGCGACACGGTGACAATGTCGATGAAGCTGGGCTACCTGGCGGGGACCGCAATATTTGCCACTCTGCTCGTTGGCCTCGCCTGGTGGCAGATCAGCGCCAAACGGTTCCACCCCTTCCTCTACTGGGCAACGATCATCGCCTCCACCACCGCTGGCACGACGCTGGCTGACTTCGCTGATCGCTCGCTCGGCATCGGCTATGCCGGTGGTTCCGCCCTGCTGCTCACCTGCCTTTTGGGGGCACTCGCCCTTTGGCATCGGTCGGTGGGTTCGGTGTCAGTCGATACAGTCCGCACACCAAAGGCGGAGATCTTCTATTGGGTGACGATCACCTTTTCGCAAACTCTCGGCACCGCTCTCGGCGACTGGATCGCTGATACCACCGGGCTTGGCTACGAGGGCGGCGC
This sequence comes from Sphingomonas sp., assembly GCA_043775965.1. Classification (GTDB taxonomy): domain Bacteria; phylum Pseudomonadota; class Alphaproteobacteria; order Sphingomonadales; family Sphingomonadaceae; genus Sphingomonas. The sequence goes on from JAYVRZ010000229.1 coordinate 1,758, forward strand.
GATCGTGTTCGCCACGCTGCTGCTCGTGCTGGTCGCCCTGTATTTCTGGACGCGCGTCTCGCGTGTGTTCCTGTTCTGGGTGGCGTTCATCCTGACGCGACCGTTGGGCGCGACGGTTGGAGATTTGCTCGACAAGCCGCATGACAAGGGCGGGATGGATTTCAGCCGGCCTCTTGCCTCGGCCGCGCTCGCTGTCTTCATCATTCTTTGCGTTCTTTGGCTGCCACAACGCGCAGGCAAGCACCCTGAAATAGCTGCGATCTGATTGCGGTGCCGGCAGTCACGAACGGACCGGAAAAAGCAATTCAGACGTGTCAAAGGTTTTCGGACGGAGACGAACGACAAACGCACTCCTGTCGGCATCGGAGCGCAACATTGTCGCCATGGCACCGACAGTCATGATTACATTTCCCCAACCTCGCAATTGAAACGAATGTGAAACAAAAGTGCCATCGGCGTCCCATAATGCGGCACGTGCCGACCACGGCTGTTGGGGGACGATTCTATGACGACGAAGACTTCGCGGGCGCGCCTCTTTCAGGCGAGCGCCCTGACGTCGGTTATGCTTGCCGCGCTCAGCGCTTCGGCGGCGCAGGCGCAGGAGATACCTCCGGCCAGCACCGGGATTCGCAACTCTGACGATATTGTCGTCACCGGCACGAAAGTGAACGCCGAAACGCCGATCACGGCGTCCATCCACACGACCGAACCGCAGGCGATCGTCAGCCGGTCGATCATCGAGAATTCAGTCCCACCGACGGCGGACATTTCGGACGTCATCCTGCTTACGCCAGGTGCCTCCGGCACCAGCAACGGCAATGGTCCGGGGCTGAGTGAATCGAAGACCGTCCTGCGCGGTTTCCAGGACGGTTTTTTCAATGTTACCTATGACGGCATCCCGTTCGGCGATACCAACAACCCGACACACCACTCGACCGCCTATTTCCCGACCGGGACCTATGAGCGCATCATCGTCGATCGCGGCCCGGGCGGCGCGACCGATCTTGGGCAGGCGAGCTTTGGCGGCAACGTCCACATCGTCTCGCGCGAACTGAGTGACAAGGCCGGGATCGACGCGCAGGCGGTCTATGGCAGCTACAGCACCTATCTCGGCCGCCTTACGCTGCAGTCCGGGTCGATCGACAAGCTCGGCGGCCACAAGGTGATCGCGATCGGTGAGTACAAGGACACCAAGGGCGCCTTGACCGCCTCGCCGGCCTGGTTCGCCAACGGCTTCATCAAGATCGAGAAACCGCTCGGCGACACTGCCAAGCTGAGCTTCCTGAGCAGCTACAACCAGGACTTTTACGACCAGTCGGACAATAATGGCGTCACCTGTACCGGAGCTTTGGTCGCCGCCGGTGTGCCGACGGGCGTGCCGAGCGACGGCAGCGCCTGCCTCGCGACATCGCAGGTCGGCATGTACGGCAAGCAATTCGGTCTGGTCGATGTCAACGAACCGCGCTTCGCCGGCACGCCCTGGCCGAATGCGCGCCACGACTTCAACTGGACCAACAAGACGACCGACTTCGAGATCGCGCGGCTTCAGATACAGCTGAACGACTGGATCAGCTTCGACGACAAGGCGTACACCTATTTCTACAAGAACTTCACCGTCTCGACGCAGTCATCAACCGTCGCCTGCCTGACTAGCCCGACCGACAAATCGTGCAGGTCCACGCTTAACGTGGGCGGTGTGCTGACCCTCAAGAATGGTGACATTCCGGGCTATACCAAGGTCAACCAGTATCGGAACTATGGCGATATCGCGCAGCTCGATTTCAAGACGCCGATCGGCATCGGCAAGATCGGCATCTGGTATGAATCGTCGAGTTCGCACCGCTATCGCTACAGCTACGATCTCAGCGCGGCGTCAGCAGCAGGCGTGTTCAAATATCGCAACTTCGATTTCGCGGGGATGACGGCTTATTACGACTATAACCGCAACTCCAGCACCGCGGGGCTCAACGTGCAACTCGACGGCACGCTGGTGCCGACCTATGTCGCCTATGACGAATATACCGGCTGGCAGCAGATCCAGGGCTTTGGCGAGTTCAACTTCAAACTGTTCGACAACCGGCTGACGCTGACGCCTGGCGTGAAGGTGCAGAACTTCACCCGCGACATCAATACGCCGATCGCCTCGCAGAGCGCGCGCGTCGGCATCCAGGCGCAGGATTCCTACAAGCCGACCTTGCCCTATTTCACCGCCAATTTCCTGGCGCAGCCGAACTGGTCCTTTTACGCGCAATTCGCCAAGGGCTTCCTGGTGCCGCAGCTCGCAGACAGCCTCGAGGCGGTAATTCCAGACGGCGCGGGCGGGGTGAAGTGCTCGACCGGCGCGCTTTCAGGCGGCAATTGCAACCTGCAGCCGACCAAGACGACCAACTATCAGTTCGGCACCGTCTATGCCGGCGACCGCCTCAACATCGATGCCGATATCTATTACATCAAGGCGAGCAACTCGACCTCGGTCGATCCCTCGACCGGCAACACCACTACCTCGGGCACGCCGGCAATCTACAAGGGCGTCGAAGCCCAGGTCAGCTATCAGTTCTTGCCGCACCTGACCGGGATCGTGAATGGCTCGCTCAATAGTGCCAAGAACGACGATTCGACCAAGCTTTGGCTTACCCAAGCGCCCAACTACACCGCACTCGCCGGTCTGGTGTACAACAGCAAGAACCTGAAGATCAGTTACCTCCACAAGTTCACCGGCCGCCAATATGCGGATGCGGGCAATGCGGTGCGGATCGCGCCGTACAGCGGCGGCATCGCTTCGGGCACATATTATTTCGGGCCGGTCGGAGTTGGCGTGACCGTCTACAACGTGTTCGACGACCAATCGACGACCAAGATTGGGAGCTCCACCAGTCCAACAACACCGCTTTATTTCTTCCAGCCGGGCCGCAGCTATGAGGCGCAGGTGCGCTTCAAATTCTAGGACAGTGACGATCGAATAAGGACAAGCTGATGCCGATATTTGCCGTCCTGGCGCTGACACTCGAGCTGCCCCAGGCGGCGCCGGCACCCCACCCGGTGCCGGTCGCCGCGCCGCGCAAGCATTTCGAGCTGATCGATCCGGCCACGGTTCTGCCCGATCAGCTGCTCCCGGCGCCGCCGGTGAAGGGTTCGGTCGCCGAGGCGATCGAGCTGACGCAGGTCCGCAAGATCGTCGCCGCCGCTTCCCCGGAACGGATGGAGCAGGCGCGGTGGGACGATGCGCATGAGGATCCGTCGATCTTCGACCAGGTAATGGGTCGCCGCCTGGCCGATCTTCCTGCCACCTGGGCCCTGCTGCGCACGATCCAGAACGACACTGACCTAACGGTCGATCTAGCAAAGCGTCACTTCGCGCGCATCCGCCCCTGGGGCATCGACCCGAGCTTGCCGAATTGCGATGCGGGCAAGGGCAAGAACGCAGTCGGGAGCTACCCCAGCGGCCATTCCGGACTGGGCTATTCAGTGGGGTGGACGCTCGCCCAGCTCGTGCCCCAGAAAGCGCCGGCGATCCTGGCGCGGGCGCGGGACTATGCGCTCAGTCGCGAAATTTGTGGGGTCCATTTCCCCTCGGATACCGAAGCGAGCCATGTCATTGGGACGATGGTCGCGTCGCGACTCTTCACTGATCCCCGCCTCGCCGCGCGCATCGCGGCGGCACGTGCCGAACTTGCCGCCAATTGAAGCGAAAACCATACTCGCTCCGGGTCGGGAAGGGCTGACCCCTTGATAGGCAGTGGTGGACGCACGAGCGCCGATTGGGATCTTCTGGCGCAGATGTTTGGGCTCAGTTGGCGGTCAATTGCAGCCACCTCGCTGGCCGCCGTCAACGAAGTCTTCCCGCAGGCCCCGGTCGGCGTGATCTCCGATCTCGATGGGGAGCTGGGGCTGGACGCAATGCATTGGGGCTTGATGAACCATGGCCCGAGCTCAGCCCTCACCTGCGTGCGCTTAAAGGCGCGTAGGTGGCGCTCTTTGGCGAGTGACCCGGGCAATCGGTGCGTGGTTCCGTTTCTTGAGTTTCGTGAGCCCAGGACACGTCGGTTGGTAGGATCCGATGGCCGCAATCACGTGAAGGGGCAACGATGGTATACCGTCGCCAACGAGGCGGTTTTCGCCGTCGCGGGAATTTGCCATGGTGCCACGTCGCAACGGGGATGCGCGATTGTAACCTCTGAATCAAACGATGCGGTCCGCCACCAATCTCTCCCGGTGGTGCTGAAGCGCCAGGATGTCGATCGCTGGCTAAGAGGCAGCTCCATTGATATCGCAGAATTGCAGCGCTCAAATCCCGCGGACTTGATGACAATCCACGGGCCCCAATTCGCGCCGCGTGCGTGCGGAAGCTCACCCGATTGATCGACGAGCTATTCATCCGATTGGACCGGCCAAGCAGTTGAAGATGTGGCGTTGTGCGACGAAGGCGAATTCTCGACGAGCGGGAACCATTGCAAGTCGGTAGGCTTCTGTCCTGCTCCGATCGGAACGTCGAGGCGCTCCTTGTGACGATAGCACTGTATCCAATGCTGCTGTTGCCGCCGTATCGAGGCGATTCCCCGGGCAGCAGCCCTGGCCATGGCCGCTTTCCGCTTTCCCGGTGACCGGTTTTTCGAACCAGTCGCGGCGGTCAGGCTGAGTCCTGGTCTTGCCTGCATAACGGTGGCGATGAATCACCGGCGCCTAGATTGTATCTTGCCAACGTATCGCAAACAAGCCCTCAAGTCCGAAAGGTGTAACATTACTGCCCCACCGGGATGCGGCGCAGGAACGTCGAAATGGCGCTGCTGACCAGACCGTCTTGCGCAAAGAGTGGGGAATTTCGGTCATGAACATCCGAACGATGGTGCTTCTCTCGACAACGATCGCAACCCTCGCGCCGCTTGGCGCGCAAGCCCAAACGACCCCGGCTCCGTCGCCACAATCCGACAGCAGGGACATCGTCGTCACCGGGACCCGTGCATCGAAGGACGCGCGCGCCGAGGAAAAGGCGGCGCCGAACCTGGTCAATGTCCAGGCCGCCGAGGATATCGTCAAATACCCCGATTTCAACGCCGCTGAAGCACTCGGGCGCATCCCGGGCGTGAGCCTGGCGATCGACACCGGTGAAGGCCGCTTCGTCAACATTCGCGGTATCGACGGCAATTTGAACGGCACCACGTTCGGCGGCGTGACACTGTTGAACACCCAGCCTGGCGGCACCTATTTCGGCGGCGGCGGCCGCGCGGTGGAACTTGACACCGTCCCCATCGGCGCCGTCGACCGGCTCGTCGTCCGCAAGACCGGGCTGCCCGACCAGGAGGCCGAAGGGCTAGGCGGCTCGGTCGAGCTGACCCCGCGTACCGCGGTCGGCCTGACCCATCCGTTCTTCGAAGGCACGATCGGCGGCGGCTATCAGAACGCGCACAAGAACGCCCAGGTCTTCCTCGGCGAGGCCGCGACCGGCACCGCGTTCGGACCAGGCCAACAGTTCGCGATCGTGCTCACCGGTTCTTTTCACACCGACAAGCGCGGCTTCGACGACGTCGAGCCCGGTCTGCTTGATGCCGTTCAGCCGGGGACGCCCGGTGACAGGATCCTCGATGCGCTAGATCTCCGCCGCTACACCTATAATCGCCGCCGCTTCGGTTTCGGCGGCGAACTAGACTGGAATCCGGACGCGCAGAGTCACTATTACATCCGGGCCAACAACGCCGGCTACACCGAGTCCGTGCATCG
>JAYVRZ010000230.1:0-8607 GCA_043775965.1 Sphingomonas sp.
GCGCCGCGGCAATCAGCGCACCGGCCTTTGCCTCACATTCGCGTTGTTCGTATTCGGGCTCACTGTCGGCGACGATCCCGGCGCCGGCCTGGACGTGGATCGTGCCGTCCTTCACCACCGCGGTCCGGAGCACGATGCACGAATCCATCGAGCCGTCGGGCGAGAAATAGCCGACGCCGCCGGCATAGGCGCCGCGACGCTCGGGTTCGAGCTCGGCGATGACCTGGCAGGCGCGGACCTTTGGCGCGCCGCTGACCGTGCCCGCCGGGAAGCCCGCGAACAGCGCGTCGAGCGCGTCCTTGTCGGGCGACAGCGTGCCAACGACGTTCGAGACGATGTGCATGACGTGGCTGTAGAACTCGACGCCGTAGCTCGCCGTCACCCGCACCGATCCCGGCGAAGACGCGCGGCCGACATCGTTGCGGCCGAGATCGAGCAGCATCAGATGTTCCGCGCGCTCCTTGGGATCGGCGAGCAGGCTGATGCGGTTGACCTCGTCCTCGGCGGCGGTCTTGCCGCGGGGCCGGGTGCCGGCGATCGGGCGGATCGTCACTTCGTCGTCGCGGACGCGCACCAGGATCTCGGGGCTTGACCCGATCAGCGCGAAACCGGGCAGGTCGAGATGATACAGGAACGGCGACGGGTTGATCCGCCTGAGCGACCGGTAGAGCTCGAACGGCGGCAGCGCGAACGGCGTGCTGAAGCGCTGAGCCAGCACCACCTGGAAGATATCGCCGGCGAGGATATAGTCCTTCGCGGCGGCGACCATCTCGCCGTAGCGACCCTCGGGCAAAGCCGGCGTGTAGACGGGATCGGCGACGTCGGCGCGGACCGGTGCGGGAACCGGCGTGCTCGCGAGCTTGGCCGCGACCGAGTCCAGACGGTCTTTCGCCTCGGCGACGATTGCGTCCGGATCGCGCGACGGATCGGGCCAGGCGGGTGCGACGAGGTGCAGCGCGTCGGTCAACCGGTCGAACACCAGCACGACCGTCGGCCGCACGAAGATCATGTCGGGCAGGCCGAGCGGATCGACCGAAGGCTGCGGCAGGCTCTCGACCAACCCGATCGTCTCATAGCCGAAATAGCCGACCAGGCAGGCTAGCGCACGTGGCAGCTCGGCGGGCACATCGGCCCGGCATTCCGCGACCAGCGCGCGCAATGCGTCGAGCGTCGGCACGGGACAGGGCTCGAACGTGTCGCGATCGGTCGCCCAGTGGCGGTTGATCTCGGCGGCGTGGCCATGCGCGCGGAACAGGAGATCGGGTGCGAGCCCGATCAGGCTGTGGCGGCCGCGCGTCGATCCGCCCTCGACCGATTCCAGCAGGAAGTCGCCGCGGCCCGGCTCGATGAGCTTGAGCGCGGCGGCGACCGGCGTCTCCGTATCGGCGACCTGGCGGCGCCAGACGAGCGCGGGACGCCCGGCGGCGAGAGCTTCACGCGCGCTCATGCCCGGATCAGTTGCCCGAGCCGCCCTGGCCGAGCAGGTCGGCCCGGACGCGGGCAACCGCGCTGGCGTTGGTCTTGACGCCGACATCGGCGCGGACCGCCTTGGCGAACTGTTCGACATATTCGCGACCGACCGAACGGCCGATGTCGCTGCGAGCGGCCTTGATCGCCGCAGCGTTACCGGTGGCGTTACCTCTGGCGATGCTGTCGAGCTTGATCACGAACCAGCCGCTGTCGTCGGGCGCAGCGAGGGTCTTGGCGGTGTTCGGGGCCATGCTGAACATCAGCGCGAGTGCCGGGGGCGCGCCGCGCGGGTTGGCGGCGATCTGCGCGCGCGACGCAGTCAGCGGGCGCGGCGCCGGGATCGGCAGCTTGGTAAGCGCGAGCGACTGCGCGATCGGCATGCCCTTGTTGATCCGCGCCAGCACCTCGCGGGCGACGCGGTTCGCGGCCTGGCGCGAGCGATCGGCGGTCACGTCGCGGAGCACGGCCGCACGCACCTGCGCCAGCGGGCGCGGCGCGGCGGGAACGACGCGGCCGAGTGCGACGACCGCGAACCCGCCGTCGGTGCCGAGCTGGACGAGCTGCGGTCCGTCGCCATCGACCGCCTGGAATGCGGCGGCGACCAGCGGCGCGATCGCCGGATTGGGCTGGCTGGCGGCATCGTCGGGGTTGGCACCGCTCACGACCAGCGCCGGCGTGGTGACCGCCTGCAGCTTCTGGTCGGCGACGACCTCGTCGAACGTCGCGTTCTTCGACAGTGAATCGTCGATCTTGTCGTGGATGTCGGACAGCGCCTGCGCGGCCTTCTGGATGCCGAGTGCGGCGGCGATCTCGGCGCGCACCTGGTCGAGCGAGCGCGCGGCGACCTTCTCGACCTTGTCGACCTTGGCGACGACCCAGCCGAGCTGCGTGCGGACAGGGCCGATCACCGCGCCGTCGGCAGCAGAGAATACTGCGTCGGAGACTTGCGGCGAGCTCGTGCCGGCATAAGCGGCCTTTTCGACGCTGGTCTGGGTCGAGGCTTCGAGCCCGGCGGCGCGCGCGGCGTCGGCGAGGCTTGCGCCACCCTTCACCTTGGCGGCAAGCGCGGTGGCGCCGGCCTGGTCGGCGACGACGACCTGCGTGATCGTGCGCTTCTCGGTCGCGGCGTAGCGCGCGCGATCCTGCTGATAGGTCTTGGCGATCTCGGCGTCGGTCGGAACCGCCTGCGCCTTCACCTGCTCGGGCGTGACGATCGCATAGCGGACGATGCGACGCTCGGGGACGGTGTAGCGCGCGATGTTGCGCTTGTAGAAAACGGCGAGGTCCGCATCGCTCGGCGCCGGGCCGGCGGGGACGGCCGCGGTCGGGATGAAGCCGATCGTGCCGGTGCGTTTCTCGAGCAGCAGCGAGGCGTAGGGCAGCGCGAGCTGGTCCGACACCTGCGTCGCGCCCGTGCTCGGGATGGTGAGCTGCTGTGCGAACGTGTCACGCTCGATATCGCTGCGGATCTGCGCGTCGGTCAGTTTGCGCTGCGCCAGGATCTGCCGATAGAGATTCTCGTCGAACTTGCCGGTCGGACCTTGCAGCGACGGGATGCTCGCAATCTGTCCGTCGATCGCGCGTTTGCTGACGACCATGCCCTGCGCACGGCCGAACTGCTCGAGCGCCATGCTCGAGACGATCCGGTCGAGCGTGCCGTCGAAGCCACCCTGGTTGACGAAGGTCGCCATGTCGAGCGTCGGCTGCTGTTGGCGGAAGCCCTCGAGTTCGGTCTGCGCCTGCGTCTTGAGCTGGTTCGCGGTGACCTCGGCCTTGCCGACCTTGGCGACATCGCCGCCGGTGATCCCTGCGCCGCCGGTCATCGAGCTGAGCCCCGTGACGTCGCCTGCCGCGAACGCGAGCGCGATGACGCCCAGCACGAGGAAGGTGATGATCACGCCGACCTTCGAATGGGTAAGGCGGCGGAAGAAAGCGAGCATGGACAGCCGATCGTCAGGGATAGAACGCGGTTGCTTTACGGGGGCTGTCGCGGCTCTTCAAGTCGGGTCGAGCCGCGTGTCGTCGGGCGCACCACGATGCACGGGGGTTGTGCACGGCGAGTGCTGCGCTATCGCTAGGCAAAATAATTGGGAGACGACGATGCGGCGCAAGCTGGTTGCAGGAAACTGGAAGATGAACGGGTCGCGCGCGGCGCTGGCCGAACTCGATACGATCGCGGCGGCGGCGAGCGCTGCGCCGGGGATCGACGTGTCGGTCGCGGTGCCGTTCACCCTGATCGCGGCGGCATCGGAGCGGGTGCCATCGCTCGCGATCGGCGCGGAGGACGTGCACGAGGCGGATAGCGGCGCGCATACCGGCTGCGTATCGGCGGCGATGGTCAAGGAGGTCGGCGCGAGTTTCACGATCGTCGGCCATTCGGAGCGGCGCGCGGACCAGCACGAGACCAGCCACGATGCCTGGGCGAAGGCGGCGGCGGCGCGTCGCCAGGGTCTGAACGTGATCCTGTGCTGCGGCGAGACCGAGGCCGAGCGCGATGCCGACCGCGCCGAACGCGTGGTACAGGCGCAGATCGAGAAGTCGGTGCCGGACAATGCCGACGGGAGCTGGTTCACGCTCGCCTATGAACCGCGCTGGGCGATCGGCACGGGCCGCACGCCGACGCTGGACGAGATCGCCGCGATCCACGCGATCGCGCGCGCCAAGCTGCGGATGCTGATCGGCGATGCGGCGGCGGGCGTGCGGATCCTGTACGGCGGGTCGGTAACGGGCGCGAACGCGGCGGCGATCCTGTCGACGCCGAACGTCGATGGCGCGCTCGTCGGGGGGGCAAGCCTGACCGCGGAGAAATTCGTGCCGATCGTCCAGGCCGCGGCGGGACTTTGATGACTTGCGTTAAGTCCCGGTAAACGCACCAGTCTTATGATGAATCGGGCCGAATCGACGGATCGATCGTTGTTCGGCGACGTGGCGCGAAATGTGAGGGTCCCATGACCAGGTTGTTTCCCGGTAGCTTAGGCGCCTCGCTGGCATTGTGCGCAGCGGTCTGCGCAGTTCCCGTACGGGCGGAGACGCCGCGCGAATTGCTGACGCAGGCCGGGTTCGTCGACCGCGACCGCAGCGTGGCGCTGGCGCGGATCGAAAAGGCCGCGGCGGTGGCTGGGCAGGCGCTTAACCGCGCGCCCAACGATCAGGATGCCGCGGTCGTGCAGGCGATGGCGAACGGGTACCGCGCCAAGCTGCTTGGTAACCGCGGGCAGGCGATCCTCGCGCGCAAGCAGTATGAGTCGCTGGTCGCACGCTTTCCCCGGAATGCGGAGGCGCAGGCAGCGCTTGGCGCGTGGCATGTCGGGGTGATCGCGAAGCTGGGGCGGTTTGTCGGGCGTGCGGTGGCGGGCGCGCAGAAGGCGACCGGGTTCGAGGCGCTGGACCGGTCGGTGGCGATGGGCGGCAATCGCGCGATGTTCGCGGGGCTTGCCGGATTGCTGCGGCTGGAACTGGACCCGACCGACGCGCGCGGGCGGACTTTGCTGGAAACCGCGAGCAAGGCACCGACGCCGACCGCGATCGACGGCTTCGTGCGGCGTGCGGCGATCGCCGTGCTGGTGCCGTTGCGGGCGGGCGACACCAGCGCGACCAAGGCGCTGGCGGACAAGCTGCTGCCGTTCGGGCAGTTTGCCGCGGGGTAGACGCGCCGACGGGGTAAGTTCCCACCGCGTAATCTACGCCGTCATTCCCGCGGAGGCGGGAACCTATATTGGCTGGCCTGGCGAAAAACTCGCCACCGTCAGAGGATATGGGTCCCCGCCTTCACGGGGATGACGGTCGTTATAGCTAAGCCGACCTTAGCGCCCGTAGCGCCGTGCCAGCATCGCGAACGATGCCCTGAGGGCGTACGCTTCGCCACCCTTCGGACGCCCCGGTTTAGGCGAAGGACGCCAGGCGAACACGTCGAGATGCGCCCAGGCCGTGCCCTTCGGCACGAACCGGCGGAGGAACAGTGCGGCGGTGACCGCGCCGGCGAAACTGCCATCGGGCGCGTTGACCATGTCGGCGACGTCGGACTTCAGCATCTCGTCGTAGCCGTCCCATAGCGGCAGTCGCCACATCTGGTCGCCGTGCGCGATGCCGGCCGCGAGCAGGTCGGCGGCCAGCGTCTCGTCGTCGGTGAACAGCGGCGGCAGGTCCGGGCCGAGTGCGACGCGCGCGGCGCCGGTCAGCGTCGCGAAGTCGAGGATCAGGTCGGGTTTGCTTTCGCCGGCTTTGGTGAGCGCGTCGCCGAGGACGAGGCGGCCCTCGGCGTCGGTGTTGGTATTCTCGACCGTCAGGCCCTTGCGGGTCTTGAGCACGTCGCCGGGGCGGAAGGCGTTGCCGGCGATCGCATTCTCCACGGCGGGGATCAGCAGGTGCAGCCGGACCGGGAGCCTGGCCGCCATCACCAGGCTCGCCAGCGCGAGTGCGTGCGCGGCGCCGCCCATGTCCTTCTTCATCAGCCGCATGCCCGCGGACGGCTTGATGTCGAGCCCGCCGGTATCGAAGCAGACGCCCTTGCCGACGAGTGCGATACGGGGGTGCGCGGGGTCGCCCCATTCGAGTTCGATCAACCGGGGCGCGCGGTCCTTGCTCGCGGCCTGGCCGACCGCGTGGATCATCGGATAGCCGGTCGCCAACGCCTCGCCGCGCGTGACGATGACGGTCGCGCCGTGGCGTTTGGCGAGCGTTTCGGCGGCGGCCTCGAGGTCGGCGGGGCCCATGTCGGACGCGCCGGTGTTGACGAGATCGCGGACCATCGCGGTGGCTTCGGCGAGGCGCACGGTCTCGTCGATATGCGCGGCGTCGCCGGTGAGAAGCACCCGGGCGCCGACCGGATCGGGCTTCACGTAGCGGGTGAAGCTATGCTGGGCGAGAAGCCAGCCGAGCCCCGCCGCGCCGACCGGACCGTCCGCGAGCCGGTATGTCCCCGCCGGCAGCGACGCGCCGAGCGACGCGATCCGCCACGGCGACGTCACCGCCTCGTTGCAGACCAGCAGCATCGACCAGTCGTCGGCGCCATCGCCCGGCAGCACCGCGCGGTCGCCCGCCTTGCCGGTCACCCGGTGCGCGGCGACCATCGTGCGGACGCGCGCCGGTTGCCTGGCAAGCCAGGCGTCATAGGCGTCGGGGTGGACGACATGGATCGTCCGCGCGGGCTGGCCGCGATCGGGTTGCAGCATCGAGGCGAAGTCGGTCATTCGGCAGGTGCCACCAGGAGTTGTTCGTACCGCCCGTTCGCGCCGAGCTCGGCATAGGTGCTGAGCGAGAGCGTGCGGTCGGGGTAGGTGATGCGATAGGTGCGGTTGACGAAGCCGCCGCGCAAGCGGGTCTTGCCGGTTTGGGCGAACGCGGTCGGCTCGCCGAGAGCGCCGAGGCTCGTTTTGTAGTCGGCGAGCGCGACCGGCTTGAAGTAGAAATTGGCGTCCTCGGTCAGTCCCTTGCGGTCGAGCGTGCCGGCGCGGAGCTGGTCGTAGACGGTGCGCGCACGGCTCAACGCGGCGCCATCCTCGACGTTGGCAACCGGCGCGGGGAGGACGATCCTAGCCACCCCTTTCGAGATGCGGCCGACCGCGTCGCTGAACCAGCTGTTGGTGAGCACCACGATCGCCGCCTTGTCGTCAGGATAGACGATGTTCTCGGACAAGAAGCCGACCGCCTCGCCGCTATGCTCGACATAGCGGCGGCCGTCCGTGCTGCCGGTGAAGACGCCGAGGCCGTAGCCGTTGCTCGATCCGTCTGTGAGCTTGACCGGGGTTTCCTGCGCGGCCCAGTCGTCGGCGGGCAACGTCGTGCGGTTCATCCGCGCGACGTCCCACTTGGCAAGGTCCTCCGCGCTCATCGAAAGCTCGCCCGCGGCATAGAGCCAGCCGTCCGCGCTCGGCGTTTCCGGGCGGACGGGGCCGAGCGCGAACCGGCCATAGCCTTGCGGATAGGCCTTGCCGATCGCCTTGTCCTGGTCGAGCGCGCGGATGTCGAGCGGCTTGAAGATGCGCTGCTGGAGGAAACTCAGCAGCGGCTGGTGTGCGACCTTCTCGACGATCAGGCCGGCGACGACATAGCCGGTGTTCGAATATTGCCACTGCGTGCCGGGCTGGAAATCGAGCGGCTTCCTGGCCCAGCGATCGACGATGCCCTGCGGCGTGACGGGCTTCGACATCGCTGCGAAGCTGTAATCCTGCGGCCAGTAATCCTGCAGCCCGGAGGTGTGGCTGAGAAGCTGGCGGATCGTGATGCGGTCGCCGCCGGTGATGCCGGGGACGTATTTCGACACGCTGTCGTCGAGGCTCAGCTTGCCCTCGTCCTCGAGCAGCAGGACGGCGGCGGCGGTGAACTGCTTGGAGATCGATGCGATCTGATATGGCAGCTTCGGGTCGGCGGTCGGGATCGCTTCGGACGGCTTGCCGTACGCCTTGGCGAACACGATCTGCCCGCCGCGCACCACCGCGATCGAGGCCGAGGGTACGCCGGTATCCCCGAGCGCATCGGCGACCAGCGTGTCTATTTGCGCGGTTTCGGCCGGCGTAAGCGGCCCGGTGACGGTTTGGGCAAGGGCGGGTGCGGGGAGGAGTAGCGCGACGGCGAGCAGGGAAGTTCTCATGGCTTATCGAAGCAGAAGCGGCGGCATTACGCAACGCAGCGCGCGGAACAATGAGGGGTTATCATAGGTTAATCCGCCACGTGGCGGCAGAGAACGGCGGGAGAGCGTTCGTTGCGGGGTGCCACGCAACGAAAGGGTCAACCTATGAATGCTCGACGAAGTTGGTCGGCGATCGCGCTGGGAATCGTCATCGCGGCGATCGGCCTAGTGCTCGCGGTCGGCGGTGCGTGGCTCGCGGTCCTCGGCGGATCGCTCTATTACATCATCACCGGCATCGCGATGGCCGTCTCCGGATACCTGCTGGTCCGCCAGCGTATCGCCGGCGCGTGGCTGTATGCCGCGGTCGTCGTCCTGACGATCCTGTGGGCGTTCGGCGAAGTCGGGACCAATCCCTGGGCGCTCGTCCCCCGCGTGATCGCGCCGATCGTGTTGCTGATCGCGCTGTTGCTCGTGATCCCGACGATGGTTCGTGCCGCCAATCGCTGGAAGCTGGCGGGCGGCGGTATCGTCGCCGTCGTCGCGGTGGTGGCGATCTTCTTCACGGTCGT
>JAYVRZ010000231.1:0-7275 GCA_043775965.1 Sphingomonas sp.
GTGTTGACAGACAGGCCGCGCATGTAAATGTTGCTTTGTCCAGGCCCGAAGCTGGCCTGGGTGACGTTAGGCAGGTGCTTGATGAAATCGTCGAAAGTAGAAACGTTTAGCTTGGCTAGCGTCTCGGAAGTTAGCGCCTGAATGGTAATCGGCACGTCCTGAATATTTTCCGAACGCTTCTGCGCCGTCACCAGGATCACTTCGCGCTCGTCGGCCTCGTCCGCGGCTGGAACCCCTGCCTGTGCGGTCTGGGCCCACGCACCGTTCGAAGTCAGTGAAATGACGGCAGCGCCCGCCAGTAAAAATTTCCGCATGGTTTCCCTCCCAAATTATCGCTTCGTCCCACGCAGGGCCGTCGATCCAGTTGGAGGGATAGACCCGCTTGCTTTCGCTAGTCAGATGATGTCGTGCGGCGGATGATGCTTTCACGGCATCCCACTTTTATCGCCTAAGCGCGTTTCAGGGCGCGCGGTTCGAAGACCCCGCTCCAAGCTCCGCCGCGAGTGCATCGGCAACAGCCTTCATTCCTGCCGCGTTCGGGTGCCACGGTGCGCCTTTCGATCCGTCGTATCCTGGCGCCATGCCGTTGCTCCACGGTTCGACCGAGCAGGCGGTGTGCCGGCGCGACAGTACATCGGAAGACAACAGAAAGGTCCGGGTTTCGCGGGCTACTCTCGCAGTAATCGCGGCTATGCGCAGAGCGATTGCGCGGCTCGCGGCGGCGTCTGCCGGATCGATCGTGACTGCTGCGCACGGTTCCGGCGCGACGAGCATTATGTTCTGGACCACGACGAATCTTGCATCCGGTGCGTGGAGCGCAACCTGTCGGACAATCTCGCGCAAGTTGCTCTCGAGCCTGGCGAAGTCCTGCTCGGCGGGCGCCGTCTTTGGCGCGCAAGGCCCGGGCCGGTACGGTGCGCCAGCCCGGCAACTCGCTGCAATCAACCCGGCCACATAGCCCACATCGTTGCCACCGATGCTCAGGGTCACCAGGCGGGTGTCGGCGGTCACCGAATCGATCTGCGCGGGCAACTCGTTCCACGGACCAAGAATGTGCAGGGTCGTGGCGCCCCCACAGCTGACATCGACGAGCGTCAGTCCCAACCGCTGCGCGAGAAGCGTCGGGTAATTCAACGCGGATCGCGCGCAGCGCGCGAGAGAACCTGGCTTGGGAAGTCCCAACAACGGACCGGAAGCGAACGAGCTTCCCAACGCGACATAGCGGGCGCCAGCGGGCAGCGGGATGCTCGCCGCCTTGGGCAAAGGTGCGCAGGCAGCCGCCGCGATTAGCAGCAGCGCCGCAATCGGGTGTTTCATTTCGGATCCTTGAAAGCCTGGGCGATGCCCGGCGGGAAAGGGCTTTGGCCCGAACCGTCTAGCGGATCGGGATGGTGTCCACCCCGCGCTCGCCGCTGGGCGGACGCAGCTTGATCTTGTCGGCGTCCTCGCCCGCGCGGAGCAGCCGTATCAATTCCTCGGGATCGTAGTCGACGCCGATGGTGTTTTTGGCGAACTCGGCGCTGAAGAAAAACTCTCCGGCTTCCTCAACGGTCGGGTAATTGTCGACCTGGAACTCGACCTGGTTGGCGTCGGGATCGACGTAGTACATCGACGTCGTCGGACCGTGATTGACGCACCAGGCGGGCTTGATCCCGCGGTCGCGCAGTTGCTCGTAATTGCCGAGCAGATTATCCAGCGTGGCGAATGTGAACGCAACGTGGTGCAGACCGACGGTTCCGGCGGGCTGCGGCGCCAGGCCGGGAACGTTGATAAAGGCGACCCGGTGGTGCTCGTCGTCATAGGCGATGAACCCGATCTCGTCGTTGGCGAACGCGGTCTCGGCATCGAGCACCAGCTTGTACCACTCCATGAGCTCCTTCATCCGCGATGTGCGGAGGACGAAGTGGGCAAGACGCACCGGCGAGACGATGCCGGTTTCCGCGTTGGCGGGCTTCTCCATAACCTGATCAGACATCGTGCATCCTCCTGCGTTGTTATACTCAATCGGCGGTCCAGCCGCCATCGACGATCAGGCTAGTCCCGGTGACCATCCCGGCGGCATCGCCGGCCAGATAGACCACCGCACCCATCAGGTCCTCGACCTTGCCAATCCGGCCGAGCTTGATCTTCTCGAACACCGATTTCCGGAACGCCGGGTCTTCGAAAAAGGGCCGGGTCATCGGCGTCTCGGTGAACGTCGGCGCGATCGTGTTCGAGCGGATGCCATGCGCCGCCAGATCGAGCGCGAAGGCCTTGTTCATGCCCTCGAGCGCCCACTTCGATGCGCAGTAGAGCGAGCGGTTGGGACCGCCGACGTGGCCCATCTGGCTGCCGACGTGGATCAGCGAGCCGGGTACGCCATCGGCAATCATCCGCCGGGCGCAACCTTGCGCGACGAAGAACGCCGCCTTGAGATTGAGATCGAGCACCGCATCGTAATCGGCTTCGCTGACCTCAGTCATCGGCTTGGGCCGGTTGGTCCCGGCGTTGTTGACGAGCACATGGAAGGCGGGTCGCACCTCGAAGAAGCGCGCGACCGCAGCGATATCGAATACGTCCAGCATCGCTGCCTCGGCGATCCCGCCTGCCTCGCGGATCCCAGCCGCGCCCGCTTCGATTTCGTCGCCCGAGCGCGCCGCAAGCGTCACCTCAGCCCCGGCCTCGGCAAGCGCCGCGGCCAGCGCCAGCCCGATCCCGCGCCCGGCCCCGGTAACGAGCGCGCGGCGTTCGTCGAGCCGGAACGAAGGCGTGCGCGGAAGGTCCATCAAGCAGCAACCGGGTTTGGCAGTTCTTGGGGCTCGACTTTGCCCGCGTAGGGCACGTTGCGGTGGCCATAGCGGCGCACGCGGATGTTGGCCTGCTCGCCATGGCCGGCAAATCCCTCGAGCGCGCACAGGCGGCTGCAATATTCGCCGATCATCGCGCTGGCCTCGTCGGTCAGAACGCGCTGGTAGGTGCAGGTCTTGATGAACTTGCCGACCCACAGTCCACCGGTGTAGCGCGCCGCCTTCTTCGTCGGCAGCGTGTGGTTGGTACCGATCACTTTGTCGCCGAAGCTGACATTGGTCCGCGCGCCGAGGAACAGCGCTCCGTAGTTGGTCATGTTGGCGAGGAACCAATCTGGGTCGCGGGTCATCACCTGGACGTGCTCGGAGGCGAGCGCGTCGGCGATGCGGACCATCTCGGCCTCGTCCTCGGCGACGATCACCTCGCCGAAAGTCTCCCACGCGCGGCGGGCGACGTCGGCGGTGGGCAGGATCTGCAACAGCCGCTCGACCTCGCGCATCGTCTCTTCGGCCAGCTTGCGGCTGGTGGTGAGCAGGACAGCGGGGCTGTCGGGCCCGTGTTCGGCCTGGCCGAGCAGGTCGGTCGCGGCCAGTTCGCCATCGCAGCCGATCTCGTCGGCGATCACCAGAGTCTCGGTTGGACCCGCGAACAGGTCGATCCCGACGCGGCCGAACAACTGGCGCTTGGCCTCGGCGACGAAGGCGTTGCCCGGGCCGACCAGCATATCGACCGGATCGATCGTTTCGGTGCCCAGCGCCATCGCGCCAATCGCCTGGATGCCGCCGAGTGCGTAAATCTCGTCGGCTCCGGCCATGACTTGCGCCGCGACGATCGCGGGCGCGGGCCTGCCACCAAACGGGGGTGCGCAAGTGATGACGCGCGGCACGCCTGCGACCTTGGCGGTGATCACGCTCATGTGTGCCGATGCGAGCAGCGGGTACTTGCCGCCGGGGACATAACAGCCCGCCGCGCTCACCGGGATATGCTTGTGTCCCAGAACGACCCCGGGCAGCGTCTCGACCTCGACGTCGGTCATGCTGGCGCGCTGGATCTGCGCGAAGTTGCGCACCTGCGCCTGAGCGAACTCGATGTCCTTGAGGTCCTGGCCCGAAAGCTGGTCGAGGCAGTCCTGCTTTTCCTGCGCGGTCAGGGCATAGCTTTCACGATCCCAGCCGTCGAACTTGACCGACAGTTCGCGCACCGCCGCGTCGCCGCGCCGTTCGATATCGGCCAGCGTTGCCTCAACGACTTCGCGAACTTTGCGGTCGGCATCGGCCTTGGCTTCCGCTGTCGCGCCGCGCTT
Source organism: Sphingomonas sp. (assembly GCA_043775965.1). GTDB lineage: Bacteria > Pseudomonadota > Alphaproteobacteria > Sphingomonadales > Sphingomonadaceae > Sphingomonas. The sequence continues at coordinate 4,091 of JAYVRZ010000231.1, forward strand.
CAGATACTCAGCCATCGATCCCCGTCCCGATCACATTTCGATTGCCCCATACCCGGCGGCCCCAAGCACTGAAGATGGCTATACCGGCAGGCCGATGCTCCACCGCTATCGACCCGGCTAGACTTCGAGGCTTGCCACGAACTGCGAGAAGGTCGTCGGCTCGCGTCCGATCAGCCAGCGCAGGGCGTTCGGGTTGCCGAGGAAGTCGAGGCGGCTGTAGCAGTCGCTCAGCGAGCGCGCGACGCTGGCCTCGTGGGGAATTTCGCTGAGGTCACGGTCCCCGAACAGCCCCTTGAGGTAGGTCGCGGCATCGACCTGATCGACCTGCATTGGCTTGCCAAGCACATCGGCCATGATCGCGGCCATGCTGCGGGCCGTCAGGCGCTCGCCGCCCGCCAGTTCGTAGGTGGCGGCCCAATGGCGCTCGCCTTCGGTCAGAACGGCGAAGGCCGCGTCGGTGACGTCGCCCAGGTCGACCAGCGACTGGACCCGATCGAGCGACCATCCCGCGCGCAGGACACCGTTCGCGGCGGCGGGGCGGAAGCGGCGTGGGGCCATGTAGATGGTTGGCTGGAGGATCGTGTATTCGATCCCGGACGAGATCAGGTACTCCTCGATGTCGCGCTTGATCCGGTGCTGGACCAGTTCGGTCAGCGACGGGTGGAGCACCGAGCTGAACACGAAGTGCCCGACGCCATGGGCCTTCGCCGCGTCGATCCACGCCATGCCGATTGCGCGCTCGCGCGGGTGAATGCCGGGGCAGACGTGGTAGATCGTCTCAACGCCGAGCAGAGCCAAGGCCATCGTTTCCGGCTTGTCGAGTTCGCCGACGACCACGTCGGCCACTCCCGTGGCACGAAGTTCGACCGCGGATTGCTCGGACCGGACCAGCGCGCGTACCCGATAGTCGGCCGCAACGAGCTTGGGAACAAGGAGCCGGCCTTGCTGGCCGTTGGCGGCGTTGATGAGGAACATGGCAGGCCTCGCATGTGAAATTGCGCGCCAAGCCTAGTCCGTCCGCAGCCGCAGGTTTAGTCTGGTGCGGCGACTTGACGATACCTTTTAGGCTGCACCAACAAGTCGCTAATAGACCACCACGCTCCTGATGCTCTCGCCCGTGTGCATCAGCTCGAAGCCCTTGTTGATCTCGTCGAGGGTGAGGACGTGGGTGATCATCGGGTCGATCGCGATCTTGCCTTCCATGTACCAGTCGACAATCTTCGGCACATCGGTGCGGCCCCGCGCGCCGCCGAACGCGGTGCCGCGCCAGTTGCGCCCGGTCACGAGCTGGAACGGGCGGGTGGCGATCTCCTTGCCCGCCTCGGCCACGCCGATGACGATCGAAGTGCCCCAGCCGCGATGGCAGGCTTCCAGCGCGGTACGCATGACTTCGGTGTTGCCGGTCGCGTCGAAGGTGTAGTCGGCCCCGCCGTCGGTCAGGGCGACGATCGCTGCGACGGTCTCGTCGCGGCTCATGCCCTTGGTATTGAGGAAATCGGTCATCCCGAACTGGCGGCCCCAGCTTTCGCGCTCGGGGTTGATATCGACCCCGACGATTTTGCCCGCTCCCGCCAATCGCGCGCCCTGGATCACGTTGAGGCCGATCCCGCCGAGCCCGAATACCACGACGTTTTCGCCGACCTGGACTTTGGCGGTGTTGACCACAGCGCCGACCCCGGTGGTGACCCCGCAACCGATGTAGCAACTCGTCTTGAACGGCGCGTCGGCACGGATTTTGGCGAGCGCGATCTCGGGCAGCACGGTGAAGTTGCTGAACGTCGAACAGCCCATGTAGTGGAAGATCGGCTGGCCCTTGTAGCTGAACCGCGAAGTCCCATCGGGCATCAACCCCTTGCCCTGCGTCGCGCGGATCGCGGTGCACAGGTTGGTTTTGCCGCTGAGGCACGACTTACACTGGCGGCATTCGGGGGTGTAAAGCGGGATCACATGGTCGCCGGGCTTAACGCTGGTCACCCCTGCCCCAACCTCGCGGACGATCCCCGCGCCTTCGTGGCCGAGCACGCTGGGGAACAGGCCCTCGCTGTCGAGACCGTCGAGCGTGTAAGCGTCGGTGTGGCAGATACCCGTCGCCATGATCTCGACCAGCACCTCGCCGGCCTTCGGACCTTCCAGATCCAGTTCCACAATCTCGAGCGGGGTCTTCGGCGCAAAAGCTACGGCGGCGCGAGTCTTCATGGTATGGGTTCTCCTGCTGACCGCCGCTCATAGTCGCCTGCCGAGGTGTGTCGCGGCTATTTCGCCTCGGGTTCGATGCCAAACCGCTATCGAGCGACGAAAGGCCCGCGCCTCAAGCCCGGTCAGTCCTCACGCGGCGAGCATCGCCTGAATTTGCTGCTGCGCCCCACGCCCGGTCTCCTCGCTGAGCGTGAGGTAGTCGGGGTTGAACCACTTCTCCATTCCCTCGGTATAGCACCGGCGCGATTTGGCCCGCGCGAGCCAGTCGGCAAGATTCGGCCGCCCCTCGAACAGCATCGCCATTGCGAGGTGCTCCATCCGGACCACGAACGGGATCATCGCAATATCGGCCAGGGTGAACCGCTCTCCGGCGAGCCACTCGCTGCCGCCCAGCGCCGCGTCCATGTCCGCGAACAGCTTGTCCATCCGTCGCGCCGCCATCGGCAGTCCGGGGTTTTCCAGGCCGGTCGAGAACGCCGTGCGCTTCAGCTCGCGCCGGGCCTCGTTCGGGATTGCGCTGAGGATGCGTTCGAGCGCCTCGGGCCCGTTGGCGAGGTACTGGTGCCGGAAGGAGATCGCCTGGCTCATGATCGCGACCGCGGTGAACACGTCGTCGTCGGTCTGGCGGGTCCACCACCGCATCCGCGCCCGCCCCGCGGCATTCGGTGGCAGCAACCCCCAAGCTTTGCGCGAATCGACGAGGTATTCGTTGATTACCGTAGACTCCACGACCACGACTTCGCCATCGACAAGCGCCGGGACCTGGCCCTTCGGGTTGATCGCGAGATACTCGGGCCGCAGTTGCTCATCGCCGCGAAGCTTGAGATGATGGCTCTCCCATTCGAGGCCGAGTTCCTCGATCGCGAGCCGAACCTTTTGGGCGCAAGTCGACATGTCGTTGTGATAGAGCTGGAGCATGGCAAAGCATCCTTCGCGAAGCGGCTACCGCGCCGGTCTGCGATCTCCAATCCGTCACTTTTGAGTCCGCG
>JAYVRZ010000232.1:0-2033 GCA_043775965.1 Sphingomonas sp.
TCTCGATCAGCGCGTCCGGCGCATTCCGCCCGGTCACCACGACGTGCGTCATCTCGGGCTTGGCCGCCAGCACCGCCAGCACCTCGTCGACCGGCAGATAGTCGTAGCGCAGCACGATGTTCAGTTCGTCCGCGACCACCATCGCGTAGGACGGATCCGCGATCATCCGCTGCACCTCGTCCCACGCCTCGCGCGCCACCGCGATGTCGCGCGCTCGATCCTGCGTATCCCAGGTAAAGCCCTCGCCCATAGGCTTGAATTCGCACAGGTCCGGGAACGCATCGAAGATGGCCTTCTCCCCCGTTGTCATCGCGCCCTTGACGAACTGCACTACGCCGACTTTCCGCCCATGACCGATCATCCGCACCGCCATGCCGAATGCAGCGGTCGACTTGCCCTTGCCTGTGCCGGTGTGGACGATGATCAGCCCCTTCGCGATCGTCTTGCTGGCGACGATCCGGTCCTGGACCGCCTTCCGCTTGGCGCTCTTGGCATTCTGCTCTTCGTCGGTCCGCATGGCTGTCCTTCCCGGTGTACGCCCCCGATGGCGGATCGCGGCGCGCGGCGCTAGAGCAGCGCCATGCTCCGCATCACCGACCTCAAGCTGCCGCTCAACCACGCCGACGAAGCGCTGCCCGCCGCGATCCGCGACCGGCTGCGCGTCACCCCGCGCGACCTAGTCCGCTACACCATCGCTAGGCGGGCGCACGACGCGCGCGACAAGATGGACATCCAACTCGTCTATTCGGTCGACGTCACGCTGAAGAACGAGGACACCGTCCTGACGCGCTTCCGCAAGGATCGGCACGTCCAGCGTACCCCCGACACCGGATATCGCTTCGTCACCAAGGCCGGACCGAGCTATACCGGGCTCCGCCCGGTCGTCGTCGGCGCAGGCCCGTGCGGATTATTCGCGGGGCTCATCCTCGCGCAGATGGGATTACGACCGATCATCCTCGACCGCGGCAAAGTCGTCCGCGAGCGTACCAAGGACACCTGGGGGCTCTGGCGCAAGAGCGTCCTCAACCCCGAATCCAACGTACAGTTCGGCGAGGGCGGCGCGGGCACTTTTTCCGACGGTAAGCTCTGGAGCCAGATCAAGGACCCGCGCCATCTCGGGCGTAAAGTCCTGCTCGAATTCGTCAAGGCCGGGGCGCCGCCAGAAATCCTAACCGAAGCCCACCCTCACATCGGCACGTTCCGCCTCGTGACGATGGTCGAGAGCATGCGCGAGACGATCGAATCGCTGGGCGGCGAATACCGCTTCTCGACGCGGGTGGACGGGCTCGACATCGCCGAAGACTTGACCGGTGCTCGGCAGGTCAACGGGCTGCACCTCAGCACCGGCGACTATCTCGAAGCCAATCACGTCGTTCTCGCGGTCGGCCACAGCGCGCGCGATACGTTCGAGATGCTCCATGCAAAGGGCGTCCATGTCGAGGCCAAGCCGTTCTCGATCGGTGTCCGCATCGAACACCCGCAGTCGTGGATCGACGAAGCGCGCTTCGGCCCCTGCGCTGGCCACCCCGATCTCGGCGCGGCGGCGTACAGCCTGTCACACCACTGCAAGAACGGCCGCACCGTCTACAGCTTCTGCATGTGCCCCGGCGGCACGGTCGTCGCCGCGACCTCGGAGGAGGGCCGCGTCGCGACCAACGGCATGAGCCAGTATTCGCGCAACGAACGCAACGCGAACTCGGGAATCGTGATCGGCATCGACCCCGAGCGCGATTATCCCGGCCATCCGCTTGCCGGGATCGAACTGCAACGCCACTGGGAATCGCGGGCGTATGTCGCGGGTGGATCGAATTACAAGGCGCCGGCGCAGCGCATCGGCGACCTGCTGGCCTGTCGTGCGTCGACCTCGCTCGGTTCAGTGATCCCGTCGTACAAGCCCGGCGTGACGATGACCGACCTGTCGGAGTGCCTGCCGGACTTCGCGATTACCGCACTGCGCGAGGCCTTGCCAGCGTTTGGTCGCGAGATTCCCGGGTACGATCATCCCGACGCAGTGCTGACGGGCGTGGAGACGC
>JAYVRZ010000233.1:0-6761 GCA_043775965.1 Sphingomonas sp.
AGCATCTCGCTGTTCATGGTCGAGGCCACTTCTCCCGGCTTCAAGCGCGGCCGCAAGCTGGACAAGATCGGTCAGGAAGCGACGGGGACGGCCGAACTATTCTTCGAGGACGTTCGGGTACCCGCCGATCGGTTGCTCGGCGGCGTCGAAGGTCAGGGCTTTACGCAGATGATGATCAATCTGGCGCAGGAACGACTGGTCGTCGCCATTGAGTCGCTGGCAATGATCGAGCGAGCGCTTGCCGAGACGATCGCTTATGTGAAAGATCGCAAGGCCTTCGGCAAAAGGGTGTTCGATTTCCAGAATACCCAGTTCGTCCTCGCCGAATGCAAGACCGAAGCGACGATGGCGCGTAGCTTCGTCGACCATTGCATCAGCCGCCACCTTTCCGGCCAACTTGACGCGGTCACTGCGGCGATGGCGAAATACGCGCTGAGCGAGCTTCAGGGCAAAGTGATAGACCGCTGTTTGCAACTGTTCGGCGGTTATGGCTATATCAACGAATATCCGATAGCGCACATGTTCCGCGATGCCCGGGTCTCGCGCATCTATGGCGGCACGAACGAAATCATGCGCATGATAATTGGCCGCAGTCTGTAGCGAGTTGCAATGCCGGTCTAGCTGTTTAGTCCCGGCATTTGATGGGTTGGATTGAGGGTAAATCTGTGTGGCTCGTTTGTCCATATTTTGCAGATGTATTCGAAGGGTGTGAGCCCCTTGAGGGTCTTGAGCCTCCGCCCGTAATTGTAGGCGTCGATGAAGTCGTGGAGGTGGGCGGTCAGCTGGGCGTGGCTGTCGTAATGGTATCGTTTGACCGTCGCCTCCTTGATCGTCCGGTTCATCCGTTCGACCTGGCCATTGGTCCAAGGATGCTTGATCTTGGTGAGCCTGTGCTCGATCCCGTTTTCGTTGCAGCGCATGTCGAACATGTGGGTCATCCAGGTCGCTGTCGGGCCATCGGCGTAGCGCGGCGGGAAGGTGAACTGGATGCCATTGTCGGTCAGCACGGTGTGGATTTTGTATGGCACGGCTGCGATCAGTGCGACCAGGAAGGCTGAGGCGGTGACTCGGTTCGCCTTTGCCACGAGCTGGACGAAGGCGAACTTGCTGGTGCGATCGATGGCCACGTAAAGGTGCAACTTGCCTTCGGCCGTGCGGACCTCGGCGATGTCGATGTGGAAGTAGCCGATGGGGTAGGTCTTGAACTTCTTCTTCGGTTCTTTGTCCCCCGTCACCTCTGGCAACCGGCTGATGCCATGACGTTGCAAACAGCGATGTAGCGATGATCGCGTCAGGAGCGGGATCGTGGCCTGCAAGGCGTAGAGACAGTCGTCCAGTGGCAACAAGGTGTGCTTGCGGAAAGCAACGATGATCGCCTCGTCCTCAATGCTCAGCACAGTTGAATGCGCATCCTTGGGGCCAGTGCGAAGATCGCTAACTGACGTGCGACGCTTCCACTTGGCCACCGTCTTCGGGTTGATGCCGTGACGCCTGGACAGGATGATCAGGCTCTCTTGACTATGCTGTATTGCTCGACGGACCGCCGCTGTCGTGCGGGCGCTCCCGTGCAGAACCTGGCCCATAGCGCGTCCTTCCATTGATGGCTGAACAATACACCATCAAATGCCGGGACTAAACACCTAGTCGATCATTCCCGAACCGACCATCGCTTCGTAACGACCCTTGGCACCAGCCAGATACTCTGGGTGGGTAAAAATCCAGAACCGGCCAGCGGCGACACCGTCGAACGTGATCGATGCGACCCTGTCCGGGTCCATGCCACCTTCGATCATCTGCACGAGCGCCGCGCGCGCGGCTTCGTCGCGATACATTCTCCGATCTTCCGCGCTCAGTTTGTCGGTCAAAATGCCGGTTTTTACCGGCCCGGGGCATAGCAGCGAGACCGTGATGGGGTGGCCGCGCGCTCGCAAATCTCGAAGCAAGGCTTCGGACATACCGAGAAGAGCGTGCTTACTTGCCGTATAGGGACCCAGATTTGCGCCCGAGACGATAGCGGCCAGCGAGGCCGTATTCACGATAGCACCGGGGGTCCCGGCGGCAATCATGCGCGGCACAAAATGATAAATGCCCCTGATTACACCGAAAAAGTTGATGTCCAGCATTCTCTGCCAGGCTGGCGGATCCAGTTCCCAGACTGCGCCCGAACAGCTTGTGCCGGCGTTGTTGCACAGCAAATGCACGGCTCCGAATCGGTCATAGGCAAAGTCGGCCAGCGCCGCGATCTGTTTGTCGCTGGTCACATCGACGACCGTCACGGCGAGCCGATCGCCCGCGTTCTCCTCCTCCACGACAGCCTCCAGTGTCGCGGCATCCCTATCGGCCGCCACGACATTCATGCCTTGGGCAAGCGCATGGCGCATCAACGACCGGCCGATGCCTCTGGCAGCGCCCGTTACGACAGCGGTCCGCGCGTTGAACGCGGTCAACATCACTCGAACTCCTTTTTGCTCCAAATTCAGTTTCGACCCGCGAAAGGTGTGATGTCGCAAGCATCGCGATATTGCCGCGTCAGACGGGCGACCAGGATTGCAACGGTGGGGATATCGCGGATCAGGTCAATGCCTTGCCCTGCGCTCAACAAATTATCCCAGGGGCGCGCGTCGGCAGGCAGATGATCGTGGCGCATTCCCCTGCCGAGGGGGACGGGCAGTTCATCCGGATCTAGCCCCGCCTGGCGAAGCGACGAGACAAGCCAATTCGCCGCAACGCCCCCAACGCGTTCGGTGTAGAGCAGGCCTTCGGATGTGTCCGCAAGCAGCATCTGCTTGTATGCATCAGCGACCTCGGCCTCTTGCGTCGCGATGAAGCGCGTTCCGATATACGCGAGGTCGGCACCAAGTATTTCGGCGGCGCGAATCGCCGCGCCGGTTGCCACGGCCCCTGCCAAAATGATTGTGCCCGAGAATATCGAGCGTACTTGCGGCACGAGCACTAGGGCACTGACTGTACCCGAATGGCCGCCGCCGCCCGAAGCGATGCAGACCAGGCCATCGACGCTCGCGCGGATCGCCTTTTCGGCAAACCTCATGCTGGTTACGTCATGATAGATCACCCCCCCCCAGTCATGCACCTCGCGTGCCATTTCCGTGGGATCGCCTGCAACGCTGATCACGATCTCGACACCATATTTCTGGCACAAAGCAAGGTTGGCGCGCAGCTCGCTCGTCGGCAGCCTGACGGGAAGATTGACCGCGATCGGTCCGATGCGATTTTCGGGGTTCAGTTCCGCCGTCCGGTCCAGCGCAACGCGCAGATCCCGAAGCCAAGCTTCGAACTCTTCGATGCAGGACGCATTGACACGCGGCAGCCCCCCAACAAGACCGGCTTTGCATGCCTCGGTTACTAGAGCGGGCGTACTGACCCTAAACATTGGCGCACAGATCGCCGGCAGCGCCAGGCGACTTGCGATGGCAGGTGAAAGCGACATAGTAGTAACTATCGACCGCGATAAACCGGCTTCCGCTTTTCCCGAAATGCGGCCACGCCTTCGGCAAAATCTTCGCTGTAGCCGACCTCCATTTGGGCGGTTCGTTCCGCATGGCCCTGTTCATACCAGCCCGCGTCGAGGCCTGCCCACATCAACCGGCGAATGTACCCGAGCGAAGCAGGACCGTTGGCGAGACCACGGGCGATCTCGATCGCGGTCGTCATCAACGCGTCGTCAGGAACCAACCGATTGATCAGCCCCCACTCGAAAGCCCTAGCTGCCGTGATCTTCTCGCCGAGCAGGGCCATTTCGGTTGCCCGTGCCTTGCCGAGCAGGCGCGTGAGGAGATAGGTCGAGCCGCCGTCGGGAACCAAGCCGATCCTGCAGAAAGCCTGGATGAACGACGCGCTTTCACCGGCCACGATGATGTCCCCGAGCAACGCCAATGTGCAGCCAAAGCCGGCAGCCGCTCCGTTTACCGCAGTTACGATCGGGACCGGTGAATTGCGGATGCGCGACGCCAGAGGATTGAAGATTTCCTCCAACGAGATACCGGCATCCATGCGGCCATCCTTCGCGATCCAGTGCGGTTCCGGCTCCGCGGTCAGATCGCCTCCCGTGCTGAAGGCCCGCCCCGCTCCCGTAAGCACGATTGCCCGTGCGATCTGTGCGGCCTCGTCGAGCGTCAGGCTGAGTTGCCGCGCCGCAGCACCCGAAAAGGCGTTCATGGTTGCCGGGTTGTCGAGCGTGATGATAGCAATATTGCCATCCATGCTGAGATTGATCACGCTAGCGGGCCTTCTGGGTCGTCAAGTAATATTGCATGCGGCTTGAAAGGCCAGCGTCTGCCGCGAGGGTTTGCGCCGTGACGGCGGAAGCCGCGTCCGACAACAGAAAGGCGATAACCTCCGCCATTTCTTCCGGGCGGGAGACATCATCCAGCAGGATTTGATCCCGAAAGCCTTGACGCATTGCTTCCGGCCACTCCCGCCCCGGTTCCCGGCTCATCACTGGGCCAGGCAAAACAGAGTTGCATCGTACGCCCTGCTTGCCAAATGCTGTTGCGATCGACCGCGTGAGCGAGTTCATCGCCGCTTTCAACGCACTATAGGCGATACGCTCCTTGTCGCCGAGCAAACTTTGGATCGATGAGACGTTGACGATCGAACCCCCGCCGACCGCGACCATATGCGGCACCGCCAATTTAGCGGCCGCAACAGCACCGCGCAGGTTTACCTGATAGACACGATCCCACACCGCGAGGTCGGTGCTGACCACATCGCCGTCGCTGAGATTCTGCGACAGATCGGCGGCATTGTTGACGAGGCCGTCGATACGACCAAACCGACCGAGCGTCGTTTCGATCATCGCCCTGATCTGATCTTCGCTGCCCATATCGACAGTTAACCCGATCGCCTGGTCTCCGGCCTTGACGGCGACTTGCCTGGCACCTTCGCCATCGAGGTCGGCAACTGCAACGGACGCCCCCATGACCGCAAGCTTGAGCGCAGTCGCGCGGCCGATACCCGACGCCGCTCCGGTAACGATTATCGTCTTACCAGACATACCCATTATACGGCCCCTGTCATGGCGTTGATGTGATCCGGCGACCGGAAGATCACCCCTTTGACTACCGGCTGCGCGGCATCGGGATCGAGACGGAGGCCGGGCAGGCGTTTCAGAAGCTTGGTTAGAACCACCTCCATTTCCCGGCGCGCAAACTGGTTGCCGACGCAGAAATGCGTGCCGAACGAAAAGGCGAGATGCGGCTGCTTGCGTCGCCCGATATCGAACTCATCGGGTCGCTCCCAATGCCCAGGGTCGCGATTGGCATGCCCGATATAGCACCATAAATGGGCATTGGCTGGAACTGTCACTCCCGCGATCTCAGTCTCCTCTAGGGTGCGCTTTGGCAGCATCTGCGCCGGGCCATTCCAGCGCAGCAACTCGTCGATTAAGGTCGGAACGAGGCTGGGATTGTCACGGACCTGCGCCGCCTGTTCAGGGAACCGAAGGATGGCCGCGCAAAGCGTTCCCAACGCTCGCACGGTCGTTTCGATGCCTGCCGGAACAAGCGCCCGACACGTCGAGATTATATCGCTTTGCGAAAGCCGTTCCCCGTCCACCTCCGACAGAATTAACTTGCTAATTAGATCACTTCCTGGATTCTCGCGCTTTTCAGCAATAACCGCTTCGAACATTTCCTTGAGCTGGGCAGAAGCGACGACAGCGCCACTCCAGTCATAGGGGTTCGCCATGAGCGCGCCGGCCGCGCGCGCGAAATCGTTATATTTCTCGGTCGGCAACGCGCAAATGTGCCCGATCAGCAATACCGGCAAACGGCAGGCGAGTGCCTCCATCAGCTCCGTCCGATCGCTTGTCGCGATTCGATCGATCATGCCGTCGACCAACGGCTCGATCACCGTCTTGGTCAGCATGGGCAAGGAATGCAGTTCGAACGCCTTGCTTACCAGCGAACGATATTTCTGGTGAAGCGGAGGGTTCATCCCGGCAAGCTGGTTTTCGCCCATCAGCACATCCATGCTTTCGCCGTAATTCTGATAGATAGCCTTATTATTGCCAACTACACTGCGGACGGTGTCGAAGCCCATCGCGATATAAACCGGACGATCGGGATCGCGAGACCCCAAAAAGGGGAGCAAAACTCCCTCCACGGTCGCGTCGTCAACACGGATGACGTCCCCCCGCTTCTCACGAACCCCCTGGAAGAACGCATAGGGATCTTCGAGCACGTCGCCGCGGACGCTCGTCTCCATCGTGGCAAACGCCTTCGAGCTGATTGGAATGTTCAGCAGGTGGTCGATCTCGGCGGCTTCCATCAAGTATTCCTTCGATCAGACAAGCGGGAGGAGGGTGGTTACGTCGGGCTGCCCGGTCCAGGCCGTGGCTCCGCCATCAGCGGGAATTATCGCGCCAGTGACGTAGGACGCATCGTCCGACATCAGGAAGGTGACCACCGCAGCCATCTCCTCCGGCGTACCGGCACGGCGCATCGGGACGCCGCTGGTCCAGCGCTCGAACAACCCATCGACAGCGTGCACACCGGCGATCATCGGGGTGTCGACAAGGCCAGGGCAAATGGCATTCACCCGGATCCCCTCAGCGGCATGGTCGATAGCGAGAGCACGGGTATAATTGATCACCGCGGCCTTCGCCGCATTGTAAGCGGTAAAGCCATAGTCGGCGGCCATTCCGGATATGGACGCCGTATTCACGATCGCTCCACCGCCGGTCTTTCGCATTTCGGGTATTGCCGCCCGGCAGGCGTAGAAGACCGCATGCAGATCGACCG
>JAYVRZ010000234.1:0-106133 GCA_043775965.1 Sphingomonas sp.
GTGCCGAGCCAGCAAGCGACGTTGTACGCCGATTGCTAGTGGACGGGATGGTAGCGGCCGATCCGATCAGAGACGCGAGGACGGCGTTTTGGGTTGGGAACGTCACATCCCCACGTTGCATCGCAGCCTGGAGGTTTCGACGAGCGCGTTCGTGTCCTTGGCCCGGATGTATGACGACAGGTCTCGGGCGGTAATCTGAGCCGTCAGCGTTCGCCTTCGTTCATCTCAGCTATGGGCTGAGAAAGGGAGGCGCTCGTCACGCGGGCCGTAGCGACTGCACCCAGGATCATCAGTCCACCGCCGACATACAGGATGTTGCGCGGTTCGCCGCCCAGCACGGAATGATAGAATAGCGGCACGGTGAGGCTTTCGACGATCATCGGGATGACGATGAACATGTTGAAGATGCCCATATACACGCCGTTGCGCTCCGGCGGGATCATGTCGATCAGCATGATGTACGGATTGCCCATCATGCTTGCCCAGCCGATGCCGATGCCGAGCATCGCGACGAACAGCCCGGCTTCGGTACCGATCCCGGGTATCGCCAGCATCGCCACGCCCGACGCGAGCAGGCAGGCGGCATGCGCGCTTTTCGCCCCCCAGCGCCGCGCGAGCGGGACCAGCGCGATCGCTGCGACGAACGCGACGGCGTTGTAGAACGCACCGAGCTGGCCGACCGTCAGCACGGTGTCGCGGAACGCCACGCTCCTGGCATCCGACGTGCCGTGCAGCGACCGCGCGACCGCAAACGTGATGAACTGCCAATAGGCGAACATCGCATACCATTGGCACAGCATCGCCAGCGCCAGTTGCCGCATCGGCCTCGGCATCTCGACCAGCGCGGACTTTAGGTCGCGAAGCGTCCCGCCGAGCGTCAGCGGATCCTTTGCCAGCCGCGCCTTCTCGTCGGCGGGCAGCGGCAGTTCGGGGACGCGCACGACTGACCAGACGATCGTCGTCAGCGACAGCACCGCGCCGATCACGAACGCGATCCGCGTGATGTCGGGGATACCGTTGCCATCGACCGCATCCTTGTTGAAGCCGATCCACACCAGCAGCGACGGCGCCAGGTAGGACAGCGTCTGCGCGAGGCCGGTGAACGCCGATTGGGTCAGGAACCCGGCGGCGCGTTGATCGTCGGGCAAGCGATCGCCGACATAGGCGCGGTACGGCTCCATCGTCACGTTGTTGGCCGCGTCGAGCACCCACAACAGGCTCGCCGCCACCCACAGGCTCGGGCTGTACGGCATCGCCAGCAGGCACAGGCTGCACAGCACCGCGCCGACCAGAAAATACGGCGTGCGCCGGCCGATCCGCGTCGAGGTCCGGTCGCTCATCGCGCCGATCAGCGGCTGGATCAGCAGCCCGGTCATCGGCCCTGCGAGCCACAGCAGCGGCAGGCTCGCCTCGTCCGCGCCGAGATAGCCATAGATCGGCGCCATGTTGGCCTGTTGCAGCCCGAACGAGAATTGCAGCCCGAGGAACCCGAGGTTCATCTCGATCAGCCGCATCAGCGACAGGCGGGGCTTGGTCGGGTGGCCGAGGTTCGTCATCGTCATGCGCCTTGTACGAGATGGCCAGGCTCGGACCTATTTATCCTCCCCCGCCAGGGGGTGGTGGCGCCGAAGGCGACGGAGGGGGAGGGCACGGAACCTGCGTTTCGCACGCCTCCCCCTCCGTCTGGCAAGGGCCAGACACCTCCCCCTGGCGGGGGAGGATTAGGAAAGTGGCGGTTCACGCCGCCGGGCCCGCCCAGACGACGCCCCAGGGTTCGACAGTGAGTCGGGCCGCGCAAGGCTGTCCCGACAAGCGATCCTGCCAGCCCGCCAAGCCATCGACCTGCACGGGAGCGTCGGAGAAGTTCAGGAACACCCGATCGCTGCCGCAGCCGATCCCAAGCAGGGCAGGGTTGCCCGTCGCGATTGCGGTCGGTGCGCCTGCACCGCCGCTCGCGATCCGTGCGGCGCGCAGGGCCGCGAGATCGCCGCCGATCCTTTGCGCGTCGGGGCCGTCGAACGTGGCCCAATCCATCTCCGGACGGTGCAACCAACGGCCTTCGTGTGCGCGCTCGGGATCGGTTAGATAGCCGGTGTCGTTGAGCAGGCCTGCTTCGTCACCCATGTAGGTCGTCGCCAGACCGCCACTCGCGATCGACAGCGCATTGAGCAGTGCGATCCGGCGGAACGCCATTTCGCGCGCCTCGTCGTCGTCGGCCGCTTCGAGCCCCGCCAGCGACGCCATCGTGCCGTTGGAGCCGTGCAGCACGGAGCCGTCCGACTGGAACGGCGCGCCGCGTGCCCAGCTGCCGTCGCCACCTTCGAGGAAGCGCGCCGCGACCTTCAGTCTTGCGACCGGATCCGGGTCGATCCCGGAGAGGTCGCCGATCACCGCGCCCCAGCCGATATCGTCGTGGCACCGCGCGTAGCTCAGCCAGTTGGCGCCGCGCGGCAGGCCACCGCTTGCCTCGACGATCGCATGGGGGAGGGTGGCCGACTGTTCGGCCAGCGCGACCCAGCCGGCGACCATCAGAGAATTGTTATAGACCAGATGGCATTCGGGTTCGAACCCGCCATCCCAATCGGACCCTTCGTCCGCGCCGAAATATGGCGGCACCAGCGCGGTCGGGACGATCGCCTCGGCCTTTAGCAGCGTGGCCGGTGCAACGATGTCGAGCGCAGCCCTCAGAGCGCGGACGATGAAATGCGCCTCGGGACGGTTGCGGCAATCGGTGCCGATCTGCTTCCACAGGAATGCGATCGAGTCGAGCCGGAACGCCTCGAACCCGTGATTGGCGAGCCGCAGCATCGTATCGACGATCGCGAGCATTACCTCGGGATTGGACCAGTTCAGATCCCATTGGAACGGATAGAAGGTCGTCCAGACGTGCCCGCCCATCGCTGGCACGTGCGTGAAATTGCCCGGCGCGGTCGTCGGGAATACCTGCGGGAGGTCGGCCTCATAGGCCTGCGCCTCGTCTGCGCCTAGTACATGGTAGAAGGCGCGGTAGTGCGGATCGCCTGCCAGCGCCGCCTTCGCCCAGGCGTGATCGTCCGCGGTGTGGTTGAGCGCGAGGTCGACGCACAGGCTGATCCGCCCCTCGCGCAACCGCGCGGCGAGCCGCTCGACATCCGCCATCGTTCCCAACCGCGGCTCGATCGCGAGATAGTCCGCCACCGCGAACCCGCCGTCGCTGTCGCCCTCGCGTGCCTTCAGCAGCGCGAGCAAATGGAGATAGCGGACGCCTAGGGATTCGAGGTGGTCGACCCGGTCGATCAGCCCGTCGACGGTCCCGGCGAACCGATCGACATAGGTCGAATAGCCGAGCATGTCGGGCGCGACGAACCAGTCTGGGTCGGCCAGCCGAGCATCATCGAGCGCGACCATTTCTGCCGGCCGATCGGCGGCGCGGTCGCGGAGGATCGTCTCCATCCGCGGCCAGAGTGCCGCCAGCCGATCGGTGCCGTACAGCCGTTCGAGCTGGCGCTTGAGGCGGGGGGCAAGCGCGACGAGGCGCCGCTCGGTTTGAGACGACAAGGTCACGCTCACCCGCCCGATCAGAAGCCGACGCGGACCGCGGCGGAGATCGTCCGGCCGGTGATCGAGCGCGCGCGGACGATGCCGTTGGTCGGGATCGCGCCTTCTTCGGCCTCCGTGATGCCCTTCACGTCGAACAAATTGTTGCCGTTGACCGACAGCGTGACGTTCTCCGCGGGGTGGACCGATACGAACGCATTGACCTGCGTATAGCCGGGCATCTTCAGCAAATTATTGTCCTGCGCGAAGCTGTCGGTGGTGCCGATCACGTTCGCGCCGACGGTCAACCGGCCGACATCGACCTGCGGTGTCGCCTGGAAGATGAACTTGGCCTGGCGGCGGGGGCGATTGCCCTCGACCGCGGGGTTCAGGACATCCTTGGTGATCTCGGCATCGGTATAGGTGCCGCCCGCCGACAGCGAGAACGGCCCGCGTGCGATCCGACCCTCGAGCTCGACACCCTTGGCTTCATACTGGCGGTTGAAGAAGCGCTGTGTCGTCGCCTCGAAATTCTGCTCCTCGGTGCGCGCCCAGAAGCCGGTGGCGTAAAGCGAAAGACCGTTCTGGCGGAACTTGAAGCCGCCTTCGAGCTGGCGGACGAAATCGACCGCGGCGCCTTCGTCGGTCAGGCCGCCCGTGGTCGTGTTGATCGACGGGCCGAACAACAGGCGATCGGCGTTGGCGCGACCGCCGCGGCTGTAGCGCCCGAAGACCGCGGTGCTGTCGGTCAGGCGATAGTTCGCGCCACCCGAATAGGACAGGTAATCATAGTTGTAGTTGAGCGGCGAGCGGCGGTTCGGGATCACCGCGACCTGACGCTCGGCGGCCGAGATCACGCCGTCGCCGTTGATGTCGAAGCTCGTGATGCCGCTGCCGAAGCCCGCACCCAGATCGGATCCCGCGACGCTGCCACGGGCCCGACCGAAGTCGTAGCGCAGCGAGCCGTCGATATTGAAGCGGCCGATCTCCAGCCCGAGCTGCGCGAACGGCGCGTAGGTCGTGTAGTCGAGATCGTACGACCGGCGGCAGCAATTGCCGAAGCCCTGCGCCGAGAAGGCCTGCTGGCCGTTCTGCGTCACCGGCACGCCGGCGGCGGTGCGGATGTCGACGAGTTCCGAACGACCGTCATCGGCGACGGTCTGGACGAACGAATTCCACAACCAGTCGCTCTTGATGTCCTGGCGCGAGGCATAGAAGCCGCCGGTGACCGACAGCGACCCGCCAGCGAACGGCAGCGAGCCGTTGAGGCGGATGTCGTTGGTGATGTTGTTGAGGCTCTTCAGGTCGACGTCGAACAGGACGACGTTGGCGAGCAGGCCGTTGCCGTTGAGCGACGCCGGGTTGGCGATCCGCTGACCCGCCTGCGAACCGGTTGCGTAGAACAATTGTGCGCCGGCGCCGCCGATGCCGTTGGCGATCGTCTGCGCGGAGTCGACGGCGGAGGGGAACGGCGAGGTGAAGCCGCCCGAGATATCCGAATAGCGGAAGCGCTCGACGATGTTCCAGCCGTCGGCGACCGGGATCTGCGTCTCGAGCCCGGCCGAGTAGACGACCGGATGCTGGCCGTCGGCGATCGAGCGCGTGGTCAGCTGGTTGTTGCCGTCGAGGCCCTGCACGGTGCGGATGTCGCCGCTGTGCAGCGTGCCGTTGTTGATCGAGAAGTTCTGCAGGTTGGTGTAGGTCGGATCGTTGTTGGTGCCGGTGACCTGCACCGGATTCGGCAGGTAGCCGATCGCGCGGTCGTCGAGATACTTGCCGTACAGCCGGACATAGCCGCCGTCGCCGAACGACTTGGTGATGTTCGCCTTGAACTGGCCGCCCTTGACGCCGTCATAGCCGACCTGCCGCTGGCCGTCGCCGATCCGGTAGAAGCCGCCGAAATGATAGGTGAGGGTGTCGGACAGCTTGCCGCCCTGGTCGAAATCGACGCGGAACTCGCGGTAGTCGAGCCCGCTGGTCAGCTGGAACGCGCCGCCTTCCTGCTCGCCGGTCTTCGAGAGGAAATTGATGACGCCGCCGGGCGAGTTCGACGCGAAGGTCGAGGCCGAACCGCCGCGTACCGACTCGATCGTCCGGACGTTAAAATCGGCGCGCAGGAAATTGTCGGCGTTCCCGAACGTGATGTCGCCGAACTCTAGGATCGGCAGGCCGTCTTCCTGGAGCTGGAGGAACTTCGAGCCGCCCGATGCGACCGGCAGGCCGCGGACCGAGATGTTGGCATTGCCATCGCCGCCGGATGCCTCGACGCGGATGCCCGGCAGGTTGCGGAGGAGTTCGCCCGAGGTGCGCGGTGCGAGCTGGACCAGCGCATCCGAGCTGATCGAGCTGGTCGTGATCGAGGTGTTGAGCTTGTTCGTGCCGCGCGCGACCGCGGTCACGACGATGTCGTCCTGCGGGGCGTCGGCCGGGGCAGCGGCGGCGGTATCGGGAGGCGTGGCGGCCGGGTCGGTCTGCGGTGCGGTCTGTGCGGCCGCTGCTGTGGCGAACGATGCGGTGGCGAACGATGCGGCGGCGATGCCAGACAGCAATGCGTGACGTACTTTCATGCGACTCTCCCTGCGCGACGGCTTTCTGAGAAGCCCGAGGCCGCCTCCTATCGCGACTGCAATCGTTTGCAACATCTTTTCGCAATCGATTGCAATAATCAGGCGGACTGTCTCTTTATCAGCGCAGGGGGGACGATCGCGGACTCGGCTGGCTCGCCGGCGACCCGTTTCAGCAAGCGGTCGACCATCAATTCCGCCCCGATCGCAAGATCTTGGCGGATCGTCGTCAAGGACGGCGATGTGTGCGCTGCCAGCGAGACGTCGTCATAGCCGATGACCGCAGTCGTCGCGGGAACGTCGATCCCCGCCTCGGCCAGCGCGCGCAGCACGCTCATCGCCGCGACGTCCGACGCAGCGAAGATCGCGTCGGGCACAGTGCTGGCCGCGAGGTGCTCCGCGACCGCAGCATGAACCGCCTCGGGACTCATCGGCGTCGCCAGTACAGTGCACGCGATGCCGGCTTCGTCTGCCGCCGCGGCGAACCCGGCAAGCCGGTCCGCAAACTCGGGCGGGGCAGGGTCGCCGACGAACAGGAGGCTCTGGCGGCCTTGCGCGATCAGATGCTCGGCTGCCAGCCGGCCGCCCGCGATATTGTCCGATCCGATCGTCAGGTGATGCTGGCCGGGGCGGTTCGCGCCCCATACGATCAGCGGTCGATAGCGCTGAGAAACCCGCTCGATCGCCGCGAACTGATCCGACTGGCCGACCAGCAACAGGCCATCGATGCGGCCGCTGTCGACCAGCCGTTCGAGCCAGTCGTCGGCATCCGGGATGACCCGCGACAACAGGATGTCATACCCACGCTCGACCAGCAGATCGGCGAGAAACCCGAGCAATGACAGGAAGAACGGATCGGTCAGGTGCTGCGTCTTGGCGTGCCCCAGCGGCAGGACCAGCCCGATCGCGCCGGTGCTCTTCATCCGCAGGTTGCGCGCGAGCTGGTTCGGCCGCACGTCATGCTCGCGCGCCAGCTCGCGTATCCGTTCGCGGGTCTGCGCATTGACGGACGAATGCCCCGCAAGCGCGCGCGATACCGTTGCCGTCGAAACGCCCGCGAGAACAGCCAAGTCGGCGAGTTTCATGGCTTTGGCATCCTCGTCGATACGGTTGATAGGCACGCCCTATAATCGGGACGAGAAGGCCAGACTTCCGGCAGATAGGCCGCGCGTCGCAGTGACTGTTCGGGCAGTCGCCTTAGATTGCATGCCGTAGCAGATCGCAGAGCGACGGCTAGGGCCGCACAAAATCGACCCTCTGCAGGTTCTTGAGAATCCGTCGGCTGATGATGCCCTACCGTCGCAGGTGGATGCCCAACGCATCGCGTGGCCGCGGCTTCCGCTAGGAGCGGTCGTCTGCATCGGCATCACGCGGTAAAAACTGCGTTCCCGGGCAGCAGGACGGATGGCGGAATATGGGTCATCTACCCGAGCCGAACGCCATACCGCTCAGTCGCAGAAACCAGTAGGCGCCCACTGCCCGCCTCCAGAAATAACGGACGGCACACCTTTCGGCGCAATGATCAGCACGAGATTCCTGCGGCCCTTGGGAGCAGCCTGCAGATGAACGCCGCTCGGTACGATGTAGGTGCCGCCAGCCCGGATCACACGCTTGTCGGAGGGCGTTTCCATGCATTGCTCACCAGCCACGATATAGAAGGCTTCGGGTCCCGGATGCGAGTGCATGCGGGTTTTCATTCCGGGCGGGAATATGGCTTCGGAGAAATGAGCGACCGCTGGACCGACCGGCAACGCCAGCGGGCCGATGACGGCTCTCTCGATGCCGCCGCGTGTCGGCTCCGCGGCGCCGCCCAATACGTAAAGCCAATATCGGGCATGGGCCGCAGCGACACTAGCCCACCGGTGCCTGGAAGCCTCCGCGCTAGCGTCCGCCAGCGTCGGGTATTCGCGGATATGCCAGTAGAGCATCGCCGGCGCGCCAGCGAGATCGAGTTCGCTGGTTTGGTAGCAACCCGGCATCTCGCGATCGGTTGGTACGGGCGCGGTGCACAGGCCAGGGACCGGAGGCACGTCCGCTTGCACGGCGGCGGCCAGAAGCAGCATCGGCAACAGCATCCTCGCCTCCCATCTTCGGACCCTCATCCTGACGCTTATCATGCAATCCGCATAGTGGTCGCGCGCGACGGCGGTGTAATGCAACGGTCCGCCGCGAAGGCGATTGCCGGCCAATTTGTCCCGAACAATGCCTCGAGATCGCCCAGGAAACCGGACAGCGGAATCCGCCGGGGGACGGGCGCGGGCAGTTTGGCGAGCGCACGGTAGCTTTCACTGAAACGATGGAGGCTCGCGTCTCGGCGAGCGACGCGATCGGGGTGAGGGCGTTGACGATCTCGCGGCTGAGGACCTGGACGAGATCGCGTAGCGCCGCGGCTTCGGCGGCCTTCGGCTCGGCATCGATGTCGATCAGCGCACCGATCCGGGTCATCCGGCCGCCGAGCCCGAGATCGCCGGTGGCGAGCGCAAAGCTGCGGACGTCGTCGTCGCGGCGGGATATCGATCGTCGCGGTGCGGCCGGGGCGGGTATCCGCCAGCGCATCGATAAGCCCGGGGGGCGTAGAGTCCGCGCATGACCGCAATCGCGCCGACGGCACCGGTGGCGACGACCACCAGCGTGCGCAGCGTGGCGCGCACCCGCTCAGAGGCCATAGCGTGCCATCCGGCGATAGAGCGCCGGGGGGGGGCAGCCCGAGCTGGGCGGCGGCGCGGCTTACGTTGAACGCATGGCGTTCGAGCGCGGCGGTTATCAGCGTCACGAATAGGGGCTGGAGGCAGGTGGTTCCAAGGGTTTCCGTTCCAAATCGTTGACGCTGGTGCGAGTATGACCGGCGGCTTGCGAACGATCCCGTGGCGATTTTGATCTGCGAGCGTCGATAGACAGGCCCGTCGAAGGGGCTGCCAGCCTACCACTTGGGTAATGTCGGGTCGGCCGTGGTCACGCTCGATCCGACCCCGCCTTCTCCCCGACAACCGGTACCTCGTGACGTGAGCGTGCGGCGCCCAACGTGGCCGTTCTACTTCAGCGGATAGCCGCCTGAAACTAACCGAACGCGCACGAAAATCACATATACCGAATATCGTATAATATATTTGACATGGGCGATGTTTGCTGGTGGATTGCGACCACAACTGGGCGGAGCAAAACATTCATGAAAAAGATCGTCGGTATTCATCGTCATCGTTCGAGCATCGGTACGGTGCTGGCGATGCTTCTCTCTACCAGCGCGTACGGGCAGGTCCTTCCGGCG
This sequence comes from Sphingomonas sp., assembly GCA_043775965.1. Classification (GTDB taxonomy): domain Bacteria; phylum Pseudomonadota; class Alphaproteobacteria; order Sphingomonadales; family Sphingomonadaceae; genus Sphingomonas. Next base: position 9,346 of record JAYVRZ010000234.1, read on the forward strand.
CCCGAACCGGGTGCAGACGCTGCAACGACAGCCGGTGCCGACGATGCGATCGTCGTGACGGGGACGCGCATCCGGCGCCCGGACCTCGCCAGCAATAGCCCGATCACCTCGGTGACCGACCAGGAGATCAAGTATCAGGGCGCAGTCAACGTCGAGAGCGTGCTCAACCGGCTGCCGCAGTTTACCGCCGACGCGAACGAGAACGTATCGAACGGCTCGGACGGCACGTCGCAGATCAACCTGCGCAATCTCGGCGCGAGCCGCGTGCTGACGCTGCTGAACGGCCAGCGCCTATTGCCGCAGCAGGCGATCGACCTGAATTTCGTGCCGTCGACGCTGATCGAACGGATCGACGTGGTCACCGGCGGCGCGTCCGCGGTCTACGGTTCGGATGCGCTGTCGGGCGTGGTCAACTTCGTGCTGAAGGATCACCTCGACGGGTTGCGCATCGACGTGCAGTCCGGGTTGGGCGTGCATACCAACGACAACAGCGCGGTGCGCGATATCGTGTCATCTGCCGGCTACGCGAACGCGCCGCACCGCGTGGCGGATGGCGGCAAGCAGGATATCAATGCCGCCTATGGCAAGAACTTCGCCGACGGTCGCGGTAACATCACCGTGTACGGCGGCTATCGTCATACCGACGCGGTGCTGCAGGCGAACCGCGATGTTTCGGCGTGCGCGCTGAACCAAGCCGACGATGCCGGCACCGGGCTGCTCTGCGGCGGTTCGAGCAACTCGCCATACGGGACGTTCGTGCCGCTGGGCGGACCGAACGTCGGCAAGACGCTGACCAACAACCGCGACGGCAGCCAGACCTGGGTCCCCTACGACGCCAGCTATGCCTATAATTATTCGCCGACGAATTACCTGCAGCGGTCCGACGATCGATACATCGGCGGCGGTTTCGCCAAGTTCGAGATCGCACCGATCGCCGAAGTCTATGGCAGCTTCATGTACATGAAGGATCACACGTTCTCACAGGTCGCGCCGTCCGCGTTGTTCCTGGGAACGAGCTTCACGGTGCCGTGCAACAACCCGTTGATGAGCACCGCGCAGCAGCAGTCGCTGTGCGGCGCGGCGGCGGGTACGTCGGCGACGCAGGACACACTGATCGGCTATCGACTGGGATCGGGCCAGTCACGTCGCGACGACCTGCGCCACCAGGATTATCGGTACACGGCGGGGGTCCGCGGCGATCTGGGCCATGGCTTCCACTACGATGTGAACTACCTGCATTCGCTGGTGAAGTTCAACGAGACGTACATGAACAACGTCGACAACGTGAAGGCGCAGCGGGCGCTCGACGTCGTCAGCGTCAACGGCGTCGCGACGTGCCGATCGGTCGTCGACGGCAGCGATCCGGCGTGCGTGCCGGTCAACGTGTTCCAGCCGAATGCGATCACCGATACGCAGGCGGCGTATCTGTTCTCCGAGAGCAACACCGCGTCGCGCAACGCGCTCACGGTGTATTCGGCCAACGTAACCGGCGATCTCGGTACGTTCGGCATCACCAGCCCCTGGGCCACGCGCGGCGTCAACATCGCGCTTGGGGCGGAGCATCGTCGCGAAACCCTGAAGTACACCGCGGACGAGATCGCCGAACAGGGCGGCGCGACCGACACCGATGGGCAAATCTCGGTCAACGAGGCGTTTGGCGAGATCGAAATCCCGATCCTCCAGGACCTGCCGTTCGCGCACGAACTGACGCTCAACGGCGGCCTGCGCTACTCGGCCTATCGCAACAAGCAGGAGTCGACGGGCTTCAATTCGCAGTACAAGGTGTGGACCTACAAGGGCGAGGCAAGCTGGGCGCCGTCGCGGGATGCTCGCTTCCGGTTGAGCTATAACCGCGCGATCCGGGCACCGAACATCAGCGAATTGTTCGGTTCGCAGTCGATCGGCAACGTCGCCGCGCAGGATCCGTGCTCGGGCGCATCGCCGACCGCGTCGTTCGACGTCTGCCGCCTGACCGGCGTGACGCAGGCGCAATATGGCAACATCGTCTCGTGCCCGTCCGACACCTGTTCCGCGCAGTTCGGCGGCAATGCGGCGCTGAAGCCCGAAAAGGCCGATACCTATACCGCCGGCCTGGTCCTGACGCCGCGGATGGTACGCAACTTCACGCTGTCGATCGATTATTTCCACATCAAGGTGAAGGACTATATCAGCTCGGTCGATCCCTCGCTGGCGATCAGCCAGTGCGTGTCGGGCAGCGATCCGTTCTATTGTGCCCTGTTCACACGCGATCCGCGGTCGGGTGCGATCTTCGGGACCGACGGCTATCTCGTCTCGACGACCTACAACACCGGTTCGCTGAAGACGTCGGGTATCGACATCACGGCCGACTACACGGTCGGGATCGGCGCCCTCGGCAAGGTCAACCTCAACATGGTCGGGACCCGGTTGATCAACCAGGTGGCCGAACCGCTGGCGGGTCTGGGCAGCTATGACTGCAAGGGGCTGTACGGGTATACCTGCGGCCAGCCCAACCCGACCTGGCGCCACGTGATGCGGACGACGTGGATCATGCCCCAGGGTGCGACCGTGTCGGTGTCCTGGCGTCATACCGACGCGGTCACGCTGTCGTCGCTGTCGGACAACACGTTCCTCCAGGGGACCGGGAGCATCGTCAACAAGAAGATCTCGGCATATGATTACATCGATCTCGCGGGTACCGTGGCGGTCGGACAGGGGCTCCAGCTTCGTGCGGGCGTCAACAACCTGTTCGACAAGGATCCACCGGCGATCTCGGCGGGTATCCTGTCGTCGTTCGGCAACGACAATACCTATCCCGGTGTCTACGATACGCTGGGGCGGACGCTGTTTGTCGGCGCGACGGTGAACTTCTGACGATGCGGGGCCCGTCGCCCGATCGCGGCTGGCCTTCGGCGAGAGTGGGATGACGCTATGACGGACCTCGATCGTCGCAAGCTGCTGAAGGCGGGTGGGGTGACGGCGCTTGCGGCGATCGCGCCCCCGCCGGCGGTGGCGGCAGTACCGTTGGCGGCTTCGACCGGCCCGCGCGAGGTCGTCTCGCTCAGGACGGCGTGGCGGTTCCAGCTTGGCCATGCGAGCGATCCGGCGAAGGATTTCGGCTTCGGGCGGTCGCACGACACGTACGGCAAGTCTGGCGATGTCGGCACGCCGGTTGCCGAACCGAAGTTCGACGACAGCGGCTGGGCGGCGGTGACGTTGCCGCACGACTGGGCGGTCGACCTGCCGTTCGAACATTTCGGTCCGGCTGGCAGCGACGCGGATCGCACGGGCGCGTTCCAGGGGTTCAAGCCGGTCGGGCGGATGTGGCCGGCGACCAGCGTCGGCTGGTATCGGCGCGTGATCCCGCTGGCGAAGGCGGATGCGGGTCGGCGGTTGCTGCTCCAGTTCGACGGGGTCGCGCGCGATTGCATCGTGATCCTCAACGGCTTCGTCGTGGGATCGAACGAGAGCGGCTATGCGCCGTTCGAGATCGACGTCACCGATTTCGCCAAGCCGGGCGAGGACAATGTGCTCGTCATCCGCTGCGACGTGAGTCTCGGCGAGGCGTGGTCGTACGAGGGGGCGGGGCTCTACCGCGACGTGCGGCTGGTGAAGACCGCGCCGGTTCATATCCCGCGATGGGGGGCGACGGTCCGCTGTTCGGTCGAGGCCGGCGGCGCGACGGTTCGGATTGCGACCGAGATCGCGAATGATGGCCCTGCGTGTCAGGCGCGGGTTCGGTCGACGGTGATCGGTCCGGACGGGAAGACGGTCGCGGTGCTGTTCGCGGATCCGCTCGGGTTGCCGACTTGGGGCGGCGTCACGGCCGAGCAGGAAACGCGCGTTGCCGCACCTGCGCTCTGGTCGCTGGAAACGCCGCACCTCTTTACCTTGGTCAGCGAGATCCTCGTCGACGGCGCAGTCGTCGATCGCGACACCTGCAGCTTCGGGATCCGCACGATCCGGTTCGACGCGACCCACGGCTTTTTGCTCAACGGCACGCCGGTCAAGATCAAGGGCACCTGCAACCATCAGGATCACGCCGGGGTCGGGTTCGCGGTGCCCGACAGCCTGCATGTCTGGCGGCTCGAGCAATTGAAGGCGATGGGCAGCAACGCGTATCGGTCGACGCATCATTCGCCGTCGCCCGCGATCCTAGACGCCTGCGACCGGATGGGCATCCTGATGATCGACGAGACGCGGCAGATGTCGAGCAATGCGGAGGGCTTGAGCCAGCTCGAACGGATGGTCCGGCAGGGGCGCAACCATCCGAGCATCATCCTGTGGAGCATCGGCAACGAGGAGATCCACCGCGGCACGCAGACCGGCGCGCGGATCGCCGAGACGATGAAGCGCAAGGTGTACGAACTCGACGGGACGCGGCCGGTGACGGAGGCGTTCAACGGCAAGTTCGGGGAGGGGGCGTCGCGCGTGCTCGACGTAATGGGGTGCAATTACTACCTCGACGCGATCGATCCGTATCATGCCGCACATCCCGACATGCCGATGATCGGCACCGAGACGGGCAGCACGGTGATGACCCGCGGCGAATATGTGCGCGACGACAAGGCCGGGTTCGTGCCGGCCTATGACCGCGAGTTTCCGCGTTGGGCGACGACAGCCGAGACATGGTGGAGCTTCTACGACGCGCGGCCGTTCCTGAGCGGCGGGTTCGTGTGGACCGGGTTCGACTATCGCGGCGAGCCCACCCCGTTCGAGCGTTGGCCGGAGAACGTGTCGAACTTCGGGCAGATGGACCTGTGCGGCTTCCCCAAGGACAATTTCCATTATTACCGGGCGTGGTGGGGCGCCGCGCCGGTGCTGCACCTGTTTCCGCATTGGAACTGGGCTGGGCGCGAGGGCCAGCCGGTCTCGGTTTGGGTGCACTGCAATTGCGATGCGGTCGAGCTGTTCCTCAACGGGCGCAGTCTCGGGCGGAAGACGGTGGTGAAGAACGCGCATCTCGAATGGCAGGTGGCCTATGCGCCTGGCCGGATCGAGGCGCATGGCTATCGCGACGGCAAGCGCATCATGAGCACCGCGCGCGAGACGACCGGCGCGCCGGCGCGGATCGGCCTGTCGAGCGATCGGCGGCAATTGGCACCGGGCAAGGTAGCGGTCGTCCGCGTGGCGATCCTCGATGCGAAACGCCGCGAGATGCCGACCGCGTCCAACCGCGTGTCGTTCACGCTGTCGGGCGATGCTAAGTTGCTCGGCGTCGGCAATGGCGATCCGCGCAGTCTGGAGCCGGATCATGCGACGGCGCGCTCGGCGTTCAACGGCCTGTGCATGGCGCTGGTGCAGGCGGGCGAGCGGGGCGGGCCGATCCGGCTGGAGGCGCATGGCGAGGGCCTCGCGTCGGCGATGCTGCCGTTGATCGGCAAGACCGGGGCTAGTTGATGGTTGCTTCACTTCGTTTGTCGCGCGCGATTGCGCTGCTGCTGGCCTGCGCATCAGGGGTGGCGCAGGCCGCTCCCGACGAAGCCGCGTTCCGGCGCTCGATCGGACTACGCCGCGCGTGGCAGGATCTGACGCGCGAGGTGGCATGGCCGGCGCACTGGACGCCGGACGGGCGGCGCTTTTCGTACCGCAAGACGGTGGCGGGCGGGTTCGCGTTCGAGACGGTGGACGCCAGGACGCTCGCCAAGTCTCCGGCGTTCGACACGGCCAAGCTCGCCGCGGCGCTGGGTGACGCACGGCACGAACCGGTCGACGCGATGCACCTCCCGTTTGCCGAATTCGACTATGCGGACGACGGCACGGCGATCGCGTTCTCGCTCGACGAGACGCGGTGGCGGTGCGGGATCGTGACGTATCGCTGCGCCGCCGATATCGACCGCAGCCGGCCGCGCGGGTTCGGCGTGGTGCGCGATATGGCTGTGCCGGCGGACAATAGTCCGCAGGTTTCGCCGGACGGCAAATGGACCGCGTTCGTGCAGGGCGACAATCTGGTCGTGCGCAAGACCGGTGACACGGCGGTGGTGCCGCTAAGTGTCGACGGGACGGCAGGCGATTTCTATGACCCGGAGACGCTTCGCTGGTCGCCGGATAGCCGCCATATCATGATCTACCGCGTTCGGCCCGGGTATCAGCGGCACGTGCTGCGCGTCGAATCTTCGCCGCGCGACCAGCTTCAGCCGAAGCTGCAGAGCCAGCTCTATCCCAAGCCCGGCGACGCGATCGACCAGGAGCGGCCGGTGCTGTTCGACGTCGCGACGCGGCGGCAGACGGTGATCGACGATGCGCTGTTTCCGAACCCGTACCAGCTTTCCGCACCGCGCTGGCGTGGGGACGGGCGCAGCGTCGCGTTCGACTATGTCCGGCGCGGCTTCGGGCAGGCGAAGGTCGTCGCGGTAGATGCCGAAACCGGCGCCGCGCATGCCGCGGTGACCGAGGATGCGAAGACCTTCGTCTATGCCGATCGCCGCTTCGCACACGATGTCGGCGCGGATGGTCGCGAACTCGTCTGGGCGTCCGAGCGCGACGGCTGGAACCATCTGTACCTGGTCGATGGCCGCACCGGCGCGGTCAAGAACCGCATCACCACCGGCGATTGGGTGGTGCGCGAGGTGATCGACGTCGACGACGCGAAACGGCAGATCATCTTCTCCGCGAGCGGCATGAACGCGGGCGAGGACCCGTATTTCCGTCACGTCTACCGGATCGACTTCGACGGCCGCCACCTGACCGCGCTGACACCCGCCAAGGCGGATCACGACGCGCGCTTCTCACCCGACGGGACGTTCTACGTCGACACCTATTCGCGCGTCGACCTGCCGACGGTCAGCGGACTGCACCGGTCGAGTGACGGCGCGCTGGTCGCGACGATCACCAAGGGAAACGACAGCGCGTTGCGCGCAGCCGGCTTCCGCCCGCCCGAGACGTTCGTCGCCAAGGGGCGCGACGGCAAGACCGACATCTGGGGCGTCGTCGTCCGCCCGCACGATTACGATCCGCGCAAGCGCTATCCGGTGATCGAGAACATCTACGCCGGGCCGCACGACAGCTTCGTGCCCAAGCAATATTGGCCGTTCGGCTATCATTCGGGTGGCGACAAGGTCATCGGCATGCAGGAGCAGGCCGATCTCGGATTCATCGTCGTGCAGATCGACGGGATGGGGACGGCCAACCGCTCGAAGGCGTTCCACGACGTCGCGTGGAAGAACCTCGCCGACTCCGGTTTCCCGGACCGCATCGCGTGGCACCGCGCGATGGCGGCGAAGGACCCGTCCTACGATATCGGCCGGGTCGGCATCTACGGGGCGTCGGCGGGCGGGCAGAGCACGCTGAACGCGCTGCTGTTCCACGGCGATTTCTACAAGGTCGGAGTGGCCTATGCGGGCTGTTACGACAACCGGATGGACAAGATCAGCTGGAACGAACAGTGGCTCGGCTGGCCGGTCGATGCGAGCTATGCCGCGGCGTCGGGCGTCGATCATGCCGGGCAATTGACGGGCAAGCTGCTGATGATCGTCGGCGATCAGGACAGCAATGTCGACCCCGCCTCGACGATGCAGGTCGCCGACGCGCTGATCCGCGCGGACAAGGATTTCGAGCTGCTGGTGGTATCGGGCGCGGAGCATAGCGTCGGGCGCTCGACCGGCCCGATCGACTATGTGGCGCGGTGGCAGTTCGGGTTTTTCGTGCGCAACCTGGCAGGGGAGTCGGTGCCGAACTGGAATGCAGCGAAATAGCCTGCGATTACGTGCGCGGCGCGGCGCGATCGCTCTTGCGGAATGCGTAGCGGACGAACGTGTTGGCGGATGGGTTGCTCTTCGAGCTACCGAATGCGACGGACAGTTTTACCGGGTCGAAGCTGTCCTGGCCGCCGGACGTCAACAATTCGGGCATCTGCAATTTGCCCATCGCATAATTCGTGTTGGCGAGGGACGCGTGCAAATCGGTAAAGCCGGCGATCTCGCATAGCGTGGACCCGCAGATTACCCGGACATTCTTGTCGACGTAGGGAATGGCCCGGAGTTGCCCCAGCAACGCCTGCTCCGTTTTGGCCGACCAGTCCTTGTCGCGTTCCTCGCCGCGTAGCTTGCGGTACAGATAGGACGGATCGCGCGCCATGATGATCGGCGGACCCGCGCCGATGACGCCGTTGAGAAGTGGGTCCAGGCTCGGGTCGATCGTCGGATCGTGCGGCGACATGGTCGCTGGCAGGGATGGTTTGGCGGCATCGAAGCGCGCGACGACGGCGGATCCGTTCACGCTCTTGCTGCTGTTGGTGTAAGGCCGGTCGACGACCGCGATCGGCGGCGTCTTGTCGGTGCGCGGGTCCGTATCGCCGCCATACAAGGCGAACAGACCCGCGATCGTGATCGCCGCGATCACGCCCAGGATGCCGATGAGACGGTAGCGCATTGTGTACCCCCCGATGTTCAACGCGCCGTCCCTGCAACGGCTGGAGCGTAAACCGGCAGGGACACCAGCGGAACCAGACATGCATCACACCACGGCCGAGCGGTGGGGGGAAGCATATTCGACGTATCGATCCCGCGGCGCTCAGTTCGGCCGGAGGCGGACCTCATTCGGCTCGACGGACAGGGGGATCGTGTACTCGCCGCGTTCCAGCGTCGCGCCGGGCAGCATGTATTTGCGCCCGCCCGCCGTCGTCGTTTCCAGCATGATCCGTGCCGCCGGGGTCGTCGACGATGCCGGGTCCAGCGTCAGGGTGACGATGCCGGTCGCCGGATCATAGCCGGCCTGCGCGATCTTGCCGGCGCTCAGCGTGATCCACAGCCCGGCGGGCGCGATGAACAGGCGGCTGCGCGCACCGTCCTTCGGCGCGATCGTCACGATCTTGCCGGCGGCGTGGCCCAGATTGCCGCCGAAGCCGAGCCAGCCGAAGGTCGGATCCTCGACGAGGTAGCTCGCGGCGGTGACAGCGTGGCCGTAATAGCCCATGCCGTAATCGCCGCTGTACGGATCCCACTTCATCATGTCGGGCGCGGAGTGGAAGGCGGCGGACGAGAAGCCCTGCTGGTCGATGTTGGTGATGCCGCCCATCACGCCGCCATACGCGATCCGCAGCAGGCGAAGGTCGGACGGGTCGGCCCTATAGGCATCGAGCAGCGGCACGGCATTGAGCGCGGATCCGTAATGGTGGATCTGTCGCTCGATCCGCGGGTATTTGCCGCCGTACAGGAAATCCCAATAGCGGCGGGCATTGCCGTTATAGCCCCAACTCGGGATCGCCGGATCGTACGCCAGGATCACCTGGCGCGTCTCGTCGGCCTGCGGCTGGTAGCCGAAATAGCGCATCCAGGCATAGACCTCGGGCTGGCCCGTCGAATCCCAAGCCATCTCGCTGCCGAACGGATATTTCAGCGTGCGCCAGTGATCGGCGCGGCCCTTCATCAGGCGCTCCATCTCGGTCGCCTCGGTGGTCAGCCCCTCGCGCTTCAGGTCCTTCAGGATGTCGACGAACACGTCGCCCTCCATCAGCCCGAACTGCGTGTAATAGGGTGCATCGCGCATCATCGCGACGGTCGTCTGGTAGGCGTGGTCGAGATACCAGCGCCACGGATGCGCGGTCACCATGCCGGGATGGTTGCGCGCGACGCGGTAAAGGACCCAGTGACCGATCGCGACGTGCGGATAATTATACGCGCGGCCGAGATCGCCGGCATCCTTCTTCGACCAGGACGTCCAGCTTTTCCAGTTGGTGGCGGGATCGTAATAGCCGGGATGTGCGGCCGGATCGTAGTAGAAGATGCTCTTGCGGACCGCGCCGGCATGGTCGCCGTCGGCCACCTGGAGCCGACCCTCGACCGTCTCGTCGACCAGCCGCTGGAGCTTGGCGACCTCTGCCGCGTCGGGATTGTCGAGCTGCTTGGCCATCGCCGCTACCCAGCTGCCGCCGCCGCCCTCGTCGCTCATGCCCGAGATCCACACGCGCGGATCCTGCGTGACGATTTTCCCGGCTTCGCGGTCGTACGTGAGGATGGCGGGGTTGCGGCCGAACGGATCGGCCTTGTTCTCATACCATTGCTGCGTCGTCGAGAACCGACCGAGGTCCGCCATCGTCTGGTCGAGCGGCTTGGTAATGAAATAGCTGACGGTCTGGACGCTGCCATCGGCATAGGTGATCGCGAGACTCGCGCGACCCCAGCCGCTGCTGCGCACCGAATAGCGCGCCCAGCCTTTCGCGCTCCCGGCGACCGGGGTCGCCGTCAGTGCCCCGGCCGGCAGGCTCTCGACCTTGGCGATGCGTTGCGGGGTGCGCAGGAACAGCGACGCGTCCTGGTCGGTCGGCACGACATAGCCGGGAATGCCGACCGCGACCGGGCGCTTGTTGGCGACCAGCGTGTCCTCGATCGCCGCGATCGACGGCGCGGTGACGAAGCGCACGCCGATCGTCCGGCTCTTGCCCGGCGCGATCGTGAAGCTGGTGGGCACGTTCCACTGTTCGCCCGCCTTCGCCCATTCCTTGTCGGCGAACCCCTTGCTGGCGATCGTCCAGTCGTAGAATCCCTCCGACGTCTGGCCGCGCGGGCTGCGATCGGTGAAGATGTCGGTATCGCCGGCGCCGCGCGCCTCCATGATCGGGCGGTAGGCCTCCAGCGGGGTGCCCTTCTCGGGGAGCACCAGCAACGCGGGGCCCTTGCCGTTCAGCCGCGCGACCTGGAGATAGCCGGCGTCGCGGCCGATATAGGGATCGACGAAGCTCGCGCTGGCATGCGCCTGTTCCAGGTCGCGGTCCGAGATAATGTTGTCGAACACCATCGGCAGCCCGAGGCCGCCGATCTCGACCGGCTGGGCGCCGGTGTTGGTGAGCGTGAAGCGCAATGCGAGCACGCCGTGGTCGTCGATCCAGCGCCGCTCGACGCGTATCGGGCTGGCGCCGAGCGACGCGGTGATGTCGGCGGCGGCCAGCACGGGCCCGGCCGCAGGCAGGAGCCGGATCGGCCGTCGGCGGTGCGCGGACGCGAAATCGGTCCAGGCGCCACCGGGCGTGCGCAGTCGGAGGTTGATGTCGCCGATATGGACATAGCCGTCGCCGGCCCGCTCCGCCTCGCGCGCGCCGGGGGTGAAATCGAACGCCGGCTCGCCGGTCGGCGACAGTCGCGCGAGCGTCTGCGTATCCGAACGCAGCGCCAGGTCGAAGCTCGGCGTGCGGATCGGCGTCTCCGCGATCGGCGGATAGACCCGCTTGGCCGGCTGCTGCTCCTGGGCCTGCGCGGCGTCGAGCGTGGGGATCGCCAGCGCGGTGCCGGCAACGAGCAGGGCGGCGAGGGCATGGCTGCGGAAGCGGGTCATGGTCGGACTCATCGTATCGGAGTGGCGGGTGCCGCTGCAACGGGCGCAGCGGCAGAAGGCGTGGTGGGTGGCGCGTCACGGGGAGGCGCGTCACGGGGCGGTTCGGCAGGCGTTCCCGGCGGCGGCGAGGGCGATAGCGGCAGCAGCGCGGGGGTCGCCTCGTCCAGCAGGTTGCGGGTGAAATAATCGCGCAGCTTGCGCCAGAAGAAGGGCTGGTAGACCGCGTGCGTGGTGTTGGGCAGCACGACGATATCGACGTCGCGCTTCGCCTGGATCAGCGCCTGGGCGAGCCGGAAGCTCTCGGTGACGGGCACGTTGTCGTCGATGTCGCCGTGGATCAGCAGCAGTTTGCCCTGCAGATTGGCGGCCACCGACATGTTCGAATTCCGCTCCCACGTGGCGGTGTCGGCGGTGCCCATCGACACTTCCGGCCACCACGCCTTGTCGAGCCGCAGATCGTGGTTGCCCGAGGACGCGACCGCCACCTTGAAGAAGGTCGGCCGGCGCAGGATGAACCGCGCGGCATCGTATCCGCCCGCCGAACCGCCGTATACGCCGACGCGGTCGGTATCCATGTACGGATAGCGGGCCGCCATCTGGCGGATCATCGCGATGTGGTCGTCGAGGCCGACCTCGCCCAGATTCTGGTAGGCGGGAAGGCGGAATGCCTGGCCGCGACGCGACGTGCCGCGGCCGTCGATCATCACGACGATCGCGCCGATCTGTGCGACGCTGTTACCGCCCGCCATCACCGCGTCGTCCCAGGTGGACGGCACGTCGGTGGTGGTCGGCCCGGTATAGACGTTGTCGATCACCGGATATCGCCGCGCGGGATCGAAGTTCGCGGGGCGCAGGATCAGGCCGTAAAGTGGCGTCTTGCCATCGGCGGCCACGCCGCGGAACGGTTCGGGCGGAGTGAAGCCGCTCGCGAGCAGCGCGGTTGGATCGGCATGCGCCAGTTCGGAGACGATGTGCCCGTCGGCGCCGTCGCGCAGCACGGTGCGGGTCGGAACCGTCGGGCTCGACATCCGGTCGAGGATCCAGCGTCCGTCGTCCGACACGTTGGTGTCATGATCGATCGGCTCGGGCGTCAGCAGCACCGGCTGCGTACCGTCCAGCGTCACGCGGTACAGCGCGCGGTAATAGGGATTGCGCCCCGGTTCGCGACCGACGCCGGTGATCAGCAGGCTGTGCGCGTCCTTGGCGACATGATCGACCGACAGCACTTCCCACGCGCCGCGGGTCAGCGGGATGCCGCCATCGGGATCGTCGGGACGCACCAGATAGAGTTGCGCCCAGCCGCTGCGTTCCGAAATCGACAGTTCGCCGCCGAGGTCCGGCGCGCTCATCAGCGCGCTCGACGTGACCGTCACCACCGGCTTGATCGCCTCGCGCGCGACGACGTGCGTCGCGCCGGTATCCGGGTCGGCGTTGTAGACGACGATCTGTCTGTAGCCGCGCTCGGTCCAGCTGATCCGCGGCGTGTCGCCGACCCATTCCATGTCCGGATCCGCGGGATAGAGCAGCGACTCGCTCGGCACGGCGAGCGGCACGATCTTCGCCTTGCGGCGGCGGAGCGCCCGTTCGACGTCGATCACCATCCGCGTCGCCTGCGGCAATGTCTCGGCGCCGGCGAGCGGGTAGATGTACGAGAAGCTGCGCGGGTAGAAGCTGCCCGGCGGATTCTCCTGCGTCACCGTCATCGGGTGGACGCCGCGCGTATCGAGCCGCCAGGTGATGATCCTTCGGCTGTCGGGCGACCAGCGTACCGAGACCGGCATCACCGGGTCCTCGGTGCCCTGTTTCAGGATCTCGGGCAGCGGCGCGATCCCGCGGCCGTAGGGCTGTTCGCGCGTGCCGTCCGTCGTCAGCGGTACCGCACGCCCGCTCTTCACGTCGATCGCGACGAGGTTGAATGCGCGGTAGACGATCCGGAACCGGCCATCGGGCGAGATCGCGTCGGTGCCGTCGTCGTTGCCGGTCTTCGCCGCCGCCAGCGTTCCCGCGCGGTCGAGCGTCCAGCGCCTGCCGCCGGCGGAGAAGGTCATGACGCCGCCCGTCGGATCATAGTCGAGCCGATCCAGGCCCGGCCGTTCGGCGTTGACCGGCTTGCCGATCGCCTGCGTCAGGAGGCGCGCGAGGGTCGCGTAGGTGGTGACAGGCCGGGTCTCTCCGGTCGCCGGGTCGAGGAACAGGATCGTGGTTTCGCCGGCGACCTTGCGGTGGAGCAGGATGCCGCGTCCCTCCGCGACGAAGATTGCGCCGGGGTCCCGGTCGGCGATGAGCGTGTCGAGATTCTCGCGCAGATAGCGGTCGGCAAGGGCATAGCGATCGACGATGGACTTTGGCGTTGTGGTCGGCGTGGTGGGCTTCGCAACGGGTGTGCCGACGGTCTTCGCGTCGGCTGGAATGCCCGACGCGAGGACGGCAAGCGCGGTTCCCAACAAGAGGGCGGCGTGGTGGCGCCGTACCGGATACTGCGCGTGCATTGCTGCTTCCCCCTGTGACGCCGCCCCTGCGACGCCGCGGAAACTGACGACGTATCGGTACATCGTCAATAGACATTATACAGTATATTATCTGGAGATGGACGGGATGGTTTGCGGACTTGCATCATGCCCATTCACGTATAGTATACGATATCCGGATGGAGATCGACATGCAGGCCAGTCGCCGAGAATTGATGATGGGTATCGCGGCCGTCACGCTGTTGCCGATGGGCGAACGCGCGCTGGCCGGTCCCCCGAGCGATGCGGTGTTGCCCACCCGCGCAAAGCCTTTTCCGTTGACGGCCGTACGGCTGCGGCCGTCTGCCTACGCGACCGCGGTCGAGGTCAACCGCGCCTACCTACTGCGCCTGAGCGCGGACCGGCTGCTGCACAATTTCATGATCTATGCCGGCCTGCCCGCCAAGGCGCCGCTCTATGGCGGCTGGGAAAGCGACACGATCGCCGGCCACACGCTGGGCCATTACATGACCGCGCTGGTCAAGATGCACGAGCAGACCGGCGATGCCGAATGCCGGACGCGCGCCGATTATATCGTTGCCGAACTGGCGCGCGCGCAGGCCAGGCGCGGCACCGGCTATGTCGGCGCGCTCGGCCGCAAGCGTAAGGACGGCACGATCGTCGACGGGGAGGAGATCTTCCCGGAGGTCATGCGCGGCGAGATCAAGTCCGGCGGGTTCGACCTCAACGGGTCATGGTCGCCGCTCTACACCGTGCACAAGGTGTTCGCCGGCCTGCTCGATGTCCACGCCGCCTGGGGCAACACGCAGGCGCTGGCGGTCGCGACCGGGCTCGGCGACTATTTCGCGCGGGTGTTCGCGGCGCTGAACGACGAGCAGATGCAGCAATTGCTGAGCTGCGAATATGGTGGTCTGAACGAGAGCTATGCCGAGCTGTATGCGCGCACCAACGATCGCAAGTGGCTGGTCGTCGCCGAGCGGATCTATGATCGCCGCGTGCTCGATCCGCTGGTGGCGGGCCAGGACAAGCTCGCCAATTTCCATGCCAATACGCAGGTGCCCAAGCTGATCGGCCTCGCGCGGATCCACGAACTCAATGGCAAGCCCGAGCCCGCGAACGCCGCGCGGTATTTCTGGAATACGGTGACCCGGCACCACAGCTACGTGATCGGCGGCAATGCGGACCGCGAGTATTTCTCCGAGCCCGACACGATCGCGAACCACATCACCGAGCAGACCTGCGAGCATTGCAACAGCTACAACATGCTGAAGCTCACCCAGCAGCTCTACAGCTGGCAGCCCGAGGGCGCGCTGTTCGACTATTACGAGCGCACCCACCTCAACCACATCATGGCCGCGCAGAACCCGAAGAACGCGGGCTTCACCTACATGACGCCGCTGATGACGGGCGCCGATCGCGGCTATTCGACGCCCGACGACGATGCGTTCTGGTGCTGCGTCGGGACCGGCATGGAGAGCCACGCCAAGCACGGCGAGGCGATCTACTGGGAGGGTGCCTCGAACGGGGGGGCTACGCTGCTGGTCAATCTCTACATCCCGTCCGAGGCGCAGTGGAAGACGCGCGGCGCGACCCTGGTGCTCGATACCCGCTATCCGTTCGAGCCCGAATCGCGGCTGACGCTGACGACGCTCGCCAAGCCCGGCCGCTTTTCGATCGCGTTGCGCGTGCCGGGCTGGGCGACCGGCCAGGCGAGCGTGACGGTCAACGGCCAGCCCGTCGTGCCGGTGATCGCCAAGGGCTATGCGATCGTCGACCGCCGGTGGAAGAAGGGCGACACGGTCGCGATCACGCTGCCGCTCGACTTGCGGATCGAGGCTGCGCCGGGCGACGACACGACCATCGCCGTGCTGCGCGGGCCGATGGTGATGGCGGCCGATCTGGGGCCGAACGAGACCAAGTGGGACAGCGCCGACCCGGCGATGGTCGGCGAAACCCCGCTCGCCAACTTCACGCAGACCGACGCGACCCGCGCGACCTATGCGACGCGCGGCATCATCCGCCCGGCGGACCTGAGCTTCGTGCCGTTCTACAGCCAGTATGAGCGGCGCAGCGCGGTCTATTTCAAGCGCTTCACCGAAGCCGCGTGGAAAACCGAGGAGGCAGCCTTCGTCGCCGAACAGGCCAAGGCCCGCGACATCCTCGCGCGGTCGGTGGACGTCATGCACCTCGGCGAGATGCAGCCGGAACGCGATCATGGGATGACGTCCGAGCTGTCCTATCCGGTCAGCTATCGCGGGCGGAACGGTCGCGACGCGCGGAGCGGCGGGTTCATCGAGTTCGCGATGAAGACCAAGCCCGGTCCGCTGGTGCTGCAGGCGACCTATTGGGGCGACGAGCGGGCGCGCGACTTCGACATCCTGGTCGACAACGTCAAGATCGCCACCCAGCACCTCGAAGCCGACAAGCCGGGCAAGTTCTTCGACATCGAATACCCGCTGCCGATCGGACTGACCAAGGGCAAGGCAGGCATCAAGGTGCGCTTCGTGCCGCGCGATCGGTCGACGGCAGGTCCGGTGTTCGGGGTCCGGCTGTTCACGGCCAAGCCCGGCAACGTCGCGTGAGCGAAGAGCAGGCGGGCGGCGTTCGCCTGACACTCGACGAGGTTCGTGCGCTGGCCAGGCGCGTGCTGCTCGGGGCTGGCCTGTCGCGCGACCATGCCGAGGCGGTGGCCGAGACGATGGTCGCGGGCGAGCGCGACGGGTGCACCAGCCACGGTATCTACCGCCTGCTGGTCGCCGCCAACAGCATCGCGCGCGGCGTCGTCGTCACCGATGCCGAGCCGGTGGTGAGCGAGCCCGCGCCGGCGTTGGTCAAGGTAGACGGCGGCGGCGGCTTCGCGCAGCTCGCGTTCGAGCGTGGTCGCGGGCTTCTCGCGAAAAAGGCGCGGGGTTACGGCATCGCCGCACTCGCGCTCAACAACGTGGTTCATTTCGCAGCGCTCTGGCCCGAGGTCGAGGCGCTGGCGAGCGAGGGCCTGGTCGCGCTCGCCTTCACGCCCAGCCATGCCTGGGTCGCGCCGGCGGGCGGCACCGAACCGGTGTTCGGCACCAACCCGATTGCGTTCGGCTGGCCGCGGCCGGGCGCCAATCCGTTCGTGTTCGATTTCGCGACCAGCGCGGTGGCGCGCGGCGAGATCGAATTGCACCGCCGGGCCGGCAAGCCGGTCCCCGACGACTGGGGCTACGACGCGCAAGGCCGGCCGACGACCGACGCCGAGGCCGTGCTGGCGGGCGCGATGCGGACGTTCGGCGGGCACAAGGGATCGGCGCTGGCGGCGATGGTCGAACTGCTCGCCGGACCGCTGATCGGCGACATGACCAGCCGGGAATCGATCGTGGCCGACCGGGCGCGGGGCGGATCGCCGATCGGTGGCGAGCTGATCGTCGCGATCGATCCGGCCGGGTTCCTCGGCGGTGCCGTCACCGAGCATCTGGCGCGTGCGGAGGCGATGTTCGCGGCGATCGAGGGGCAGAGTGCGCGCCTGCCGTCGCAACGCCGCTATGCCGCGCGCGAACGCAGCATGGAGGAGGGCGTCGTGATAGCGCCCGCGCTGTACCGCGACATCATGGCACTGGCCCAAGGAGAATGACGATGCGGACCCCGGTGCGAACGCTGGTTCTCGGAATGGCCCTGGCCACGGCGACGACGACACTCCCTCCGATCGCGGCGGCCGCTTCCCCTGCCGCGCCCAAGCCACGCTCGGCGGATGCGAAGTTCGAGGCGCTGTCGACCGCCGAATATGCCTGGCGCAGCAGCCAGTCCGGTCCCGACGAGAACAACTCCAAGGCGCGCGCGCGGCTTCCCGACGTTGGCCCCAAGGCGCAGGCCGAGCGGCTGGCGCGCTGGACGCAGGTGTCGCAGGCGCTCTCCGCGATCCCGCTCACCAGCCTCAGCGCCGCCAATCGCGTCAACTACGCGGTCTACAGGCAGCAGGTCGACGCGCTGCTCGCCGCGCAGCGCTACTGCGACTACGAACGCCCGCTGACCGCCGATACCAGCTTCTGGGGCGATATCGCGGAATCGTCGCGCAGCCCGTTCCGCAGCATCGAGGATTATCGCAACTACACCGCGATGCTGCGCGAGGTGCCGCGCTATTTCGACCAGCAGACCGCCAACATGGGCGCCGGCCTCGCCCGCGGCTTCACGCTGCCGCAGGTCACGCTGAAGGGCCGCGACATCGGCGTGGCGCAGGTGGTCGAGGCGAAGACGACCGAGGATTCGCCGTTCTACGCGCCGTTCAAGACGTTCCCGTCGACCATTCCTGCCGCCGACCAGGCCGCGCTGGCTGCGGCGGGCAAGGCGGCGATCGAGCAGGCGGTGGTCCCGGCGCACGTCAAGCTGCTCGCCTTCCTCCGCACCGAGTATATCCCGCATGCCCGGCCCGAACTGGCGGCGTACGACCTGCCCGACGGCAAGGCCTATTATCAGTCCAAGATCGCCGAATACACGACCCAGGACCTGACCCCGGATCAAATCCATACGCTGGGGCTGGCGGAAGTCGCCAAGATCCGCGCGCGGATGGATGGCGTGATGCAGCAGGTCCGGTTCAAGGGCGACCTGCAGGCGTTCTTCGACCATCTGCGGACCGATCCGCAATTCTATCCCAAGACCCCCAACGAGCTGCTGTACCGCGCGGCGTGGATCGCCAAGACGTTCGACGGCAAGGCCTCGCAGTGGTTCGGGCACATCCCCCGCAGCCGGTTCGCGATCAAGCCGGTGCCCGCCGATATCGCGCCGTTCTACACCGGCGGTCGCGGTGGCCCCGGCATCTACCTGGTCAACACCTGGAACCTGCCGTCGCGGCCCTTCTATTCGCAGATCGCGCTGACGCTTCACGAAAGCGCGCCGGGCCACGCTTTCCAGATGCCGCTCGCCGCCGAGAACACCAACCTGCCGGCGTATCGGCGCGACACCTATCTGTCGGTCTATGGCGAGGGTTGGGCGCTGTATTGCGAGGCGCTCGGCGAGGATATGGGGATGTACGAGACGCCCTATGACCTGTTCGGCTATCTGAGTTACCAAGCTTGGCGCGCGGCGCGGCTGGTGGTCGATACCGGCATCCATGCCAAGGGCTGGAGCCGCGAACGGGCGCAGGCCTATCTCCACGACAATACCGCGCTCTCCGATCACGAGATAGAGACCGAGGTGGATCGCTACATCGCCTGGCCGGGGCAGGCTTTGTCCTACTACATGGGCGAGTTGGCGTTCCAGCATGCGCGGGCGAAGGCGCAGGCGGCGCTGGGCGCGAAGTTCAACATCCGCGCCTTCCACGATGCGATGCTCGAAATGGGTTCGGTCCCTGTGCCGGTGATCGAGGCGCGGACCGACGAGCTGATCGCGGCTGGCGGCAAGGGGCCGTATCCCGATGAGGAGTAGCGGCTGGCTGGCGGCGTCGGTCGCGGTGGCATCGGCGTTCGTCCTGCCGAGCGTCGTCGCCAGCGGACAGGCGCCCTTGCCTGAGCACCTTCACATCCCCGGCAACCCGATCCTTGCCGACGGACGCTATTATTCGACCGACCCGGCACCGGTGGTGATCGACGACACATTGTGGATCCTCGCTGGGCGGGACGAAGCGCCTAAGGACGTCAACGACTTCATCATGAACGAGTGGCAGTTGCTCGCAACCAGGGATCCTGCCGCGGGCGACTGGACGCATTACCCCGCGATCGCGCGGCCCGAGGGCGTGTTCGCCTGGGCCGCGCCGGGGCGTGCGTATGCGGGGCAGATCGTCCGCGGTCCCGGTGGCAGGCTGTATCTGTACGCACCGGTGCTGGAGAAGGACACCGACGCCAAGGACGGCTTTGCGATCGGCGTCGCGGTCGCGGACAGCCCAACGGGGCCATGGCGCGACGCGCATCCCTCGGGCCCGATCATCTCGCAGCGCGTGCCGGTCGCCAACGCAATCCAGAACATCGACCCCACCGTGATGATCGACGACGACGGCCGCGTGTATGTCTATTGGGGTACGTTCGGCCAGTTGCGCGGCATGGAGCTGGCGCGCGACATGATCACGCCCAAGGGCCCCGAAGTCGCGATCGAGGGGCTGACCGGGTTCTTCGAGGCGCCGTGGATCATGAAGCGCAAGGGCATCTACTACATGCTCTATGCGGGCAATCGCGCCGGCCCGCGCTCGGACTGCACGCCTGCGGTCTATCATGCCTGCATCGCCTATGGCACCGCGCCGTCGCCGATGGGGCCGTGGACCTACCGCGGCGTAGTGCTGAAACCGGTGTCGTCGACCACCTCGCATTCGGGTGCGGTCGCGTTCAAGGGGCATTGGTATCTGGCCTATCACACCGCCGATGCGGTCGGCGGCGGGCATTTCAGGCGCAGCGTCGCGATCGACGAGATGCATTTCGACGACAGCGTCAGTCCTGCGGCGATCCTGCCGGTGACGCCCACGCGGCGCCCGCAATCGGCACCGGCGCCCTCGCGCAACCTGGCGCGATCGGCAAGCGCGGCGGCCTCCAACGAACCGATCCCGCTGCAATATTGGATCAAGGCGCTCAACGACGGCATCACCAGGGCGGCACCGCTGCCGCCCGACCTGTGGGGCAGCTGGAGCCCCGACAATCCGCCGCGGCAATGGGTCGAGTATCGCTGGGACAGGCCGGTGACGCTGAACGGCGCGCGGATCTGGTTCTGGGCGGACCAGCCCGCAGGCGCGGCGATCGGTGTTGCGCCACCCGCGCGCTGGAACCTCGAATATTGGAACGGCGGGTGGAAACCGGTGGCGAAGCCGCAGGGTTTCGCCACCGCGGTCGGCAGTTTCCAGGACGCGCGCTTCTCGCCGGTGACCACGCGCTGCCTGCGCGCGGTGTTCGATGCCTCGGGTACGGGCACCGAGCATGCCGGCGTCGCCGTGCGGGAATGGGAAGCGCTTGGCCTGCGTGTGCAACCGGTGGTCGTACGCTCGGCCACCGCGCCCGCTGCCGCGCCCTGCGGGTGATCCTCGTCATCCTGCGGGAGCAGGGGCACGCGGCCTAGCCGAACGGGCGGTCGATCGACGGCTGCGGCTCGGTGAACCAGGTCGCGCCCGTCTCGGTGACGTGGAAATGATCTTCCAGCCGGATCCCGAACCGGTCCGGGACGACGATCATCGGCTCGTTCGAAAAGCACATGCCCGGCATCAGCGGAGTCCGATCGCCGCGAACGAGGTAGGCCGGCTCGTGGATCGACAGTCCGATGCCGTGGCCGGTGCGGTGCGGCAGTCCGGGCAGCCTGTAGTCGGGACCGAGCCCGGCCTTCTCCAGCACCGCGCGCGCCGCGGCATCGACGCTCTCGCACGTGACGCCGGGGCGCACGGCGTCGAAGGCCGCGGCTTGCGCCTCGTGCTCGACGTCCCAGATCGCGCGTTCCTCGGCGCCGACGCTGCCGAACGCATAGGTGCGCGTGATATCCGAATGATAGCCGTCCACCCGGCAGCCGGTGTCGATCAACACCAGCTGGTCGTCTTCCAAGCGCTGGTCGCCCGGCAGGCCGTGCGGGAACGCGGTGGCGAGGCCGAACTGGACCGCGCAGAAATACGAGCCGCTCGATCCGAGGGCGCGGTGTGCCGCGTCGATGAAGCGGATCACCTCGCTCGCGGCGATGCCGGGCGTCAGAATCCGGGCGGCGCGGCGGTGGACCTCGATCGTCATCGCCTTGGCCTGCGACAGCAACGCCAGCTCGGCCGCGCTCTTGATCATCCGGCACCCATCGATCACGTGCGCGCCGTTGCCGATCGTCAGTCCGCCAACGCGGTCAAGCGCCGATGCGACGCCGTAGGACAATTGCGGATCGAGCAGCAGCAGCGCACCCGCGGGCAACGCATCGACGACCAGCGCCGCCGGATCCTGATCCTCCTCCCACAGCCGCAGATCGGCGGGTATTACCAGCGCGGCCTCGAGCGAACCCTGCTCGAACCGCGGGCAGATCATGATCGGATCGCCTGCCACGGGCACCAGCAGCGCGACCAGTCGCTCGGTCGCGCCCCAGGGGATGCCGGCGAAATACAACAGGCTGTCGCCCGCGCCGATCAGCACCGCCGCCGCGCCCGCGGCTTCGGTCAGCGCACGCAGTTTGTCGAGCCGCGCCATGCGCTCGTTACGAGCGATAGGCGGCGCGGGCGTGGCCCAGGGTGCGAGCGTGGCCAGCTGTTCGGCTGCGGTCGATCCGCCGATGGTCATTGGGGGCGTCCTTTTGTGGCAAAGCGGGATAGCGAGAAGGCGGGGGTCGGTATTGGCGGCACGTCGTCGGCGACCAGCGCCGCGACGATCTGCGCGGTGATCGGCGCCAGCGTCAGGCCGAGATGCTGATGGCCAAACGCGTAGAACAGGTTGGCGTCGGTGGTCGAGCGGCCGATAGCCGGCAGGTAGTCGGGCAGGGTGGGCCGCGACCCCATCCACCGGCTATAGGGCCCGTCGATCGGCAGGCCGAGTTCGGCGACGTGACGTTCCAGCCGCTCCCATTTGCGCGGATCGGCGGGCGCGTCCGGATCGCCGAGTTCGACGAAGCTCGCCGCCTGCACGGTCTTTGCGTAGCGGGTGACGATCATCGACCGGTCCTCGAACACCAGCGGCGGCAGGTCGGCCGGCCAGCGCTCGGCGCCAGCGTCGATCGGGGCACGGATATGATAGCCGCGCTCGGCGATCATGGGCACGCGGTAGCTCAGCGGTTCGAGCAGCGTCCGCGACCGGACTCCCGCCGTCACGAGCACCAGATCGGCGGCGTGGCCGACGACGCCGACGCGGTTGCCGTTCCGCACAAGCCGGGCCTCGTCGTGCACGATCCGACCGCCGCGATCGACCAGCGCGGCTTCCAGCGCGGTGGCAAGACGATCCAGATCGGTGATCTGCCCGCTCCCCGAGAACCGGATCGCGCCGCCGACCGTGCGGGTGATCGCGCCGAGCCGCTGTAAAAGCGCGTCGTCGGCGTCGTCGATGCGGGCGGTGCCGATGTCGGTCCTTGCCCATCGCGCCCGTCCGGCGGCGGCAGTTTCGGCACTGTTCCACACGACGACATGCCCGTCGCGTCGCAGCAGGCCTTCCTCGCCGATCGCGCGGACCAGCGCTTGCCACGCCGGCATCGCGGCAGCGACCAGCGGTGCCATTGCCTGCGTCCCCGCGGCAAACCGTGCAGGTGTGGAGGCCGCGACCAGCCGGGCGGCAAACGGAAGCCATCGCGTCGCCATCGACGGCGGTAGCGCGAGCGCGCCGCCCATCGAGAAGAGCCGGCGCGGCACCGACCTGAGCGCCGCGGGCGACGCCAGCGGCTCGACCTGCTCGATCGCGATATGCCCCGCATTACCCCAGGACGCCGCGCGGCGCGCCGGATCGGCGTCGAACAGCGTCACGGCGTAACCCTTGTCGAGCAACGCGATCGCACAGCTTGACCCGACTATTCCACCGCCGACGATTGCGATCGACCGCATGGCATTCTCCTGTTGCACTGCGATAATATTTTCGTATACGGTATATATATAACCAATCGTAGAAAGGTCGAGAACGAATGTCTGTCGAATGGAAGGGCGTTTTTCCAGCAGTGACGACGCAGATTCGTGAAGATCTGTCGATCGATTTGGCCGATACGCAGCGGGTCGTCGACGACCTTATCCGGGACGGCGTGACGGGAGTCATCGCGCTCGGCACGGTCGGCGAGAACAACTCGTTCGAGTTCGACGAAAAGGTCACGGTGCTGACCGCGATCGTCGAGGCGGTCGCCGGTCGCGTGCCGGTCGTCACCGGTGTGTCGGAATACGACACTCGCCGCGCGCTGCGCTACGCACAGGCGGCCGAGAAGGTCGGGGCGGATGGCCTCATGCTGCTGCCGCCGATGGTCTACGTGCCCAAGCCGCACGAACTGGTCGAGCATTTCAAGGGTGTCGCTGACGGCGTCGGCCTGCCGATCATGCTCTACAACAACCCGCCGGCCTATCGCACGCTGATCGACAACGACGTGCTCGCGGCACTGGTCGACGTGAAGAATATCGTCGCGGTCAAGGAATCGGCGCCGGATACGCGCCGCTTCTCCGACGTCGTCAATGCGTTCGGCGATCGCTACGTGCTGTTCGCCGGGCTCGACGACGTCGCGCTCGAGGGCTTGTATCTCGGCGCGCAGGGCTGGGTCTCGGGCCTTACCAATGCGTTCCCCCGGGAATCCGTCGAACTGGTCAACGCATTCCAGCGCGGCGATCATGCCAAGGCGATGGAAATCTATCGCTGGTTCATGCCGTTGCTCCACCTCGATGCCGAGCACGACCTGGTCCAGTCGATCAAGCTGGCCGAGCAGGTCATGGGCCGTGGATCGGAGCGCGTCCTGCCGCCGCGCTACCCGCTGGTCGGTGCCCGCCGCGCCGAGGTGATCGCGATGGTCGAGAAGGCCGCCGCCACGCGACCCAATCTCGACCACGCGGTCGCACACGCCGCTGCAGCCTGATAGCCACCGCCGATGCGCCACACCTTCTTCTGTATCGACGGCCACACCGCCGGTAATCCCGTCCGCCTCGTCGCGGGCGGGGCCCCCCTGCTGAAGGGGGCGTCGATGTCCGAGCGGCGCCAGGATTTCATGAACCGGTTCGACTGGATCCGCACCGGGCTGTGTTTCGAGCCGCGCGGGCACGACATGATGTCGGGCGGTTTCCTGTATCCGCCGACCCGGCCCGATACCGATATCGGCATCCTGTTCATCGAGACGAGCGGCTGCCTGCCGATGTGCGGCCACGGCACGATCGGCATGGTCACCTTCGGGCTCGAGCACGGCCTGGTTCAGCCCGTCGAACCGGGTCGGCTGCGGATCGAGGTGCCCGCCGGCGTGATCGACGTCGCGTACGACACGCAGGGCGACAAGGTGACCGCGGTCCGGATCACCAACGTGCCCGCCTATGTGGCGGCGCGCGGTATCCGGATCGACGTGGCCGGCATCGGTCCGCTGTCGGTCGATGTCGCCTATGGCGGCAATTACTACGCCATTATCGAGCCCCAGGGCCAGTATACCGGGTTGGACGATCTGGGTGCGGCGCGCCTGATCGAACTTAGCGGTGCGATCCGCGAGGCGGTGCGCGCGGTGTTCGAACCGGTCCACCCGCTCGACCCGACCATCCGCGGCGTCAGCCACGTGCTCTGGGCCGACAAGCCCATGGCAGACGGGGCCAGAAACGCGGGCGAAGACGGGGCAGACGGGCGCAACGCGGTGTTCTACGGCGACAAGGCGATCGATCGCTCGCCCTGCGGCACCGGTACGTCGGCGCGGCTCGCGCATCTCGCGGACAGCGGCCGGCTCTCGGTCGGCGATCGCTTCGTCCACGAAAGCTATATCGGCAGCCGGTTCATCGGCCGCGTCGAGGCCGAGACCATGCTCGGCGAGACCGCCGCGATCATCCCCTCGATCGAAGGGTCTGCGGTCGCGACAGGATTTAATACGATCTGGATTGATCGAAGCGATACGTTCTGGGAAGGTTTCCAGGTCACGTGATCCGACACCCTCGTCTTGGCCACGTTCCTCGTATTGGAGCCTTCATCTGATGGCCATTGTCGTCCGCACCCTGTCGGAGCAGGTCTTCGAAATCGTTCGAGAGCAGATCGTCACGGGAAAGCTGGTCGGCAACACGCCGATCCGCCAGGATGCGCTGGCGAGCGAGCTGGGGGTCAGCAAGATTCCGCTGCGCGAGGCGCTCGCGCGGCTCGAGCAGGAGGGGCTGCTCACCAGTCACGCCAATCGCGGCTATGCGGTCCGGCCGATGTCCGCGGTCGAGGCCGACGATATCTTCGCGCTGCGCCTGAGTATCGAGCCTAACGCGGCGGCCTATGCCTCGACGGTCGCCACCGAGAGCGACCACGCGATCGCAAAGGCCGCGTTCGAGGAACTCGACAGCGCCGCGGGCGAACGGCTGGCCGAAGTGGCGATCGCCAACCGCGTCTTCCACACCGCGCTCGTCCGGCCGGGCCGGCGCCTGCTGACGACGCAGATGGTCGAACGGCTCGCGATCCTCGCCGAGCGCTATGTCGTGGCGCATCTCCAGCCCGCCGGACGCGAGGACCGGGCGCACCTCGAACACCGTGAACTGCTCGATACCTGGCTGGCGCGCGACGAGGCGCGGCTGACGACGTTGCTGGCCAGCCACATCCGGTCGACGCTGCTCGATCTGCGCGGTCAGTTCGGGTCGAGCTCGGACTGACATCAAACCTTGAAGGATGCGTACATGCTAGGACCGCGGAAACCGTTCGAAACGCCGGCGCACCTTCAAGAGCACAGCCTGGCCAAGACGCTCAGCTGGCCGCATCTGATCGCGCTGGGGGTCGGCGCGATCGTCGGCACCGGCATCTATACGCTGGTCGGTGTTGGGGCGGAACGTGCCGGCCCCGCGGTGATCCTGGCCTTCATCGTGTGCGGCGTCGTGTGCGGTTGCGCCGCGCTCGCCTATACCGAGATGGCGACGCTGATCCCCGCGGCGGGCAGCGCCTATACCTTCAGCTACACCGCGCTCGGCGAAACCGTCGCCTGGGTGGTCGGCTGGAGCCTGATCCTCGAATATTCGCTCGCCTGTTCCACGGTCGCGGTCGGCTGGTCGGGGTATCTGGTCGGCTGGATCCAGGCCGCGGGCATCCACCTGCCGCCGGCGTTGCTGGTCGGGCCGCATGGCGGGGGGCTGATCAACCTGCCGGCGGTGCTCGTGTCGCTCGCGGTGATGGGGATGCTGATCCTGGGGACACGGCAGAGCGCGACGCTCAACATCGTCCTCGTCGTCATCAAGCTCGTCGCGCTGACGATCTTCGTCATCTATGCGCTGCCCGCGTTCAAGAGCGGCAACCTGCATCCGTTCATGCCCTATGGCTTCGGCTCGACCGAGGTCGGCGGGCACAAGCGCGGGGTGATGGCGGCGGCGGCGATCGTGTTCTTCGCCTTTTACGGGTTCGACGCGGTCGCCACCTCGGCCGAGGAGACCAAGAACCCGAAGCGCGACCTGACGATCGGCATCATCGGGTCGATGCTGATCTGCACCGTCATCTACATGGCGGTCGCCATCACCGCGGTCGGCGCGCTGCCGTTCACGCAGCTCGCCAATTCGCCCGAGCCGCTGGCCCTCGTGCTGCGCCAGCTCAGCCAGCCGTTCGCCGCGCAGCTTATCGCGCTCGCCGCGGTGATCGCGCTGCCGTCGGTGATCCTGGTGATGATGTACGGGCAGAGCCGCATCTTCTTCGTCATGGCGCGCGACGGCCTGCTGCCGCGGCGTCTCGCCAAGGTCAGCTCGCGGTCGGGGGGGCCGACGCTGATCACGCTGCTGACCGGCCTGACGATCGCCGCCGTCGCCGGATTCTTCCGCCTCGACGAGATCGCCGAGCTGGCAAATGCGGGGACGCTGATCGCGTTCATATCGGTCGGCGTGTGCCTCGTCGTGCTGCGCCGGACCGCGCCGGACATGCCCCGCCTGTTCCGCTGCCCGGCGGCGTATCTGGTCGGAGCCTTGACGGTCGCCGGCTGCCTGTATCTGCTCGTGAGCCTGCCGACCGCGACGCTGGTCCGCTTCGTGATCTGGAACATCGTCGGGCTGGCGATCTACTTCGCCTATGGGCGGCGCAAGAGCGATGCGGGTCGTCCCGCGCCGCTCGTCGCGGCCTGACGCGCACCGCCTGAAGGTGGCCGGCGCGCGATCCACGTCGGCCTGAATTCCACCTGCTTTGGGAGCTCCTGCCATGCGCCACCGCGTCGCCACGACTGCGCTCGCCCTGATCGCCGTTACTGCCGCCACTGCCACCACCGCTGCCGGCGCTGCGGCGCGTACCTCGGCTGCGGTCGCACCCGCTCCGGCGACGCTGGAAGGCGCGTGGGTCTTCGACGATGCGCCGGCCAATCCCGGCGTGACGATGATGGAGCTGGATCGTACCGCGGGCGGTCTTTCCGGGCGTGTCACGACGCGCTGGTATGGTCCGATCGAGATGATCGCGCCGACCATCTCCGGTAACCGGCTGAGCTTCGCGACACGCAACATCAACGACCGCGCCAACCCCGTGCGGCAATGGACGGCGACGCTCGGACCCAGGGGGCTCACGCTCGACGGCACGATCTGGGAATCGCATGTGGTGCAGACCGGGCGCCGCGGGACCGCCGCGGAGCGCCGTGCGCGCACGTTCCGGTTCGCGCCGCTGCCGCCGCTCGCCACGCTGGCACCCGACGGGCTGGCCGCGACGCCGCCGATGGGCTGGAGCAGTTGGAACAGTTTCGCCGACCGGATCGACGACAAGGCGGTGCGGGCGATGGCGGATGCCATGGTCTCGACCGGTCTGCGTGACGCCGGCTACCGCTACGTCAACATCGACGACGGCTGGCAGGGGACGCGCGATGCCGCCGGCGCGCTGCACGCCAATGCGAAGTTCCCGGACATGAAGGGCCTTGCCGACTACGTCCACGCCCGCGGACTGAAGTTCGGCCTCTACAGCTCGCCTGGGCCGCGGACCTGTGCCGGGTACGAGGGCAGCTACGGCCATGTCGCACAGGACGCCAGGACGTTCGCCGGCTGGGGCGTCGACTATCTCAAATACGACCTGTGCTCGGGCGAATGGTTCTATGCCGATGCCGATACGGTGAAGCGCAGCTACGCCGAAATGGGCGCGGCGCTGCGGGCGACCGGCCGTGCGATCGTCTACTCGCTATGCGAATATGGGCGGTTCGATGTCGCCGCTTGGGGTCGTTCGGTCGGCGGCCATCTATGGCGTACCACCGGCGACATAACCGACAGCTACAAGACGATGGCCGAGATCGGGTTCGATCGTAATCCGAAATTCGGCCATGCCGGCCCCGGCGGCTGGAACGATCCCGACATGCTCGAACTCGGCAATGGCGGCATGAGCTTGGATGAATATACCACGCACATGACGCTGTGGGCGATGTCCGCGGCCCCGCTGATGATGGGACACGACCTCCGCCGGATGGACGCGGCGACCCGTCGCCTGCTCGAAAATCCCGGCGTGATCGCGATCGACCAGGATCCAGCCGGCGTGCAGGGCAGGGCGGTGCGCAGCGAAGGCGAAGCAGCGATCTGGTCCAAACGGCTCGCCGACGGCACGGTGGCGGTCGCGCTGTTCAACCGCGCGACGACTCCGGCGACGATAGATCTTCGTCCCTCGGACGCGGGCCTGGCCACGATCACGACGCTGCAGGACGTCTGGTCGGCGCGCACCATCCCGGAGTCGCGCACCCGCTTCGCGATCCCCGGCCACGGTGCCGTATTGCTGCGCGTTCGCGGTCGATAAGCCCGCCGTCGATCTATCGGTTAAAACTCGGAGTTACGATCGCGGTGAACATGCCTGGACGATACGTTCGAGGCAGTGATTCGGCGCACACTTATCTTTGCAGCCCCACCTGTCAGGCACAAAGCGCTGGGAAGACGCCGCTCACCGCAATTTTGCGCCTGGATCGCGCATCTTGAGTATCCGTAAATGCCGTCTCTCGCCTGTATTGACAAACTAAATAACTCAGAGCAGATACAGTATACGATATCAAGTATGCGAACCGGTAGGCTTGGGTTTCGATCGAAAGGGGTTTCGACAATGCACGCGAGGACGACTCTGAAGCTTGGCTGCGGCACAGCTGCGTTGCTGGTGGCGACCATTCCATTGGCCGGCGCTGCCGCTGGTTTGCCGGCGTCCAGCGTGATGGCCGCGGGGATCGGTGCAATCCAGGATGCAACCTCCACTCCCGCCATAACGACCCCCGAGACGACGACTCCCGAGACGAGCGGGCGCCAGCGTGCCGCGGCGCGCCGTGCCGCCAAGGCCGCCCGCCGCGCGCAGAAGGCGGAACGCAAGCGTCGGGCCGACCAGGTCGCGCAGGAAGGCGACGTCGTGGTCACGGGTATCCGCGCCAGCATCGCGTCCGCCCGCAACAAGAAGCGCCGGTCCAAGGAGATCGTCGACTCGATCGTCGCCGAGGATGTCGGCAAGCTGCCCGACAACAACGTGCCCGAGGCACTGGCGCGCGTCACCGGCGTGCAGATCGACCGCGTCCACGGCGAAGGCTCCAGCGTCACCATCCGCGGCCTGTCCGACGTGCAGACCACGATCAACGGGTATGAAGCCAGCGCCGCCGGGTCGCGATCGCTCAACCTCGCCGATATCCCGGCCGAGCTGCTGAAGTCGGTCGACGTCTACAAGACGCGCAGCGCGAGTCAGCCCGAGGGCGGTATCGCCGGCACGGTGAACGTCGAACTCCGCCGGCCGCTGGATCTCCAGAAGGGCCTGACGGTCGCCGGCAGCTTCCGCGAAACCTTCTCGGACATCGGCAACACCAAGAGCCCGTATGGCAGCCTGCTGGTCGCCGATCGCTTCGACACAAGCATCGGCGAAATGGGCTTCCTGCTCAACGGGTCACTGACCAAGAACAATTACAACGAGAACTTCGTCGCCGCTGAATCGCCGCTGATCGCGGGTCTGTACGAGGGTAGCCCGGCGCAACTCACGCTGCCCGCGGCATTGCGCGGGACGATCATCCCCTATGCCGTCACCTACGGCGTCGAGTCCGGATCGACCAAGCGCCCGTCGCTCAACGCGTCGTGGCAATGGCGCGCGAACGAGCATCTCGATTTCGTGCTGGAGGGTTCGTACATCGGTGTCCGCCAGACGTCCGCCAGCGACTATCTCAAGATGCAGACCAACAGCGACCAGGGCAGCTATTCCGACGTCGTGGTCAACGACGACGGCACGATCCGCTCGTTGACGCTGAACAATCCCAACGGCGTTCCGGGTGGCCCGTTGTCGCTGTACCAGAAGATGAAGAGCGACACCTTCACCACCAATTTCGAGACGCACTGGAACGGCGAGCACGCGCACATCAAGTTCGGCACGCAGTATAACTGGTCGAACACCGACAGCTATTTCGTCCAGCAGCAGACCCGGTTCGCCAACGGCACGGCGACGCACGTCGATTTCAACTCGGACAACGTCCCCGGCGGCGGCCCCTACATCAGCTTCCCGACCGTCGATATCTCGGATCCGGACACGTCGAAACTGTACCAGATCCACGACCAGAACAGCACGTACAACGACACGCTGTTCGCCAGCGATCTCGACCTGACCTACGACACCAGCGACACCGGCCTGCTCCGCTCGTTCCAGCTCGGCGCGCGCTTTACGAAGCGGACGATGGAGAACACCTACGGGTACCGCGACGCGTTCTTCTTCAACACCGCCACCGCGCCGACGCTCGCCACGGTCGGCGCGGCGACCGGGGTGGGGCTCGTCACGACGACGCCCGACATCCGCAACGCCGGCGAAATCCCGACCTGGTATCATCTCGACAATGCCGCGTTCTACGACAACTTCGCCGCACTCCGGAATTACGTGATCGCGAACGGCGCGGATCTGCAGGGCGCCGACTGGACGAAGGAGCGCCCCGGCAATACCGATCCGGGCCAGGCATATGGCGAGACCGAGCGGACCTTCGCCTTCTACGGACAGCTCAATTACGGGTTCAAGGCGATCTTCCCGATCGATGGCACGCTGGGGCTGCGCTACGTCAACACCTGGGGCCATTCCTCCAGCGCGCAATATTCCTATAACAAGGCCGCCGACGGCAGCGTAATCAACACGCTCGTCATCCAGCAGGTATCCGCCAAGGCCAATTACACCGACCTGCTGCCGAGCGCGACCGCGACCATCCATTTCACGCCCAAGCTGCAGATGCGCCTGTCCTACACGCACAACGTACAGCGCCCGAATTTCTACGACATGCGCTCGTTCCAGGAACTGCGCGACGCCATCGCGAGCCCGACCGGGCCGGTCTATGCCGGCAATCCGGATCTGAAGCCGGTGCAGGAGGACAGCTACGACGCCACCCTCGAATATTATTTCGGCCAGGGCGGATTGCTGTCGTTGAACGGGTTCCTCAAGAACCAGACGGGCTTCATCTACTATACGTCCGGCACCGAATATGTCGCCGCGATCGCCCGCGACGCGCTGGTGTTCAAACAGCGCAATGCGGGGCCGGGCAAGATCGCCGGGCTCGAAGCGCAGGCCAACACCGCGTTTGACTTCCTTCCCGGGTTCGCACGCCACTTCGGCACCGCGCTCAACTTCACCTTCATCCCGGTGAACGAACTGCATCTGTATCCGGCCGACGAAGTGCCGGACGTTCCGCACATCTTCGATTCGCCCTTCACCTCGCGCTATTCGGGCAACGCATCGCTATATTATGACACGCCGAAGTTCAGCGCGCGGATCGCGTACAATTACCGGTCGAAGTACAAGACCAGCATCGATTACGTGAACCCCGGCTATTCGATCTTCACCAAGGCCACCTCACGGCTCGACGCGGCGATCAACGTGACGCCGATCAAGTTCATCACGCTGAGCCTCGAAGCGACCAATCTCCTGCGCAACAACGCGCGCACCTATTTCGGCGCGTTCGACTCGTTGCCGGTCGGCGTCAGGGAACAGGCCCGGACGATCCAGGCCGGCGCACGCTTCCGCTTCTAGTCGGCGCCCCGTCGGCCGTGCCCGTTGCGCAGGCAGCGGGCACAAGGGCCAGGTGCGACGGAGATCGAGCGACAGGCGGCGGCTTTCGCTGCCTGGGACGCACCGGCCACGGCAAATCATCTTGTCGGTAACGGTGACAGTCGCAAGGTGAACGCGACAGGCGCCAGAGGGATACGGTATTTCGGCAAGGGGCGCCCCTGTGCGTTCCACGTCGTATCCCCGCCCAACCCCGACTGCAGCGCATCCACGAGCACCGAGACATGGCCGTGAGGCACGATATCGGTGCTCTTGCGCGTGCCGGGCGCCCGCCGTGCGAGATCCTCATAGGGGAATGCGAGCGCATTCATCGACAGCGGACGATCGCCAGCCAGCTTGAGCCCGGTATGGCCGTCGCCGTCCAGCGTCATCGAGCGGACATCGCTCTTGGTACCGGTTTCCTGCGGGCGCATGAAGTCGTGGTTCTGATCGGCGATCGCGCCGCGCCACAGGCCGATCGCCGCGCTGGTCTTGCGATCGGCATAATTCTCGTGCGGGCCACGGCCATAATATTCGACGGTCTTGAACCGGCTCGGTGCGGCGAACTGGAAGCCGATGCGCAAGGGATCGGACAGGTCCTTCTTGAGAGGCGTGAACGTGCCGGCGATCTCGACGCTGCCGTTGCCGCGCATCGTGTAGCGGCTGGTGAAGCGGACCGCGTTGTCGCCCATGACGTACCGCACGGTGACCGCCGCCGCGCCCGAACCGATCCGCTCGGCCTTGACGGATTCGACCGTGCGCGCGGCGGACATCGCCAGCCACGGCGCGTTCGCCGCCTCGCCCCGCGTGCCGATGTCGTTGTCGGTCAGCGCCCGCGCGAAGTTCGGCGCGCCGCCGCTGAGCAGCTCGTCCCCGCCGACCCGGTAGCTGGCGATCAGGCCGGTCGACCGGTCGATCGTCAGGCTGGCGTCACCCGCGGTCAACGCGATCGTGCCGCCGCTTTCCTGCAAAGTGGTGCGACCGCGCGGTGTCGCAATCGGCGCAGCAACCGGCGTGCCCAGCGCGAACTGGTCCCAGCCGACGATATGGCCAGCTGGCACCAACGGGATCGTGCCCGACTTGGCGCGCGCGCGTATCGTGACGAGATATTCGGACCCCGGCTTGGGTGGAAATTTCGGCAAGGCCAGCGTGAAAGGTTCGGTCGCATGCGCGGCGGTGTGCAACGCCGGCACTGCGCCGCGCGCGACGGGTACCCCGTTCTCGTTCACCGTCCAGTCGAAGTCGAAGCCGGACAGATCGCGGAAATCGTCGCGGTTGGTGACAGTGAACTGACCGGCGATCGCGTCGACCGCGGCGAACTGGACCGGCGCGTAAACCTTCTGCACCTCGAACAGCTGCGGATGCGGGGTGCGATCGGGGTTGAGCAACCCGTCGCCGAACTCGATCTCGCCGCCGGGGTTGGGGCCGTATTCGCCGCCATCGCCCCAGTACCGCCGGCCGTCCTTGGTATAGCGATACATCGACTGGTCGACCCAGTCCCAGATGAAGCCGCCCTGCAACCGGTCGGGCCGCGCATAGATCGCGTCCCAATATTCCTTGAAATTGCCGCCCGAATTGCCCTGCATATGGGCATATTCGGACTGGATCATCGGCTGCCTGAATGCGGTCTGCGCGGCATAGTCGAGCATCCTGGACGGGCTGTCGTACATCGGCGCGTAGATGTCCGCATAGGCGTTGGGCCGGAAATCGTTGATCTGGCTGTAGCCGAGATACGAGATCAGCCGGGTCGGATCGATCGCACGCGCGGCCGCGGCGGCCTTCTCGAAGCTGGGGCCGGTGCCTGCCTCGTTGCCCAGCGACCAGAAGAGGATCGAAGGGTGGTTCTTGTCGCGCTCGACCATGTTGACGACGCGGCTGACATGCGCGGCTTCCCAGGCGGGGTCGTAGCCGATCTGGATGCTCTCCGGGGTGCGTCCGCCGCGGTTGGCGGCGGACATATAGGCGTGGCTCTCGATATTGGCCTCGTCCATCACGTACAGGCCGTATTCGTCGGCGAGGTCGTACAGCCGCTCGTCGTTCGGGTAATGCGAGGTGCGCAACGCGTTGATGTTGTTGAGCTTCATCAGTTCGATATCGCGGCGCATCGACGCGAGCGAGATGACGTGGAAGGTCTCGGGATCATGCTCGTGGCGATTGACGCCGCGGATCGTGATGGGTTTGCCGTTGACCGTGACGAGGCCGTTCCGGATCGCGACGGTGCGGAAGCCTAT
The DNA here is from genome assembly GCA_043775965.1 of Sphingomonas sp. Classification (GTDB taxonomy): domain Bacteria; phylum Pseudomonadota; class Alphaproteobacteria; order Sphingomonadales; family Sphingomonadaceae; genus Sphingomonas. The sequence goes on from JAYVRZ010000234.1 coordinate 43,774, forward strand.
GCGGCGCGCGGTCGCCTGCACGGTGCTGCCCTGGCGATCGAGCAGTTCGACGAGCAGTGTGTACAGATTGGGTGTTTCCGCGGTCCAGGGGCGGATGCCGGGCAGCGTGCCGGTGAGCGACAGCTTGGCCCCCGTCGCAGGCGCGGTCTTCGTCAGCAGCGTGCGGTCGCCGTCGATCACGGTCGCGCGGACGGTGTGGCCGCGCGCTGCCTTTGTCAGATCGAGCGCGATGTCGAGCGTGCCGTCGCTATAGTCTGCGCTGAGGCCAGCCTTGACGAAGGTGTCGGCGATCCGGGCTTTGGGGGCCGCCATCAGGTAGACCGAGCGTTCGATCCCCGACACGCGCCAGAAATCCTGGTCTTCGAGATAACTCCCGTCCGACCAGCGATAGACCTGGATCGCGACGCTGTTGCGGCCGGGCTTTACCCAGCGCGTGACGTCGAACTCGGACGGCAGCTTGCTGTCCTCGGAATAGCCGACCTTGTGACCGTTCACCCAGATGTAATAGGCCGACCCCGCGGCGCCGATGTGGAGGATGACGTCGCTGCCGGTCCAGTCGCGCGGCACCTCTACGTCGCGGCGGTACGAGCCGACCGGATTGGTGGCGTGCGGGATCATCGGGCGGTTGGCGGGGAAGGGGTAGGTGACGTTGTTGAACCGCGCCTGGTCATAGCCCTCGGCCTGCCAGTCGGCGGGGACCGCGATCTCCTTCCACTGGGACACGTCGTAGGCGGGGCTCGCGAAATCCTTCGGTGCCTTGTCGGCGTCGGGCGAGAAGGCGAACTTCCATTGGCCGTCGAGCGTCACAAACCGGGTCGAGCGCTCCATCGTGCCGTCTAGTGCCGTCTCGCGGGTCTCGAACGGGAAGCCGGTGGCGCGGGCACGCTCCTTGCCGATCGCGAAGACCGCGGGGTTTTCCCAATCCGGGCGGTCGGCGGAGACCTGCGGCTGGATCGGCACGGCGACCGGCGCGCGCTGCGCGGCGACGGGCGAGGCGGACAGCAACAGCGCGGCGATGAGGGGGCGGGAGGTCATCGTGTCGGCCAATTCCATTCGAGGATGTCGGCGCCCTGCGGGAAGACGAGCCGGACGAAGCGGGTCTTGGGGATGGCGGGCAGCGTGATCGGCGAGCCGCTGACGGTGCGTTCGGCCGCGACTTCGCGCCAGGCCTTGCCGTCGAGCGACGTCTCGATGCCGAACCGAAGCGTCGTTATCGGGCGTGCCGGACGGAGCGTCGTTTGGCCGAGCGAGCGTATGCGTCCGAGATCGGCCTGCAACCACGCGGCGCCTGTGTTCGAGCGCCAGCTTGTCGCGTAATTGTCGTCGCCGGCGGCTGTCGGCGAATGCGCGGCGTCGGCCATGCCGGACGCGGACAGCAGTCCGGGCCGCTCCCCCGATCGGCGCATGGCAGTGCCGGGAACATCTGCGCCACGATGCGTGGGGACGATCGCGAGCTGGTCGCCCGAGACGGTGAGCCGGTCGACTGCGACCTGTCGCAACACCATGTCGCCGGCGGGCGTGAACGGGAGCGCCTGCCGGTGATAGAGCACGAAATCCTCGCCGTCCGCGCTGAAGATCGCATGGTGGCCGGGGCTGATGATCTGTCGCTTCGCATCGGTCGCGAGCAGCGGCTGGTCCGATACTTCGCGAAACGGACCCATCGGCGACGTGCCGACCGCATAGCGCAACTGGTACGTGTCCTTGGTCGTGTTGCCGAACGAATAGGTCAGGAAATACCGCCCGCCGCGCTTCAGCATGAACGGCGCTTCGAAATAATGCGGCGGGGTGACGTCCCGCGGTTCGCCGTCGAACGTGACCATGTCGGGCTTGAGCTTGACCACGAAGCAATGCCCGTTGACCCAGTTCAGCCCGGACCCCCAGTAGAGATAGGCCTGGCCGTCATCGTCGACGAACGCCTCGGCATCGATCATGTGCAGCCCGGGGCGGAAGTTGCGGGGGATCAGCGGCTTGCCGCCATTGGCATCGCGCCACGGCCCTGCCGGATGATCCGCGCTGCCGACCCAGATTTCGCTGCCGACCGACACGTACATCCAGAATTTGCCATCGCGGCCCTTCACCACGGAGGGCGCCCAGACCTTACTCTTGCTCGAGGTCGGGCTGGTCGCGGCAGCCTTGGTCGGCCAGTTCGGCGTCTCGAAGGTCCAGTCGCGGAAGTTGCGCGAGCGCCACAGGCCGAGCGTGTCGGCGCCCCACGGATCGATCGTCGCGAAGACGAACCACTCACCGTCGTCGCGAACGATCGACGGGTCGGCGAAATAGCCCGGCAGCAGCGGGTTGCGCATGCCGGGCGCGAGCGCCTCGTCCCGGCCGAATGCGGGCGCCGTCGCGAGTGCCAGCAGGCCGGCGATCAGCGCCCGCACCCGTCTCACAGCGCGGTTTCGATCGCTTCGAGCGAGCGGCGCTTGGTCTCGGGGAAGAACGCCAACACGACCGCGAACTGAAGTGCCATCATGCCTGCGAACAGGATGAACGGTGCGCCGCGCGAGTAAGCGGCGACCAGCGGGAATGCCATCGCGATGATCGCGTCCATGAACCAGTGCGTCGACGAGCCGAGGCTCTGCCCGCGCGAGCGCACGTCTGTGGGGAAGATCTCGCTGATATACACCCAGATCACCGCGCCCTGCGAGAAGGCGAAGAAGGCGATGAAGCCGATCAGCAGCCACAACAGCATGTCCTGGTGCTGCCCGCTGAGGAACACATAGGCGACGCCCGCCAGCATGACGGTGAGCCCCGCCGCGCCGATCAGCAACAGAGTCTTGCGGCCGATCCGGTCGATCACGGTCAGCGCGAGCGCGGTGAAGAACAGGTTGCACGCGCCGATGACGATCGCCTGGCGGTCCGCCGAGACGCTGTCGAACCCGGCCGCGGCGAAGATGTCGTTGAGGTAATAGAGGATCGCGTTGATGCCGGAGAGCTGGTTGAACGAGGCGATCGCGAACGCGAGCAGGATCGGCCGGCGATGTCGCGCCCAGCTCAGCCGGGGTTTGTGTGCTGCGGCGGCGACATGCGACTGGCGGTAGCTGGCGATGTCGGCAGCCGGGTCCGCCACGCCGAGCGAGCGCAGGACGGCTTCGGCCTCGGCCTCGCGACCGCGGGCTGCGAGCCAGCGCGGGCTGTCGGGGATCGTGAACATCATCACCAGCAGCAGCAGGGCCGGCAATGCCGTCACGCCGAATTTCACATGCCAGTCGAGCGCGCCGAGGTGCATGCCGGTGACGATCGCGTTGCTGAGATACGCGATGAGGATGCCGAGCACGATGTTGAGCTGGAACGCACCGACCATCATGCCGCGCTTTTCGGCCGGCGCGATCTCGGCGATGTAGACGGGGGCGAGCACCGACGACGCACCGACCGCGAACCCGGCGAGCACGCGAAAGGCCAGCAGCGCGCCCCAGTTCCAGGCGGCGAAACACCCGATACCCGAGACCAGGTAGACGAGCGCGATCGCCTTCAACGACGTCCGCGCGCCGTAGCGATCACCCGGCACGCCGGCGAGCAATGCACCGGCGAGCGTACCCCACAGCGCGCTGGATACGGTGATGCCGACCCCCGCCGCATCGAGGCCGAACGCGGTGCGGATGCCTTCGGTGGTGCCGGCGATCACCGCGGTGTCGAACCCGAACAACAGGCCGGCGAGCGCTCCGACCAGGACGCCGCGGAACAGGGTTGCATTCATTCGTCTTCGCTCCAGTATTCAGATTCGCCGACATTCCATCCTGCAGTCCTCCCCCGCAAGGGGGAGGTGGCTGGCTCTTGCCAGACGGAGGGGGAGGTAAGCGATAACGCCTGTTCCGTGTCCTCCCCCTCCGTCAGGCTGCCGCCTGCCACCTCCCCCTTGCAGGGGAGGATCGTAAGATCAGAAGGTGAAGCGCACGCCGGCGCGGAACGTCCGGCCGATCGAGTCGAAGTCCTGGACGCCCGACGGGCCGTTCGAGACATACGGGTTGATCAGCTGGTTGAAGACGTTGGTGACGCTCAGATACGTCTCGACGTCGCCCCCCATCGGCAGCTTGTAGCCGATCCGCGTGTCGACCAGCAGCTGGCCGTTGAAGTGGCGCTGCGCCAGATCGGTCGGCACGGTGCCCTTGTCGTACGCACCGCCGCCGATGAAGCGGCCCTGCGTGAACACGCTGAACGGCTTGGCGTCGAGCTGGACCTGGCCGGTCATCCGCCAGTGCGGCGCGGTGCCGATCTGGCCGGCGCGATCGACCGCGACGACGTTCGGCGTGCGCTGGATATAGCGATCGACATAGTTGCCGAGCAGTCGCAGCGACAGGTTCGCATCGGTCGCGATCCGGCTTTTGTAGCTCATCTCGAAATCGATCCCGCGGGTGTCGAACGAGGCGAGGTTCTGCGTCACCAGGTCGATCTGGATCAGCTGGCCCGCGGTGTTGCGACGGACGAAGGCGCAGCTTGCCGAACTGCCGTTGAAGCAGTCGTCGAGCGTCTGCTGGAACGACAGCGAGGCGATCGCGTCCTTGATCCGGATGTCGTAGAAATCGATCGACGCGTTGAACCCGCGCAGGAACGACGGCGAATAGACCGCACCGAACGTCGTCGTCTTGGCGATTTCCGGGACCAGGTTGAGGTTGCCGAGCACGACCGACCGCACGTTGGTCGCGGTGCTGTTGGTCGCCCGATCGAACACTTGAGGCTGGAAGCTCGTGGTGCCGCGCTGGAACAGTTCGTACAGGCTGGGTGCCCGGATATCGCGCGAGCGGGTGCCGCGGAAGCGCAGCTCGTCGTTGATCGCCCAGGTCAGCCCCGCCTTCCACGTCGTCACCGATCCGCTGGTGGTGTAGTGCGTGCGCCGCACCGCGCCGTTGAAGTCGAGCGCCTTGAACAGATTGACGTCGCGGAGCAGCGGCACGTCGACTTCGAGGAAACCTTCGGTCACCTCATACTTGCCGCTCTGCGCCTTGGCGTTGCCGACGCGGTACGCACCCTCGGCGTTGGTAACCGGGTTGAACGCCTCCGACAGCGCGTCGACCGTCTGGTTGAAGCTCTGCTTGCGGTATTCGAGGCCTGCCGCAAAGCCGACATCGCCCGCCCAGTTCTGGAACGCGGAGCCGGCGATCGACCCTGCCGCGACGAATTCCTTGAAGCGCTGGTCGGCGGTGTTGGTGCCGGTGACGTAGTTCAATGCTGCGTCGGTCGGCGCGTGGAAGCCGAACACGTTGACGGGGACGCAGCCATTGCCGGGGGTGGTCAGCGTCGTGCGACAGACGATCTGGCCGTTCGCGGGGTTCACCACCGCATCGGCGGCGTTGACGTAGTTCTGCTGGATCAGGTCGTTCTCCAGCGCGAGATGGCGATCGTTGCGCGCCGCCTCGACATAGGTGTTCCACTTCAGCCCGCCGAGCACCGTGCCCTCCAGGCCGAGCACGCCGCGGATCGTCTCGTTGTCGGCGTTGACCTGCGTGCGTGGCAGATCGTCGTCGTACCGGCCCATCGTCAGCGTCTGCGTGCCGAGTGCGGTCATGCGGTCGCGGATGCTGGTCGGCAGATAGGCGTTGTCGCGACGGATCACGAGCGCGGTGGTGCCGATCTGGTTGCTGTATGACCCGACCTGATAGTCGTTGTGCGTCTTGCCGTAATTGCCCTCGCCGAAGATCGTCACGCTGTCGGTCAGGTCATAGCTCGCCCGCGTATAGGCGATGTGCTTTTCGAGCTCTGAGATCAGCGGCGCGAACTGCGGGCGCGGGCCGATGCCGCCGATCATCGTCGAGTTGGTCAGGCTGGTGCCGTAGATGAACGGGATCGGCTGGCCGCTCGCGTCGAAGGTCGTGCCGCGGAACGCTGTCGGCCCGGTGATGAGTCCCCCGAAGGTCGCGTTGGCGACCCGAACGTCGCAGGCGAACTCGCGCGAGGTGGCGGAGCCGGCGGGAAGCGCGATCGGCTGGCAGCTCTTGCGCGAATAGCTGCGGCTCAGGCGATCTTCGACGCCTTCGTTGCGGAAGAACTCGCCGCTGATCAGGAAATGACCGCGCCCGCCGGCGAACGGCGTGCCGTAGGCGAGCTCGTATTTCTGCTCGGCATTGTCGCCATAGGTGGTGACGCCGCCCTGGATCGTGCCGGTGAGCCCGGTGAACTTCTTGTTGATGATGAAGTTGACCACGCCGCCGACCGCGTCCGAGCCGTACGCTGCGGACGCACCGCCGGTGACGACTTCGACGCGCTCGACCAGCGCCTGCGGGAACAGGTTGGTGTCGACCTGGCCGCTGCCGTCGTTGGGAATGAAGCGGCGACCGTCGAACAATGTCAGCGTGCGCGTCGGTCCCAGGTTGCGCAGGTTGAGATACGCGCCGCCCTGTCCGCTCGACGTCTGCGCGCCGCGCGGACCGACCGAGGACGACAATGCCGGCAACTGCTTCAGCGCTTCGCCGAGCGTGGTCGGGACGGCGGCGTTGAGCTGCGTCGCGCTGGCGACCGTCACGGGCGTGGGCGCGCCGAAGCCGTTGGCGGGAATACGGCTGCCGGTGACGACGATGTCTGCATCGGCGGTTTCGCTGGGGGCGGGGCCCGCCGAGCTGATCTGCGCATCGCCGGTGTCGGCGGCGGGCGACGTGCCGTCCGCGGTGACGCTGGCCGAGGGCGACGCAGCGGGTACGGCCGGCTGCGGCTGTGGCTGAACTTGTGCGGCTGCCGTGCCGGCGATCATCATCGCGAGCGCCGAGGCGCCGCCAAATGCGGTCTTGCGGTTGATCATGATATTCCTCCCCTGGGTGGCGGGCTTCAGCTCGCCGTTATGTATGTGAAGGCCCTCAGGCCGACGTTTGCGCGGACTGCAAAAGCCCGCGTATGTATCCGTAACAAAAGGCGAAATTCTCGGCCCGCGGCGTCCAGACGGGTTTGCCGTCGACGACCAGCGGATCGTCCATTCCCGGCACGTGATCGGGCATGATCATTCCGTCATACCCGACCTCGGCATAGGTCCGCAGCGCGCGCACCATGTCGATGTCGCCCTCGTCCGGGAACGTCTCGTTGAATTTGTTGCGCGCGCCGTGGATGTTGCGGAAATGGACGTTGAAGATCTTCTTTCGCGCGCCGAACCAGCGGATCACGTCGAAGATCTGGCTGGCCGGGTCGGTCAGATTCTCGCAGACCGAGCCCTGGCAGAAGTTGAGGCCGTGATACGGGCTCTCGTTGATCAGGACGAAGCGCTTGAGGCCCTCGATCGTGCCGAGCACGTTGTCGATCCCCTGGTATCCGCCGGGCGGCGTGCCGGGGTCCTGCGGGTGGCAGGCGATCCGCACCTTGGTCTCGTTGGCGATCGGCACGATCCGGTCGAGGAAATAGGTGATGCGCTTCCAGAACTCGGTCGCGTCGACCCGGCCGGCGCGGGTGAGCGGGGTCGGCGGCGTGGCCTTCGCCAGGTCCCAGCCGAAATATTTCGACCCGCCACGCCCCTCGACCGGCGCAGTGCGCAGGACGCCGAGCAGGCTCATGTTATATTTGACGCACGGGATGCCGACCGCGGCGCAGTTGCGCAGCGTGGTCGCGAACGCCTCGATCTCGCGCTCGCGATCGGGTTCCTGCCCGAGCATGATGCCGGGGTGCTTCTCGCGGTCGATATGCGTGGAGTTGAGGATCTCGGGTTCGAGCATGTCGAGGCTGAGGCCATGGCGCTCCGCCATCTGCTTTAGCGTCGTGAGTTCGGCGACGGTCGGGTACATCCGCCCGTCGGCGACCTTGGCGCGCGCGGAAATGTTGCGCACGCCGTAGCGCGCGAAGACTTCGAAATGTGCGTCGGTGGACGGCATGCTCTGGCAGCCGAGTTTCATCTTGTACTGGCTTGCGGCGGGCGGCGTGGCGCGGCGACTCGACGAGCGCGTCTGCGCGTCCGCGTTCTCGCCGATCACCGACAGCGAAGCGGCGGCACCGGTACCCAGCATGAACGTGCGACGATGCATCCCGTCCTCCCCTCGATGTCGGCGGCAGATGTTTCCGTCCGTCCGGTCCGGGCATCTCTGGCCCGGACGATGCCTATTGCATCCGGACTGGCCCGAATTCCATTGCCAATCCTGGATCGTTCGATGCAATTCGGGACCAGACGATCGTGTATCCGATCGAGTCGCCCGTCGCGTACGCTGACTTTGACGGTATTCCAGCCGGTACGTGTAGGATCATGCTAACCACGGCATCGATCGATTGCGCCTTTGGAATGGACCGCATGATACCGCTGCCATAAACCTCGGTCCGAGTGATCCAGCGCCGGCGGACAAGGTTCGGCGCGGCAGGGGAGGCAATACGGAATGGCATTTGATCCTACGGACGTGGCGAAGACGATCGGCGGCGGCCTGCTGTCGTTCCCGGTCACGCATTTCAACGCAGCGGGCGAATTCCTCGAAGATCCCTACCGCGCGCACTGCGCCTGGATGCTCGAACATGAGCTTGCCGGGCTGTTCGCAGCCGGCGGCACGGGCGAGTTCTTCTCGCTGACCCCGACCGAAGTCGTCGATATCGTCGCCGCCGCGGTCGCCGAAGCCAAGGGCAAGCTGCCGGTCATCTCCGGCTGCGGCTATGGCACCGCGATCGCCTGCGAGATCGCGCGCGGCGCCGAACGCGCCGGCGCGGACGGGCTGCTGTTGCTGCCGCCATATCTGACGACGTCGAACCAGGAAGGCCTCGGCGCGCATATCGACGCGGTGTGCAAGTCGACCGGCCTTGCCGTGATCGTCTACAACCGCGACAACGCGATCGTCGACGACGAGACGCTGGCACGTGCCTGCGAGCGCAACCCCAATCTGGTCGGCTACAAGGATGGCGTCGGCGATATCGAGCTGATGGCGCGGATCTATTCGCGGATGGGCGACCGGCTCACCTATATCGGCGGCCTGCCGACTGCCGAGACGTTCGCGACGCCGTATCTGACGATGGGCGTCACCACCTATTCGTCGGCGATCTTCAACTTCATGCCGGAATGGGCGCTCGATTTCTACAAGGCGGTGCGCGCCGGCGATCATGCCAAGGTGCAGGCCGAACTGCGCGATTTCGTGCTGCCCTATATCGCGATCCGCAACCGCAGCCGCGGTTATGCGGTGTCGATCGTCAAGGCGGGCATGCGCGTCGTCGGCCGCGATGCAGGACCGGTCCGCACGCCGCTGACCGACCTGACCGCGGACGAGGAGCGCGATCTCGCCGCGCTGATCGCCAAGGCCACGCCGGCAGCGGTAAAGCAGGCCGCGTGACATTCTGATGGCCGGCCCTCTATAGATGTCGGCCATGTTCGACCTCAGCCAGCTCCGCTGTTTCGTCGCGGCGGCCGAGGAACTGCATTTCGGCCGCGCGGCACAGCGTCTCAACATGACGCAGTCGCCGCTCAGCCGGCAGATACAATTGCTCGAACGCATCCTCGACGTGATGCTGCTCGAACGGACCAGCCGCCAGGTGCGGCTGACGCCGGCGGGCAGCGCGTTCCTGATCGAGGCCCGCCGTATCCTCCGCCTCGCCGAAAGCGCGGCGTTGTCGGCGCGCCGGGTCGCGCGCGGCGATGCGGGGCGGGTCGTGATCGGCTTCACCGCGGTCTCCGGCTACGACCTGATGCCGCGGATCGTCGCGCAGGCGATCGCCCGCCTTCCCAACATCGCGCTCGAACTGCGCGAGATGGTCACGTCCGAACAGATCGACGCGCTGGTGACCGGGCTGATCGACGTCGCCTTCGTCCGCCCTCCGATCGACCGGCACGAGTTCGAGTCGGTCTGCGTGTTGCGCGAGCCGCTGATCGCGGCGCTGCCCGCGGGCGACCCGCGGCAGGCGAGGGGCGTTCTCGTCCCCGCCGATTTCGATGGCCTGCCGCTGATAATGTATGCGCGCCAGGGCGCGGGATACTTCCACGAGATGCTGCTGAAGCTGTTCGCCGACGCCGGTGCGGAGCCCGATTACGTCCAGCACGTAACGCAGATCCATTCGATGCTGGGGCTGGTCCGCGCTGGCCTAGCCGCGGCGATCGTGCCGCAGGCGGCGACCAGCCTGCACATGACCGACGTCCAGTTCCGCACGATCCAGACCGAACCCGAGAACCCGGTCGAGCTGGTCATGGCCTGGCGCCGCGACAATTCGAACCCGGCGCTGGCACCGATGCGCCAGCTCTGCCTCGATACGCTCGGCTGATGACCGTTCGTGCTGAGCGAAGTCGAAGCACTGTCGCTTGGGGCAATGCCCTTCGACTTCGCTCAGGGCGAACGGAAAAATAGCGGCTTACGCCTTCAGCTCGACCCGCTTGATCGGACCCACCACGACCAGGAACGCGAAGATCGTCAACAGGCAGTGTAGCCCGACGAACACCAGGGCGCCGTCGAACGACCCGGTCCCCGCGACGATGAAGCCGATCACGATCGGCGTGACGATCCCCGCCACGTTGCCGAACATGTTGAAGATCCCGCTCGCCACACCCGACAGCTCGCGCGGCGCGACGTCGGACATCACCGCCCAGCCGAGCGACGCGACGCCCTTGCCGAAGAACGCGACTGCCATCAGCGTGATGACCAGCCATTCCGCCTCGACGAACACGCACGCGATGATCAGCGTCGCGAGCAGCATGCCGATCACCAGCGGCGTCTTCCGCGCGATGTCGAGCGAACCGGTCCGGCGCAGCAACGTGTCCGACAGATACCCGCCGACCAGTCCGCCGACGAACCCGCACAGTGCCGGCGCGGCCGCGGCGATGCCCGCCTCCATGATGTTCAACCCGCGTTCCTTGACGAGATAGATCGGGAACCACGTCACGAAGAAATAGGTCAGCACGTTGATGCAATATTGGCCCAGATAGATGCCGAGCAGCATCCGGTTGGCAAGCAGCTGGCGGACATTGTGCCAGCTGAACACCTGCTTCACGCCGGCGCCTTCCTCCATGTGGATCAGCCCGCCGCCCGCCTCGATCAGCGCGAGTTCGGCGGCGTTGATGCGGGGGTGGCGGACCGGGCTGCGGATGAACAGCCAGAACACCGCGGTCGCGACCAGCCCGAGCGCGCCCATCACCCAGAACACGCTGCGCCAGCCATGCTCGTGGACCAGCCAGCCCATCAGCGGCGCGAACACCACCAGCGAGAAATACTGCGCGGAGTTGAACACGGCCGACGCAGTGCCGCGCTCGCTGCCCGGAAACCACGCCGCGACCAGCCGTGCGTTGCCGGGGAACGACGGCGCCTCGGCCACACCGACCATGAAGCGCAGCGCGAACAGCATCGCCAGCACCGGTAGCGCGACCAGCCCCGCGAGCCCCTGCATCGCGGTCAGCACCGACCAGATCGCGATCGCCCCCGCATACACCCGCCGCGTCCCGAACCGATCGAGCAGCAACCCGCCCGGAATCTGCGCGAGCACATAGGCCCAGGCGAACGCCGACAGGATGAAACCGGTCTGCACGGTCGAAATGCCGAGATCGTGCGATGCGGCGCTGCCGGCGATGGAGAAGGTCGAGCGATCGGCATAGTTGAGCGACGTGATGATGAAGATCAGCGCAATGATGCCGTACCGAACCCGGGTCGGCCTGCCACCGAGAGGCTTCGCGTCATGCTCGTAAATCGCCACGTCGACACTCTCCCGAACGCCATTTCTGTGCATGGCTGCTCGCGATCATAAAGCTGTCGGGGCGAGCAGTCCAAGCTCGTTAGCAACTCGATCCAGTCGCCGATTGGCTCAATCGACATGGGGGGGTGTCCGACTTCGCCCGCTGGTCGCAAATAGTCCGGCGCGTGTCGTACCGCGATGGCCCGCTATTCGCGGCGTTTCCCCGCCCTGGGAAGGTCGGGGAGGAGGTTGAGCGACAGCGTCGTGGCGGCGGCGGCGAGCATCAGCGCGGCGGTCCAGCCGATCGGGCCGTAGATCGGTCCCCATATCTCCAGCGACAGCGCGAACGCGGCGACCAAAAGCGCCCAGGCGAGGATCCGCAGGGCGCGGGCTGCGCGCGGCGTGCGGCGGCGGTGGAAACGGCGCTGGTGGTGATGATCGGTCGCGAGCGCGAACGCCAGGAAGCCGAGCAGCGCGACGACGAAAGGGAGCGCGGTCACTCGGCGGGAACCATCGACGGGGCGCTGGTCGGGCTCGGCGGAGTGGGGGCAGGATCCGCCTGGGCAGCGAACCGTGCCACGGTCGGCGTGGCCTTGCGCGGACGTTTCGCCCTGGGCTGGTAGCGGTGCACGCGGCGAGCGGTCCAGGCATAGCATAGCCCGAGCGCGGCCAGCGTCAGGTCTACGCCCGCCAGCGTCCAGTCACCTGCGGCGATCGTCGCGATCACGCCCTTGTCGGTGGCGATCATGTCGAACACCGGCAGGCCGAGCAGCATCGCCGCGGTCAGGCCGAGCTGTTCGACCCAGGCGCGCTTGGGTCGGCGGACGAAGGCATGGACGAGCAGCATCGCCCAGACCACGAACATCGCGTCGATCTCGGCTGCGCCGCGTGCCGCGAGCGCCGTCGGCAGCAGGCGGTTGGCCCACAGGAATCCTACCATCGCCGCGGGAAAGCCTGCGATGAAACCGATATTGAGCCGTTCGACCAGCCGAAAGCCGAAATGCGGGTGATCGGGGTCGGCGAGCTTCTCGCGGCGCTTGACGATCCACAGCACCAGGCCGCTCGCGACCATCAGCGATCCGCCGATGCCGCACAGGAAATAGACCCAGCGGATCACCGGCTCGGCGGAGCGGCCGGCGTGGAGGCCGATCATCACGCCCGCGGTCTCGGCGGCAGGGCCGGGCGGCGGCGACGACCAGAGCAGCGTGCCGCGCGCGCCGTCATAGGCGAGGCTCGGGACCCGTGCCGACAGCATCGTCGCATTGCCTTGCGTCACGGTCACGCGCGCGGGTGCGTCGCCGGGCTGCGAGACGGTGATGAAGCCGACCGGGGCACCAAGGCGATGTTCGCCGTCCTCGAGTATCGCGGCTAGGTCGACCAGCGGCGCCGGGCGACCGGTGCGGATCGCGTCGGGGGCTTGCGGGAAGGTCACCGCGAACAACGTCGCGGGATCGGTATAGTTGGCGACGGTGGCCCAGGGCATCAGCATCGCCATCAGTGTGACGAGCCCGGTATAGGTGATCATCAGGTGGAACGGCAGGCCGATGACGGCGGCGGCGTTGTGCCCGTCGAGCCACGAGCGCTGTCCCTTGGCACGGCGCAACGTGAAGAAATCCTTGAAGATCTTCTTGTGCGTGACGATCCCGCTGAGGATCGCGACGAGCATCGTCATCGCGCAGACCCCGACCAGCCAGCGCGCCCAGAGCACCGGCATGTAGCGAAGGTCGAAATGGAACCGGTAGAAGAACTCGCCGCCCCGCGTGTCGCGCGCGGTGGCGGGCAGGCCGTTCGCGCCGATCAGGGCCGACGTGTCGCCGCCGCCGCGCGGGGGGGATGCGCCTTCGGTCGGCTGGGGTTGCCAGAACAGATCCGCACCGGCCGAGCGCGTCGTCGGCACGGTGATGAACCAGGTCTTTGCGTCGGGTGCGGTCTTCAGCAGAAAGGCCTGTGCGCCGCGGACGACGCGTACCGGATCCTCGACCCGGGCCAGTTCGGGGCGCGCCCAGCGATTGAGCGGCTCGCGCCAATAGGCGACGGTGCCCGCGGCGAAGATCACGAACAGCACCCAGCCGACCACCAGCCCCGACCAGGTGTGCAATATCGCCTGGCTGCGGCGGAAGCCCCTCGGGTTGGTCATAGCCGGCCGGTCGCCTGGATCGACAGTGCGGTGATGGTAGCGGCGATCCCGCCTGCCAGGACGAGGGTCCAGAGCGCCCTCCAGCCACTGCGGGCGGCGAACGCCCACATCGCCGCGCCGGCACAGATGGCGAAGGCCGCCAGCGTGCCGATCACCGTCGCCTCGGCACGGTCGCCGGGGAGGATTCGGGCGAGGGCCATCGCCCACAGGCTGGCGACCGCATAGCCGATCGGGATTGCGGACAGGATGCGCAGGCCGGTGTCGCCGCGCTGCCGCCAGGATCGGGTTCTCGGGTGCGGTATCGGCTGCGGCGCTGATGGTGGCGGTGGCGGGGGCGGCGGCGGTGGCGGGGCGGCGACCGCCAACGTCGCTTCCGCCAAAGATCGAACCGATTTCACGCCGCCACTTCCAATCGCCTATTGCAAATCAATAGCAGTGACGCGTTTAGCAGGGTGTTTGGGTTATGCAAGTATGTTGCGGCTGGATTGCGGGCATGCTCGGCGATCAGTGTCTACACGCCGGTGCGAGGAAATCGCTAGCGGTTGGGTATCGTGGTCCCCGTCTTTGCAGGGATGACGACGGATTACATGGCGGAAGGAGATAGGCGCCGAGCAAGTAGGGTGCGCATCTGGCGATGCGGCTCCTAGCGGTGGAGAGCCACTGGGCAACGACGGACGATGCGTTTTCACCCAAGCTCCCCGATCGCGGCCGCCTTCACCGCGGTTAGCGGCGTAGGGCGGCGGCGCCGATCACACGTCGGCGCGGGGTCTTCGGAACGGGCCGCGACCGGTTGCAACGCCGGCCGCGGGCAGGATCAGAAGCGGTAGCCGATCGTCGCCTGGACGGTGCGGCGGTTGCCGTACCAGCACCAGTTATAGTTGGCGAAGCACGACGTCAGGTATTTCTTGTCGAAGATGTTGGCGCCGTTGACCGCAAGGCTGAGGCCACGAAGCGACGGTGCGAACTTCTCCAGGTCGTAGCGGATGAGCGCATCGTAGACCGTGTAGGACGGGCTGTTGCGGCCCGCCGTCTCGCCGGGCGTGACGCCGGCATAGACCTGGTCGACATGACGCACCGCGCCGCCGATCGTCAGTCCCTCCAGGCCACCGCTGCGTGGCGCCCAGTCGAGATAGGCCGACGTACCGCCACGTCCGACGGTTTCCAGACCGTGGCCGACGCGCGTTGGATCGTTCGCGTCCTCGGTCACCTTCACGCGCTGCCGGCTGAAGGCGACGCGCGCGTTGAAGCCGTAGGGCAAGGGCGCACTGCCCTCGAACTCGACGCCCTGCGAACGGACCTTGCCGGTCTGCGTCGAGACGGTGAAGTCCGGAGTCGAGGTCAGCACGTTGGTCTGGTCGATGCGGAACCACGCGCCGGACAGCAGGATCTGCGTGCCGGGTACGGTGAACTTCGCGCCGGCCTCGAGCTGCTTGCCGAGCGACGGATCGGCGATCCCGAAGCTGCCGTCGCTGCGTTCGACCTGGCCGGACTGCTGCTCGAACGATGTCGAATAGCTGACATAGGGGGCAAGGCCGAACGGCAGCGTGTAGAGTGCGGCGGCGCGGTAGGTGAACTTCTGGTCGTGCTTGACCTCGCCACCGACCTGTTCGGCGCGCGCCCAATCCTGCCGGCCGCTGACCACGACGCGCAGATCGCCGAGCGCCATCTGGTCCTGCGCATACAGGCCCTGCTGGCGCTGGCGGGTCGCGATATAGCCGCCGTACCCGTTCGGCACTTCCGACGGTGTCTGTGGCACCGCGACCGTTCCATAGACCGGCGCATAGCCGTTCAGCGACGGCGCCGATCCGAACATGTAATCCTCGCCCGAATGCGCGACCTGGCGGTCGACGCCGAACAACAGGCTGTGCTTGATCGGCCCGGTCTGGATCGTACCGGTCAGCTGGTTGTCGAAGGTCCAGTTGTTCAGCTGCTCGCGCGTGGCATAGGAGGCGCGGCTGAAGGTCTGCTGCGTGGGGTCGCTCGCGTCGAGCCCGCCGCTGGTGTAGATCAGGCCGAGGTTCGATTTCACATACTGATAGCGGCCCGACGAGCGCCACGCCCAGCCGCCGCCGAAATCGTGGCGGAAGATATAGGTGAGCGCGGCCTGTTCGCGGCTGAAGCGGTTGCCGGCCTCGCCGCCGTCGAAGCTGGTCGGAAGCTTGCCGTTGGGGTTGGCGATCAGCGTGCCGCTGGCCGGGAACACGCTGTACGCGCCGTTATACGGATCGTGCGAATAGGCACCGAGCAGCGTGAAGCTGGTCGAGCTGCCCGCGCCGACGGTGACCGCGCCCGAGACGGTCTGGCGCTCGCGCTTGCTGAACTTCTGCTGCGTGTCGGCACCGTTGACGCTGCCGTTGATCCGCCAGAGCACGCCCTCGCCGGCGCGGCCGCCGAGATCGGCATCGACGCGGTAGAGGTCGTAGCTGCCATAGGTCCCGCTGATCGCGCCGTAGAGCGTCTGGTCGAGTGGGAGCTTGCTCGATTGCGCGACGAGGCCGCCGGGGCTCGACTGGCCGTACAGCACCGACGCCGGGCCCTTGATGACTTCGATCCGGTCGAGCCGCGAGACGTCGATCTGCGGGACGGCGTAGCCCGATGCGCTGCCGAACTGCTTCAAGCCGTCGAGATAGACCGGCGCATCGAAGCCGCGCAGCTTGAACTGGTCGTACACCTCTGCGCTGGAGCCGCGCGTTTCCGGCGTCACGCCTGCGACGAAGCGGAGGGCCTGGTTGAGGTTCTGCAGGCCCAGCGCGGCGATGTCGTCGGCGGTGATGACGCTGATCGACTGCGGCGTTTCGGCGAGCGGAGTGTCGGTCTTGGTGCCGGACGAGGCCTGGGTCCGCGCGTGCTGGCCCGTCACGACGATGATCCCCGTGTCGAGGGTGTCGGGTGCGGTCTGCGCAAGGCTGGGGGCAGCGGTCGTGGCCGAGGCCAGGAGGACGGCGATGCCGAAACGTCGGTTCATTGAATCCCTTTCGTGATGCCGTCCCGCTAATGTTTCTGCGAACTACTATCAATAGCGAAGTTGGCCCGCGCGGTCGGGATGCGCTTTCGTGTGGCATTCGCGCATCAGGATATGACGTGATGTGACATGCGCACCGGTGTTCGGCCTTGCATCCGCGGTGGTCCGGCAGCACCGGTCTCCGCCGAGCGCGACGACGAGGCAGGACGATGAACGAACAGCAACGGGCGACCGAGATCGCGACGGCAGGCGATGCGCTGTGGTTCGCCGCGAACGGGGATCGGCGGATGCGGATCCGCAACATGGTGCCGCGCGAGTTCGTCGACGTGACGGGTTCGCCGCCGGTCGGCATGGCGTGGCGGACGATCGTGCTGGAGGCACAACCCGGCGCGCGCAGTCGGCAGGCGATCGCGCTCCCCATCGCCATGGCGATCGATACGATGCGTGACGAGGAACTGTTCGACCTGTTCCTCCAAGTGGCCCCGAAAGGAGCACGCGCCGTGATCGCGCGGATGCGCCGAATGAAGCTGCCGGGCTGAATCAGAGCCCGAATGGCGCTCTCAATCGCCAATTGTCCGACGTCCACCGGCGGAAGCGTCACGGGTTCTGCCATATATCCGACAAAACGAGCCAGGGGTGCGCCGAGCCGTGCTTCCCCACGGCGAATCTGCTGCTAGCTTGGTGTCAGCGACGCGCGCCGCATGGCGCCGCGTCCTTGGCGCCCCGACCGGATACGAGAGTGTCGCACGGACGGTCGGGGCGCCACCGTTAATGACAAATTCACCGAACGGGTGCATAGCGACGGGCAGAGGAACCGCTATAGTATCGCGTATCTTCTGCGCCCCGCAGGTTTCTTCACACGGACAGGCGGGGCGCAAAACCTCCTGTCTTCGTGCGCCCACCCAGCTGGCCAGCCAGCTGCGCTGACGCCCACCCGCCTTCAGGCCAGCCCCTGCCGAGACAGCCGTGCATCGATCAGGTCGAGCTCGCGCCCCAATTGCTCGGCCAGCGTCACGCCGATCTCACGCCGCCGCGCCAGGTCGAAGATCGCGTTGCGTTCGGCACGGATCGCCGCCAGCCGCATGTCGCGCTCGATCGGTGCATCGGCCTGGCCCGTGCGATCCTCCGGCAGCGTGGCGAGACTGTCGATCCGCTCGCGATACTGGTCCATCAGCCGCGCGGCGACATCGGTGAACCGGTCCGCGTCGTCGCGCCCCTCCGCCATGCGGTGCTGGACGCGGTCCAGTTCCGCGATCGCCGCCTTGGCCGCCACCAGTCGCGCCCGGTCGCGCGCGGCGGCCACGCCCTCGTCCTGCGGCAGGCTCAACCCGCGCAGCAACAGCGGCAGCGCCACCGCGGCGATCACCAGCGACGACAGGATCACGCCCGAGGCGAGGAAGATCACCAGGTCGCGCGCCGGGAAGGGCGTGCCGTCGTTCAGGGTGAGCGGCAAGGTCAGCGCACCCGCCAGCGTGATCGCACCGCGCGCGCCCGCCGCCGACATCGCCGCGATGATCCGCCGCGGCGGGCTGACGGCATCGTCGTTGCGTCGGCGGGCGTGCAACAGCGTGAACTGCATCGACACCCACACCCAGCAGAACCGGAGCAGCGCCAGGCCGGCGACGACCGCGAGCACGTACACCGCCAGCCACCACGGGCTGACATGCCCGGTCGCGGTGACGGTATCGCGCGCGCGGACGAATACCTCGGGCAATTGCTCGCCGAGCAGCACGAAGATCACGCCGTTAAGCGTAAACTGCAGCATGTCCCACACCGCGCGCCGACGAATGCGCGTACCGGCCGCCACGCTCGTCGTCGCGCCGGTAAAGGTCATCGCGATCCCGGCGGCCGCGGCGGCAAGCACGCCCGAGGCATGGACGTGCTCGGCGGCGAGATAGGCGGCGAACGGGATCAGCAGGCTGACCAGGATGTTCGATCCGGTCTCGTCGCCGAAACGGCGCGCGAACGCCGCCTTGGTCGCGATGATCGCCCAGGTGATGCCGACGCCGATCGCCACTCCCGCCAGCGCCATCCACGCGAACGTCAGCGTCGCGGCGCCGAGCGAGAAGCTGCCGGTCAGCACCGCCGCGATCGCGAACCGCACGCAGACCAGCCCGGACGCGTCGTTGAGCAGCGCTTCGCCCTCCAGGATGTGCATCATCCGCTTCGGGATCGGCGCCTTCTGCGCGACCGCCGACACCGCGATCGGGTCGGTCGGCGAGACGACCGCGGCCAGCGCGAACGCGACGCCCAGCGGCATCGCCGGGATCAGCCAGTGGATGAACAGCCCCATGCCAAGCACGGTCAGGAACACAAGCCCGAGCGCAAGCCCGAGGACGGCGCCGCGATCGCGGAACAGCTCGTCCTTTGGAATCCGCCATCCGTCGAGGAACAGGAGCGGGGGGACGAGCAGCAGGAAGAACAGCTCGGGATCGAGCTCGACGCGGATATGCGCCACCATCCCGATCAGCGCCCCGAGCGCGATCTGGACGAGCGGGCGCGGCAGCGCGGAGGGCAACATCCGCGACGCCATCCCGCTGATGACGACGGCGAGCAGCAGGAACAGGCACAGCGTAACGATCTGCAAACGGGAAGGCCTCGTGTCGGGGGTGGGAGGCGCGGCTATACACGAAGCGGTTGTTCTTGGGACCGTTTGGTTGGCCATGGTCGTCCAGTTACGCGCCAAAGGGGTCATTGGCGGACTCCGAGGACGAGCGTAAGCTGAGCTACGCCCCAGGGGAGTCGATCGAGCCGTGAACAAAGCCTTTGCGCATACCGCCTGCATTCTGACGCTGTTGACCGCATGTTCGAGCGCTCATGTAGCGTCCAGTGCGCCCGGCAGATGTCCGATAAGAATGGCCGCGACCCCGCGGCCCGTTGGGGAAGGCGTGGTGGTCAGATTGCTCACGCAGGGCGAAGCGATGGCTTTGCTTTCGACAACGCAGATCGAAGTCGGGGCACCGATCGACAGCGCGTACGTCAACAATGTTCGTGCGATCATAAGAGTCGACGATAGAACGTCGAAGACAGTGCTCATACCTTATGGGATGGAAATCGATATTGGCGATCGTGTATCGTTTCAAAGCAGCTATCGTAGCTCGCCGAGACTTTGCAGCTATGTGCCGACGCTCGCTATCCGCAAATTGTGAAATGCGCGGTTAGTTCGAGCGTGTCGGCGATTTCGCCTAGATGTCCGAGCATCGGAAAATTGCAACGAAGTCCGCTTCGACATCCTCGTGACCGCAGCCATGAACTCGGCACGCAAATTCGGATCGTGCTTGATCGTGAACACAGCGGCTTCGGCATGGCACACTCGCCGTCATACCGACGATGCATATTCTACTGAACCAGATCGGAGCAGTCGTGGCGGCTTTCGGAGCCGCTCCACTCGCGTAATCGGCTGGTTAGATTGGCTCGCAAGAAACGAACGAATTTCGGCGATGACAGATATCTGACGTCTCGCGACGGCCCTACCGCGGGGCTTCGGCGTGGCGGACGATGTCTTCGCACAGGCGGTGGGTGGCGAGGATGGCGTCGCTGGCGGTGGGCCTAGCTTCCCGAACGCCGGCGAGGAAGTCGGCGCACATCGCGTCGAAGCCGCGTTGGCGGGTGACGGGGGTCCAGTCGCCGCGGCGGGTGTGCGTGTCGGTGCCGTGCTGGGTTTGCGTCTCGGACAGGTTGAGGACGGCGTGGCGGCGATCGCCGCCGATGATGTCGAGCCGTTCCTCGTCCAGGCCGGACTCGCGCTGCATCGTGCCGACCGAGTGGTGACCGTCGCCGGCGAGCATGAGCGTTACGCCGCCGAGCAGGCCGTCGCGGACGATCGTCTCGATCTGGACCCGCTCGATCGGGCCGGGGGCGAGGAAGCGGAGCGTGTCGATGACGTGGATGAAGTCGTCGAACACGACGCGGCGCGAGGTGTCGGGTTGCGCGCGGCGGTGCTTCTGGAGAAGCATGAAGGCGCGCGGCTGGGTGCGGAGCGCGGCGTAATCTGGCGCGAAACGGCGGTTGAAGCCGAGGGTCAGCAGGCGATCGTGGCGGTGGGCCAGATCGACCAGCCTTGCCGCCTCGTCGAAGCTGTCCGCGAGCGGTTTGTCGACGAACACGGCGGCACCGTGCTGCAACAGCATCTCGACCATCGCGGGGTGCGCTGGGGTCGCCGAATGGACGAACGCGGCGTCGAAGCGCGTGGTGGCGAGTGCCGAGTCGAGGCTGTCGTGGAGATGTGCGATCCGGTAGGTCGCGCCGAGATCCGCAAGCACGTCGCGGTTGCGCGTGGCGAGATGCAGCTCGACGCCGGGCGTTGCCGCCAGCACCGGCAGATAGGCTTTGCGCGCGATGTCGCCGAGCCCTGCCATCACCACGCGCATTGTCGGTTCCGCGCTTATGCGGCGACGTCGATCGGCTGGGTCTGAATGATCGTCGGGCGGGCAGCGGCGAGGTCTCGCGCGGCTGCACCGAACGCCTTGAAATGGTCCGACGTCATGTGCGCCTGCACCGCTGCATCGTCGGCGTAGAGTTCGTTGAAGACGTAGCGGCGATCGCCCTCGGTTTCGCGCCATAGCTCGTAATGGAGCACGCCGGGCTCGGCGCGCGAGGCGGCGACACAAATCCGCGCGGCCGCGACGAAGGCGTCCTCGCTGCCGGGCTTCACGGTGACGAATGCGATGATCTTCACGGACATGGGGCATCCTCTTTCTGGTTTGCACGCGTTCTGGCGTGGTCCGGCGAGCGCGGCAAGCGCCGTGATTCGTGATGGACCGACTTCACGATCGTCGACGTCCCAATCCTTGGCCGCCGAGGAAGTGACGCCGACGGTGACGGAGGGGGAGGACACGGAAGAGCGGGTATATCCGTCTTCCCCCTCCGTCAGGCTAATGCCTGCCCCCCCCCCCCGGCGAGGGAGGGTCGAGGGGGCGATCTTCCCCCTAGAATTGCCCGCCGATGTTGAAGGTGATCAGCTTGCTGTCGTCGCCAGGCGCCTTGAGCAACGCCTTGGCGAGATCGATCCGCAGCGGGCCGAACGGCGAGGTCCAGTTGACGCCGATGCCGACCGACAGGCGCGGGCTGGCGGTGTTGCCCGAATAGGTCTCCTGATAGGTGCCGAGCGCGTAGGTGTACGGCGTGCCGGTGTTGGTGGTGGTGCTAACGCCTGCGGAATCGAGGTACAGCAGGTTGCCCGAGCCGTCGGTATATTGCCGCGTGCCCGCGACGCAGGCGACCGAGGCGGCGTTGGCGGCGGCGCAGGTGTCGGTCAGCGCCGGGGTCTTGCCGCCGAACACCGCGCCGACGTCCATGTAGATCGATGGGCGCAGGCCCAGTTCGCGCGCACCCGCGCCGAGCGGCAGTTCGAGTTCGAGACGGGCCTGGTAATAGGTCGTGCCGCCGAGCGCGGTCTGCGTCGTCGTGCTGCTGCTGTTCGACAAAGTCGCCGGCACCGTCGTCGTGTCGTAATAGGTGCGCGTGACGCGCGGGCCGACACCGCGGATGTCGAAGCCGCGCATCTGCGGGTCGCCGAGATAGAAGCGATCGGTCAGCCGGACGTCCTGGCCGAGCCCCTTGATATAGCCGCCCTCGGCATGCGCGGAGAGGATGAAGCTCGAGCCGAGGTCCATGTACTTGGTGTAGTTGGCGGTGCTGCGGATATATTTGGTGTCGCCGCCGAGCCCGGCGAAATCCTGGCTGACGCTGAACTTGCTGCCCTTGGTCGGTCGGATGCGGCTGTTGGTGCTGTCGAACACCAGCGAATAGCCGATCGACGAGGTCCAGCGGTTGCCGACCGCGTCGCACAGATACGTGCCGGCGATCCCGGGATCGCAGACGCCGTTGGTATAATAGGTGTCGGCATCGAGCGTGACCTGGTCGTAGGACAGGCCGTAGCGCGCAGTGGCGGACCAATATTCGGTGAGCGGCACCGCGGCACGGATCTGGAAACCGGTCGAGATCTGTTCGTAGGTCGTATCGTTGCTATCGCCGGTAGTGCTGTACGAGCTGTAGTCGCGGCGGAACAGATCGCCGCCAAGCGCGATGTTGGTGTCGAACAGATAGGGTTCGGTGAAGCCGAGATTGACCGACTTCGAATAGCTCGAATAGCTGACCCCGGCGCGCAGCTCCTGGCCCATGCCGCGGAAATTGCGCTGCGTGATATTGGCCTGTGCGATGAAGTTCTCGAGGCTCGAATAGCCCGCCGACAGCTGCAGTTCGCCGCTCGATTTTTCCTCCAGGTTGGTTTCCAGCACGACGCGGTCGGGGGCCGAACCGGGAGTCTGCTTGATCGTCATCTTGTCCTGGAAATAGCCCAGCGAATTGATCCGGTCCTCCGAACGCTTCACCTGGAAGCTGTTGAAGGCGTCGCCCTCGGCGAGGCGGATCTCGCGACGGACGACCTTGTCCTTGGTCTGCGTGTTGCCGTTGATCTCGACGCGCTCGACATAGGTGCGCTTGGCTTCGGCGATGTTGAAATTCACGCCCATCGTCAGCGTGTCGGCGTCCTTCTGGAACTCCGGGTTCACCTCGGTGAAGGCATAGCCGAACAGGCCTGCGGTCTGGCTGAGCGTGTCGACCGAATCCTCGACGAGCTTGGCGTTGTACCAGTCGTCTATCTTGAGCGGCAGCGTGGCGGCGAGCTTCTTGCCGTCGAAGTCGCGGATCTGGCTGTCGACCGTCACGTCGCCGAACTTGTAGCGTTTCCCTTCCTCCACCACGTAGGTGATGATGAAGTCCTTCTTGTCGGGCGTCAGTTCCGCGACCGCGGACGTCACGCGGAAATCGGCATAGCCCTGCGTCAGGTAGAATTGCCGCAGCTTCTGCTGATCGTAGCTCAGGCGATCCTGATCGTAGCTGGTCGCCGACGACAACAGCCGGCTGATACGCGCCTGCTTGGTGGCCATCTGCGCGCGGACCTGCGCGTCGGAGAAGACCACGTTGCCCAGGATGTTGATCTGGCGGACCTTGGACTTCGGCCCTTCGCTGACTTCGAACACGACGTCGACGCGGTTCTGGTCGAGGTTGACCATCTTCGGATCGATCACCGCGGCGAAGCGGCCCTGGCGGCGGTAGAGTTCGAGGATCCGCGCGATATCCTGCCGGACCGCGGTGCGCGTGAAGATCTGGCGCGGGGCGAGCTTGATCTCCTTGGTGATCTTGTCGCTCTTCAGTGCCTTGTTGCCCTCGATCAGCACGCGGTTGACGATCGGGTTCTCGCGCACGCGCAGGACGATGTTGCCGTCCGCGACGCCCGCGATCGAATAGTCCGCGAACAGGTCGCTCGCCTGCAGGTCCTTCAGCGCCTGGTCGAGCGTTTCCGCCGTATAGGGCGCGCCTACCCGCAGCTTGGTGTAGCTCAGCACGGTCTCCGGCTCGATCCGCTGCGAGCCCTCGACGCGCAGGGTCTTGATCACGCGCGGGGTCGCCGCGGGTGCCAGGCCGGGTGCGGGGACCGGAGCGGGGACGGGCGGCGCTGGCGTCTGGCCCTGCGCCGCACCAGGGGCCGCCAGCGTCCCGAGCATGACCAATGCCAGGGATCCGGCGCCAAAATCGAACATCATGCGTGCGTCTCCGGGGTGAATGGCGGCGCTATGGGGAGCATGTTTCCCACGGATGTTCCCACGTGTCGGGAGATGGCAGGCGTGTCACATTGGCGTACATGCGAGGTTTGCCGGGGGTACGAAATCCGGGCCCGTGTCCGGATATGTCGCAGTCGTGTCACGCTCGGACGCCGAGGACATTTGCGGGACACCGCCAGGCTGTAATCGGGACTTGCAGGCAAGAGCCCAGCCTGCCTCAGGAAAGGTCCAGCATGCGCGTTGCCATCAAGGGTGTCTCGGCACCGGAGCCCATTCGTCCGGCGGCGGAACCCCCGATCGTCGACAACCCCTTCGCACCCGAGATATTCGCGACGGGGTTCACCGGCCTCGCCAATTTGAACGGCGTCATCGTGCTGACGCTGGAGAGCGCCCGCTGCGACCATAGCCGCCAACCGCCGGCCGTCGACCGGGTCGTGGTCGGGCGAGTCGCGCTGACCAGTGCGGCCGCGCAGGAGCTCGTCGCTGGGCTCAACCAGTTCCTCGAGCAACAGGGGTTGAGCCCGTCCAAGGCGATCGCAGGCGGGGCGACGTTCCAGTGACCGTCGTTCGGACAGATGCGACGGCAGGCTATCCGTCGATCACGCAAAGCGTAGCATTTTGCAGCGTGGCGGCCCCGATTCGCAACGCCTCGATCAGCTGGACGGGTCTTGGCCTGTCACGGATCCGCATTCGCGGCGTCCGGTTCTCCTGATCCGGCACCCCGGGCGTGACAGGCCTGCAATCAACGTCACGAACCTAATACATAATGAAAGGCTGTGAATAGAACCGTGTTCGTCTGACGACACCGGTCGTCATTAACGAGCGATAGCTGGAACATAGCTTGTCGAGCGTGGAATCGTACAGCAAACCTGAGTGGCGGAACTGATCCGTACCCCACAACATCTGCCGCGGCGATCAAAGATCGCGGTTCAGGGAGTATTTCCATGCGTCTCGACTTTCGCGCACGTCTTTTGGCGTCGACTCTGCTGCTGGGCATGGCTGGCCCAGCTTGGGCGCAGGCTGCCGATCCTACGGTCCCGGCGCCCGCGACGACGGTGACGGAACAGGATGCGGCGGCGCCTGCGGATGGCGATACGATCGTCGTGACCGGTTCGCGCCTGGGCGGCGACAGCCTGAAACAGGCGTCGCCGATCTCGGTGGTGAGCGCCAAGGAAATCGCGCTGTCCGGCCAGATCAATGTCGAGAGCGTCCTGAAAGACCTCCCGCAGCTCATTCCCAGCACGACCGGCGCATCGAACAACCCCGGCGGCGGCGTCGCCACCGCAGATCTGCGGGGGCTTGGCGCGACGCGTACGCTCGTACTGGTCAACAACCGTCGCTACGTCGCGTATGACTCGAACCAGGTGGTCGACCTCAACACGATACCGGCCGCGCTGATCGAGCGCGTCGACATCGTCACCGGCGGCCGCTCGGCCGTGTACGGCTCGGATGCAATCGCTGGCGTCGTCAATTTCGTGATGAAGAAGGACTTCAGCGGGGTCGCGGCAAACGCGGAATACCGGCTCAACGAAGCGGGCGACGGCGCGAACTTCAACGGCAATCTGCTGCTCGGCGGCAATTTCGAAGACGGTCGCGGCAATGCGACGATTTATTTCGATTACACCAAGCGCAACGGCATCCTCCAGTCGGCGCGCGATTATTCGAAGCAGGCGCAGGTCGACGACGGCGAGGGCGGCCTGATCCCCGGCGGTTCGGGCTCGATCGAGGGTACGCGATTCGTCAACGCCGGCGTCAGTCGCAAGTTCGAGACCGACGGCAGCTACACGCCGTATAATTCGGCAACCGACGCGTATAACTATGCGCCGTCGAACTATCTGCAGGTCCCGCAGGAGCGGTTCCTGATGAGCGCGCAGACGCATTACGAGGTCAGCCCGGCGCTGAACGTGTATGCCGAGGGCCAGTTCATCAACAACCGTGTGAAGAACAAGCTGGCACCGACGCCGTATACCGGATCGGTCGATATCGATATCGATTCATCCTTCCTGTCGCCCAGTTCGCAGGCGCTGTTGAAGACCCTCGACCCCGACGGTGACGGCTATGCGACGTCGACGATCGCGCGCCGCCTGACCGAAGTGGGCGATCGTATCTCCAGCCTCGACAATACCGCCTATCGCGCGGTGCTGGGCGCCAATGGCGACATCGGCGGCGGCTGGAACTACGACGCCTATTACAGCTATTCGCGCACCAAATCGATCGAGACGCAGATCGGCAACGTCTCGAACAGCCGCGTCCTGCAGGCACTTCGCACCACCTACGACGCCAACGGCAACCTGGTCTGCTCCGATAGCAGCAACGGCTGCGTGCCCTTGAACATCTACGGCGCGGGCAACATCAGCGCGGCGGCGGCGGCGTTCATCACCATCCCGGTGCAGAACTCCAGCACGATCAGCGAGCAGGTCGCCAGTGCATCGATCTCGAACCGCAACCTGTTCGATCTCGGCGCTGGGCCCGTCGGCATCGTCTTCGGGACCGAGTATCGCCGCGAGCATGGCAGCTACAACCCGGACTTCTCGCTGTCGTCGGGTGACGTGGTCGGCTTCAACGCGGGCGAGGGCCTGAGTGGCGGCTACGACGTCAAGGAAGCCTATACCGAAATCGCGGTACCGCTGCTGGCGGATATTCCGCTCATCAAAAAGCTCGAAGTGAATGGCGCATATCGCTATTCATATTATTCGACCGCTGCGAAGTCGGTAAGCACCTATTCGGGTGGAGTCGTCTGGTCGCTGATCGACGACATTTCCCTGCGCGGCCAATATTCGCGCGCCGTCCGGGCACCCACCGTGTACGACCTCTACAGCGGTTCGACGCAGGACTTCCCGGCGGCGACGGATCCCTGCACATTGGCAGCCGCAGTGACGAATGCCAATTTGAAGGCCAGCTGCATCGCCACGGGCGTTCCCGCGGCTTCGCTAGGCCAGGACTATTACGGCGGCAGCTCGCAGATCCAGACGGTAGATGGCGGCAATCCCGCGTTGCGCGAAGAGACGTCTGATACCTACACGGTGGGTATCGTCCTTCAGCCACGGTTCCTGCCGCGCTTCTCGTTCACCGCGGATTACTACAAGATCAAGATCGCCAACTACATCTCGACGGTGGGTACGACAAATCTGCTTCGCGCCTGCTATGGCGATGCGGCGAATGGCTACACGCCGTATGACGCCAGCTATTGCTCGTCGCTGCCGCGCGACTCGAACAGCTATGCGATCACCAATGCCGCCAACACGCTCGCGAACACCGGTGGCGTCGTCACCCGCGGCGTCGATTTCGAGGCGCGCTACGGCCTGCCGCTGAACTTCGGCGCCTTCGGCAGCGGCACCAGCAAGCTCGACTTCCGGGTGAGCGGCACGCGACTGATCGCGTTCGACTACAACCCGCTGGCGGCGATTCCCGACCTGACGATCAATTGCGCGGGCAAGTTCGGCACCACCTGCACCGAGCCTTATGCCAAGTGGCGCGTGTCGGCGCGCACGACGTATTCGACCGGTCCGGTCACCGTCTCGGTCCTGTATCGTCACCTGTCGTCAGTGAATGACGACGATGTGAGCACGGTCTACGCGGTCGAGAAGATCAAGGCGTACGACTATTTCGACCTCACCGCGTCGTTCGACATCAAGCCGGGCTTCACCTGGTCGGTGGGCATGAACAACGTGTTCAACAAGCAGCCTCCGATCCTGGGCGACAACCAGGAGCAGGCGAACACCTATCCGTCGACCTACGATCCGTATGGCCGGGCGTTCTTCGTGAGCACGAACGTCAAGTTCTAGGCGCGGATCCGACAGAGTCGGGCCTGATCGTCCCCCGTTACCCCGAACCTCGGTTCCGGGTGACGGGGGATTTTCATGTCCGGGGTGCGGCGACGATGTCCGCGTCGGTCGCCATCAACAGGTGCAGCAGGCCGGGGGCGGGGCGCGCGATCGCCTGCACGCCAAGCGCTTCGAGGGCCGGCGTCGATATGCGGTCTGCATCGCCGAGACGAACGCGCAGGCGCGTGCCGTGCAGGCTCGCGGCTTCCAGATTGTCCGCGCCGCCGAGTGCCGCCAGCGTCGCGGGCGTCAGCGCGATGTCGGTCGTGGCGACGGGTGCAGGCTCGGTCACTGCCATCGGTGCAAGGCCATCGGCGTCGATCGCATCGCGGATTTCCACCGCGACCGAATCGGCGATCGGGCCGAGTACGATCTGCAGCGCATGAGCGGAGGGGCGGATCAGCCCGCGCGCACCGAGTGCCTTCAATCGCGGTTCGTCGACCAGCGCCTGGTTCGCGACGATCAGTCGCAAGCGGGTGGTGCAGGCACCGACGCTGGTCAGGTTGGCCGCTCCGCCCAGTGCCTCGGCAAATGCCGCGCCGCGCTCGCTCTTCGCGATCGTCGCGGCGGCCACCGGCGCGTCGCGCTCGCGGCCGGGCGTGGGCAGGTCCAGGCGTTTGATGACCGCGCGGAACAGCACGTAATAGATCGCGGCGTAGGCGAGGCCGACCGGGATCAGCAGCAGCGGCTTGGTCGCCTTGCCGTAGTTCAGTACGTAATCGAACAGCCCCGCCGAGAAGCCGAAGCCGAGCTTCACGCCCAGCGCGTTCATCAGCGCCATCGACAGCCCGGTCAGCACCGCGTGGATCCCGTAGAGCACGGGCGCGAGGAACATGAAGCTGAACTCGATCGGCTCGGTCACCCCGGTCAGCGCCGAGGTGAGCGCGAGGCTGAGCAGCATCCCGCCGACCGCTTTGCGACGCTCGGGCAGCGCCGCATGGTACATCGCGAGGCAGGCGGCGGGCAGGCCGAACATCATCACCGGGAAGAAGCCGGCCATGAAAGCACCGGCGGTCGGATCGCCCGCGAAGAAGCGACGGAGATCGCCGGTCGTGCCGTGATAATCGCCGGCGACGAACCAGACGATGTTGTTGAGCAGATGGTGCAGCCCGGTGACGAGCAGCAGGCGGTTGAGCAGCCCGAACACGAACAGCCCGAAACCGCCGGAGCCGCTGATCCCGTAGCTGAGCCCGTCGATCCCTGCGCTGAGCGCGCCGAAACCGAGCCCGACGATCAGGCCTAGCGCAAGGCCCGCGAGGCCGCTGACGATCGGCACGAACCGGCGCCCGCCGAAGAAGGCGAGATATTCTGGCAGCGCGATGGTCGAGAAGCGGTTGTAGAAACTGCCGCCGATCAGGCCTGACAGGATGCCGATCGGCACGTCGAGACGGGCGATCGCCTTGGCTTTCCACGCCGCGGTGGCGAGCGCGATCGTGTCGCCGGTCAGGCCTTTCAGTGCGTCGGCGGGGACGGTCATCAGCGCCTGCGCGCCTTGCGTCGAGACGAGGTAGCACACCACGCCGGCGAGACACGCGGCGCCGTTGCCGTCGCGCGCGAACCCGGTGGCCACGCCGATCGCGAACAACAGGCCGAGGTGCGAGAAGATCGCATCGCCCGCCGCGCTGAGCACGGCGATGTCGAGCAGATCGGGTTGGCCGAGGCGGAGCAACAGCCCGGCGACCGGGAGCACCGCGATCGGCAGCATGAGCGCGCGGCCAAGCGGCTGGAGGGCTTCGAGCACGGACTTCATGGGCGGAACTCCCGGGCGAGCGTTCGCACGTCCGCGGCTGAGATACAGGTCATCGCCGCGGCGGCATGCGCGCGGCAGGCGTCGATTGTGAGCGTCGCGACCAGCGCCTTGATCTCGGGGACGAGCGCTGGCGCCGACGATAATTCGGTGACGCCGAGGCCGATCAGGATCGGTACCGCGAGTGGATCGGAGGCGAGGCCACCACAGACGCCGGTCCATTTGTCGTGCACCGCGCCGCCTTCGCAGGTGCGCGCGATCAGGCGGAGGACGGCGGGGTGGAGCCCGTCGAGGTCGCTGGCGACCGCCGGGTTCCCGCGGTCCATCGCGAGCGCATACTGCGTCAGGTCGTTGGTGCCGATCGAGAGGAAGTCGGCTTCACTCGCGAGCAGGTCGGCGGTAATCGCGGCGGCGGGCGTCTCGATCATGATGCCGAGCGCGACGTGCTCCGTGTGCCCGATCGCGGTGGCAGCGGCGTCGAGCGCGGCGCGGACGGCGCGCAGTTCGGCGAGGCTCGCGATCATCGGCACCATGATGCGGCACTGGCCGGCGGGACGGACCGCGAGGATCGCGCGCAACTGTGCGTCGAGCATTTCGGGGTGGGCGAGGCCGACGCGGATGCCGCGCAGGCCGAGCGCCGGATTCTCTTCCGCCGCGATCGGGAGGTACGGCGCGGGCTTGTCGCCGCCGATGTCGAGCAGGCGGACGATCAGCGGCCGGCCGTCGAGCGTGTCGGCGATGCGCTGGTAGTCGGCAGTCTGTTCCGCGACGCTCGGCGCGCTGTCGCGTTCGAGGAACAGGAATTCGGTGCGCAGCAGCCCGCAGCCTTCTGCGCCGTTGCGGACCGCAGCCTCGGCGTCGTTGGCCGAGCCCAAATTGGCGAACGCTTCTATGCGGACGCCGTCCTGCGTGCGGCATTCGCGCGCGGCGTTGGCGAGGGCAGCGCGGCGGCGTTCGGTTTGCGCGTCGAACGCGGTTTGGGCGGTCGCCAGCGTCTCGGGATCGGGGGCGACGTGGAGCAGGCCGGCGCCGGCGTCGAGGATCAGGGGCGTACCCGCGACGATCTCGGCAAGCGCGGGACCGACCGCGACTAGAGCAGGCAGGCCCATCGTCGCCGCCAGGATCGCGACATGCGAGGTCGGCCCGCCGCGCTCGACGCAGAAGCCGACGATCGACGCGGTGTCGAGACCGAGCAGGTGCGAGGGGAGCAGGTCGTCCGCCAGCAGGATCGTGCCGGGCGGGAAACTCAGACGCTCGTCGAGGTCTTCGCCGGCGAGCGCGCGCAGCACCTGGCGTTCGAGATCGAGCATGTCGTCGGCGCGCTCGGCAAGGCGCGCGTCGCCGGTCGCGCGCAATGCGTCGGCCTGCGCGCGGATCGCGGTGCGCCATGCAAAGGCGGCACTGTCGCTGGCCGCGATCGCCGCGTCTGCGGCGTCGGTCAGCGTGGGATCGTCGAGCAGGGCGGCGTGCGCGGTCAGGATCGCGCGTTCGGCGCCGGTCGCGGTCGCCGACCTGGCGGCGAGGCGCGCGGTGATCGTGGCGAGCGCGGCGCCGAGGGCTGTGCGTTCGGTGGTCGGGTCCGCGCCTTCGCGAACGACGGCGATCTCGGCGAGGCGGAAGAGGCCGGCTTGGCCGATCGCGATGCCGGGGGAGGCGGTGACGCCGGGGAGGCGGCCGTCGGCTGGCAAGGTCGCAACCTTCGCAACCGCTCCTCGCTGTTCCCCCGCGAAGGCGGCGGCCCAGGACCAAGCAGCGCTATCGTTCGTGGCTCCTGGACCCCCGCCTGCACGGGGGAACAGGGAAGTGGCAGCACCGGCAATCGCGCCAGCCTCCGCCTTCTCGCCCATGCCACCCAAGATCAGATCGCCGATCGCGGCTAGCGCTTCGGCCGCATCGGGTCCGGTGGCCGAGATCAGGATCTCGTCGCCCAGCTTCACGCCGAGCGCCATCAGCGCGACCGGGCTGCGGACGTTGCCGTTGCGCCGGTTCAGATCGACGGCGTCGTCCTTCGACATCGTCACGTCGGCGACGAACGTGCGCGCGACCTCGCCGATGCGCGCGGCGGGGCGGGCGTGGATGCCGTGCACGAGCGGCACGACGATCGTGCGGCGTACCGTGTCGCCCTCGACGATCGCGATGTCGGCCATGTCGTCGCGCGGCTCGATCGTCATGATGGTTTCGCCGACGCCGACCAGGCGGCCCGTCTCGCGGCGGACGATCTCGAAGCGTTCGGGGTTGGTGACGATCACCGGGGTAATCACCGCGCGCGCTTCGCAGACCAGCAGGTCGAGATCGAAATCGATCAGCGGGTCGCCGCGCTGGACGGTCGTGCCTTCGCTCACGCACGGGCTGAACCCGCGGCCGCCCAGCGCGACCGTGTCGAGACCGATGTGCATCAGGATCTCGGCGCCTTCCGGCGTGCGCAGCGTGATCGCGTGGCCGCTGGCGTGGACGCTCAGCACCACCGCGTCGCACGGTGCGTGCAGGCAATCGCCGATCGGGTCGACGGCGATCCCGTCGCCCATCATCCGTTCGGCGAAGACCGGGTCGGGGACCGCCTCGAGAGGCGATGCCCAGCCCTGGAGGGGCGACGTCAGGATGATGGGGTTCATGGCGTTACGTCCTGCCTGCGACCAATTGGCCGCCGATCCAGGTGCCCGCGGGCCTCAGGTCGGCGGTAAGTGCGACCCAGTCGGCGCGCAGACCGGTGGCGAGTGCGCCGCGTTCATGACGCAGACCGAGGAACGCGGCGGGGTTGGTCGCCGCCATTCGCGCGGCGGTCGGCACGTCGGCATGGGTGCGCGCGACGAGATTGCGGACTGCGCCGGCCATGTCGAGATCGGAGCCCGCCAGCGTCCCATCCTCGCCGAAGCACTTGCCGTCTTCGACATGGATCAGGCGCCCTTGCAGGCGGAAATCCTTGTCGACCGCACCGACCGACGGCATCGCGTCGCTGACCAGCATCAGCCGGTCGTGCGGGCGCGCGTTCATCGCGAGGCGAAGCGCCGCGTCATGGACGTGGAGACCATCGGCGATCAGTCCGCAATAGACTAGGCGATCGTCGAGCGCGGCGCCGACCACGCCCGGTGCACGGTGCAGCAGCGGCGACATCGCGTTGAACAGATGCGTGATGCCGGTCAGGCCTGCGCCGACCGCTTCGACGATCGTCTCGTAATCGGCGTCGGTATGGCCCGCGCTAACGATCACGCCGCCCGTGACGAGGCGCGCGATCGAGGCGGAATCGGTCAGTTCGGGGGCGAGCGTCACCATCACGCGGCCCTTGCGCGGGCGGATCAGCAATTCGATCATCGCCTCGTCGAGCAGCCGGAATTTGGCAGGATCGTGGATGCCTTTCCGCAACACGTTGATGCACGGGCCCTCGATATGCGCGCCGACCACGCCCGGCACGCCGGCAAGAATCGCGGCATCCATCGCGTCGAGAGTCGCCTCGATCACGTCGGGCGTGTCGCTGATCAGCGTCGGCATGAACGCGGTCGTGCCGTAGGGCGCATGCGCCGCGCCGATCGCGGCGATGCCGTCGACGGTCGGCTGGTCGTTGAGCAGCACGCCGCCACCACCGTTGACCTGCGTGTCGATGAAGCCGGGGACGAGCCAGCCGCCCCCCAGGTCGATCGCATTGGCCGGGTCGCCGTCGAGCGCGCTGATCGAGACGATCCGGTCGCCCTCGACCGTGATCGTCGCGCCGTTCAGCAGAGTGTCCTGGGTAACGATCGTGCCGTTGGCGATCTGCATTTGGAGACTGCTCATACCGTCCGGGTCACCTTGCTCAGGTGGAGCGGCGCGTCGGGGTCCAGGCCGCGACGGAGCGACAGGGCATTGGCCATCCGGTAGAAGCTCTGGATCATGAGGATCGGCTCGATCGCGGGGTGCGCGGTGAACGCGGCGGGATCACTGCCGCCGTTCGCCTTCGCATCGGCAAGGCAAACGCGGGCGCCGCGGGCGGCGAACTCGGCCGCCGCCTCGCGCA
This sequence comes from Sphingomonas sp., assembly GCA_043775965.1. Lineage (GTDB taxonomy): Bacteria > Pseudomonadota > Alphaproteobacteria > Sphingomonadales > Sphingomonadaceae > Sphingomonas. The sequence continues at coordinate 77,529 of JAYVRZ010000234.1, forward strand.
CGCCGTCGCCGGCCGCGTCGGAGGTGGCGAACGCGATTACCGGGAAGCCGTCGTTGACGATCGCCATCGGCCCGTGGCGGACTTCGGCGGCGCTGAACGCCTCTGCATGAAGCGCGCAGGTTTCCTTCAGCTTCAACGCCGCTTCCTGCGCGATGCCGTAGCCATAGCCGCGACCGATCACGAACAAATTGTTGGCGTCGGCGAGCGCATCGACCACCGACGTCCAGTTCGCACCGAATGCGAGTGTGAGCATGTCCGGCAGCGTATCGACCGCGTTGGCGAGCGCGTCGTTTTGCGACCACGCTGCCGTCAACGCCGCAAACGCCGCAAGCGCGCAGATATAGGATTTGGTCGCGGCAACCGATCGCTCGGGGCCAGCCTTCAACGCGATCATCGTATCGGCCATTTCGGCAAGCGGCGACGTTTCGTCGTTCACGAACGCGACGACGTGCGCGCCGGCTTTCTGATAGGCGGACACGGTGGCGAGCAGATCGGGGCTGCGACCACTTTGCGAGACCGCGATCACAAGCGCAGTGCCGGGGGCCATCGGTGCCGCGTATACCGACGACACCGATGGCGCAGCCGACGCGACGGGCACGCCGAGCAGCGTCTCGATCAGGTATTTGCCGTAAGTCGCTGCGTGATCGGACGAGCCACGCGCGCAGGTCACGACCACGGCCGGCGGCGCGGCGCGGAGACGCTCGCCGAGCGTCGCCAGCGCGGTGTCATTGGCGGCAAGCAGCCGTGCGACCGCGTCGGCGGATTCGGCGGCTTCGCTGTACATCAGCGTCGGCGACGATGTGGTGGTCGCGGTGATAGTCTCGGTCACGGTAAGCCCCCCGGCCGGCGCCCGTGCGCCGGCGTCAGATGTCGTTGAGTTCGGCGACGAGATCGTACGCGTCGCCACGGTAATAGGATTGCGTGAATTCGGCCGCCCGGCCGTCACGCAGGAAGCCGCGGCGTTCGATGAACAGGCCGGCATGGCCCGCATCGACGCCGAGCATCTTGGCATGCTCCGGGCTGAAATGGACCGCGCGCAGGCGTTGCAGCGCCCGCACCGGACGATTGCCCGCCGCTTCGAGCGCTTCGTACAGCGAGTCCTCGACCGCATCGATCGAGGGCAGGCAATATCCCGCGATCGTCGAATATTCGAGCGCCATCGCGCTGTCGTCGGCGTAGCGGATCCGCTGGAACCGGTAGACGGCCGAGCCCGGCGAGAGCCCGAGCGACAGCGATTCCTCGGGCGTCACCATGCCGATCGTGCGGCTGACCCACGCACTGCTCGGAGTCCGCCCGCGCGACTGCATGTCCTCGGAGAAGGACGACAGCTTCGAGAAGTTCTTCTCGACGCGGGTCGCGACGAACGTGCCTGCACCACGGCGGCGGGTCAGCAGGCCTTCCTCTACCAGTCCGCCGATCGCTTTCCGCACCGTGATGCGCGAAATGTCGTATTCGACGGCGAGGTCGCGCTCGGCGGGAAGCGCATCGTCCTTGGCCAGCACGTTGCGATTGATCGCATCGCGGATCAACTGCTGGAGTTGGACGTACAACGGCGCAGGATTGCCATCCCGGAACCTGCCAATGCTCGCTGAAAAGGACATGAAGGCGACTTTCGAAGGTGCCGGCACGAACTCCACGAGAAGGCGGGCAGGCAGCGGATGATGGATACGTTATGAATTGGTATTGTTCAAGCGGCTTGACGATCGAACTGACTTAGAACCGTTTTAAGCGCGCGAACCCGTCCGGCATCGGTGTGACGACGACCCGGTGCCGTGAACCCGAAACGATGCTCGCGCGACTCTGCACCGGACGTCGCGGAGCCGCTCGCGGTGCCGCAGGATGCGTGAAGTTCCTGGATCCCTGCGTCGAGAAAGCGTGGCGCGTTGGCCGCATCTATCCCGCTGCCGGCAAGGATGACGATGCGTCCGTCGGCGCGGTGATGCAGCGCCGCGAGTGTCGCCAGGCCGTCGATCGCCTTGGGTTCGCCGCCCGACGTCAGGACGCGATCGAAGCCCAGCGCTATAGCGGTATCGAGCGCATCCTCGAGGACGGGGCACAGGTCGAAGGCGCGATGCAGCGTCAGCGAAAGGCGCGATTCCCGTCCCTGGCCCAGCGTCGCGGCATGCGCGACCAGATGCGCCAGCAGATTGGTATCCAACGTATAATCGCTGGCGCTGGCGCCGATGACGACACCCGCGAGCCGGGCCTCGGCGGCGGCGGACATGTCCGCGGCGATCATGTCGGCCTCGCGGGCCGTATAATGGAACCCGCCTTCACGCGGACGGACGAGCATGTGGACCGGTATCGGGGCGGCTCGCGCTGCGCCGATCAGCGAGGGTGCTGGGGTGAGGCCGCCCAGCGACCGTGCCGCGCAGAGTTCGATGCGATCCGCTCCGCCTGCGACGGCCGCGTCGAGTCCGGCGATGTCGTCTACGCAGATCTCCAGAGTCATCGCCTCGCCTTCGATTGGTCGTAATTATATTACGTCTGGCCGATCGACTCGTGTCCTTCAACGATTAATTGGCAGTGGGCGAGCAAGAAAAGCCAATACCGCTTTTCGCGTGACGCATGGCGATCGGCAAGTGGGCTGAGTGCGGAAAACAGCCTAAGTCACTGGTATCCCTTGGCGTTTCGCATGTCGCGAATGATGCGGCGATCGTAACGGAAATGTAATTTTCCGATAGATTCCCCAAACAAATTGGTTATACGTTGTCGATACCACGCAGCCGATTGAGTAACCAAAGCAGTACCAGGCGGCGAGGGGATCGAAGCGGCGCGGACGGTATCCGGGTCGAGGGTGGCGCTTCGGCGTCGATGGGAAGGGGCTTTGACAATGATTTTCCGGAAGCAGATATTGCTCGCATCGAGTGCGGCCATATTCGGGCTCGCACCGTTCTCCATCCACCCCGCCGCAGCGCAGGACGCGCCGGCCCCCTCGGCAGCACCCGCCGGCTCCCCCGCTAACTCCGACGCACAGGTCGCAGCCGAGGGCGACGACAAGGACATCGTCGTCACCGGTATCCGCGGCAGCCTGCGCAGCGCGATCGCGGTCAAGCGCAACGCCAATGCGGTCGTCGACGTGATCTCGGCCGAGGACATCGGCAAGTTCCCCGATCGCAACGTCGCCGAATCCCTCTCGCACATCCCCGGCGTCAGCATCGATCGTCGCTTCGGCGAAGGCGAGAAGGTCGCGATTCTCGGCACCGATCCCGCGCTCAACCGCATGCTGCTCGACGGTCACGCGCTCGCCTCGGCCGACTGGGGCGGCAACGACAACGACCCGTCGAGCCGTACCTTCAACTATTCGCTGCTCGCCCCCGAGCTGGTCGATCGCCTCGAAGTCTACAAGTCGCCCGAGCCGCGGATCGAGGAAGGCAGTCTCGGCGGCACCGTCATCGTCCGCACGCGTCGCCCGCTCGACCTGAAGGCCAACGCGATCTTCGCATCGGGTGGCTATTCGTACAACGACCGTTCGGACAAGGGTAATGTCCGCGGCTCGGGGCTGTATAGCTGGAAGAACGAGGACGAGACGTTCGGCGTCCTCGTCGCGGTCACCTACGACAAGCAGAGCCTCACGCGGGCGGGCGTCGAGTTCTTCGGCTACGACAACGTCGCACCGAATGCAGACGGCACGTACAACAGCCCGTTCGTCAACCGCGCCGCCGATGGCACGCTGAGCCTCAAAAGCCCCGGCGCGACGATCACCGGCGGCACGATCGCCGACCTCTACAAGGCGGCGTCGCCGTTCGGCATCAACTACGCCTATTTCCAGCAGACTCGCGAGCGCAAGAGCGTGTCGGGAACGATGCAGTACCGGCCGACCTCCGACCTGACGTTGACGCTCAACGGCGTGCACATCGACGGCAACTACAACAACTACAGTCAGTCGATGTACACGATCCCCGGTGCGTGGACCGGGGACGTGCTGCAGTCCGCCAACATCAGCAACGGCGTGGTCAATGCCGCCTCGTTCGGCGCGGCCAACAGCCAGAGCGCGCAGCTCGACACGCTGGTACGCAAAACCAAGCTGAAGACCGACAACCTCAATTTCTTCGCCGATTACGAAGGCGATGGCGGCGCCAAGGTGTCGTTCGCGGGTGGCTGGAGCAAGGCGACCGGCGGGCGTAACCCCGAATATCTGTTCAACGTGCAGACCAAGCTGCCCTACAGCTATGCGTTCACCGACACGACCGCGACGGTGAATTTCGTCGGCGACCAGACCAACCCGGCGAACTATTTCACCAACCCCAACAACGGCGATGCGCAGATCGAAGGTCGTCCGGTCATTATCAACGGCACGGCACTGAACGCCGCGCAGATCGGCGGGCTCGACTATAGCGTCACCACCGATCGCGACATCTTCGGTGGCTATGATGCGACGATCCCGGTCGAGTTCGGTCCGTTCACGCAGATCCAGCTGGGCAGCCGCGCGACCGATCACGTCAACCGCGTCGATGCGCGTGGCATCAACACGTACCTCCAGACGTCGCAGACCATCGCGCAGCTTGGCGCGACGGCGCTCGTCACGCCCGACGGCACGTTCGACGGCAGCGGCGGCCTCGGCAACGCGACGTCGTATCTGAACCTGCCGGAGCAGTCGGTGATCGACATCCTGTCGGGCGCGATCAACAGCCCGCTGGTGGCCAAGGTCGGTGCGTCGACCAAGGTGCAGGAGACGGTCATCGCGTCCTATGCACAGGCCGATTTCGACCAGGGCGGCTTCCGCGGCAACATCGGTGGTCGGCTGGTCTACACCCGCGATATCTCGAACTACGCGACGACGCCGAGCGCGGTGGTCAACCCGCAGCCGGTGCCGACGCGGACGACGACCGATTACCTGAAGTTCCTGCCGAGCCTCAACATCGCCTATTCGGTCACCCCGACGGTGATCGTGCGCGGGGCGATCGCCAAGGTGATCTCGCGGCCGCGGTACCAGGATCTGGCGGCAGCGACCTCGCTCAACGACGTGACGCTCGACGGCGGCGGCGGCAACCCGAACCTGAAGCCGTATGAATCGACCAACTACGAACTGACCGCGGAATGGTATCCGCGCGCCGGCACGCTGTTCGCGGTCGAGCTGTTCCGTCGCGACATCAAGAACTACATCATCAACTTCCGCCAGGACGTCGAGTATTTCAACGCGCTGCAGAACAAGATCACGACCTACAACGTCAGCCAGCCGATCAACGGCGCCAAGGCGAAGGTCAACGGCGTGCTGGTGTCGGGCCAGGCAGAGATCTGGGGCGGGTTCGGCCTGCAGGCGAACTATTCGTACCAGGACAGCAGCACCTCGTCGGTCGACGTCAGCGGCGCGGAGCTCAACCTTCCGTATCTGTCGAAGCACACCGTCAACGTCATCCCCTATTTCGAGAGCGGGCCGTTCCAGGCGCGGCTGAGCTACAATTACCGCACCGCGTATTTCCGGACGATCGGTCGTCTGGGATCGCGAGAGATGGTGGCGCCGTACAACCAGCTCGATTTCTCGGCCGGGTTCAACGTGACGCCGGCGGTGACGCTGTCGGTCAACGCGCAGAACCTGCTCGATTCGACCTATCTCCAGTATAACGCGACGCCCGATCGCCCGACCGCGTTCTACAAGAACGGTCGTACCTTCTCGGCATCGCTGTCGTTCAAGATGTAGAATAGACCGGTGGCGCGCCGCCGTCGGCGCGCCACCCCGCGCCAACGGAGGCACGACGCCACGCATGATATCGGGATGGATCAAGGCAGTGGGTAAGCGGATGGGGCATCTCTGTGTCCTGTCCGCGTTTCTCGTTCCGATGGTGGTGGCGACGCCGGCTATGGCCGAGCGGGACGATCTGGATGCGGGCTGGACGTTCTGGCTTGCGAAGGATGCGCCCGCCGATCCGGTCTGGCTGAAGAGCGATCCGGTCGGAGCCGAGACCGTAGACGTGCCGCATAGCTGGCCGCTGTCGCGCGGAGTGAATTCCGAGGGCGTCGGCTGGTATGCGCGCACGTTGGTGGTGCCCGAGGCGATCGTCGGCAAGCATCTCGAACTGCATTTCGACGCGGTGTTCTACGCCGCGCGCGTCTGGGTGAACGGGACGCTCGTCGGGAGCCACGAGGGTGGGCATACCGCGTTCGATCTCGACGTCTCGAAGGTGCTGAAGGCGGGTGCCAATCGCATCGTCGTCGCTGCCGACGACCGGCCGGGGTTCGTGACGATTCCGGGCTATGCGATGCGTTTGGCCGCGTCGGGGAACGTCTGGTACGACTGGTGGCATAGCGGCGGGATCACGCGCGACGTGTCGTTGCGGATCGCCGAGGGTGGGTTGATCCGGCGCCAGCGTATCCGGCAGGTTTTGCGCATCGACAGCGCGACCGTCACGAGTGGCGTCGCGATCGAGAATATCGATGCCAGGCCGCATACCTATTCCCTCACCTCCGTCGCGATCGATCCCGATGGCCGCGAGGTCGCGCGCCGTGAAAAGAACGTGACGGTGGCCGCGTCGTCGACCGCGACACCGGATGTTGCGCTGACGATCGCCAGGCCGCAACTGTGGCAGATCGGCGCGGGCAAGCTGTACCGGATAGTTGCCGAACTGCGCGACGAGAAGGGCGTGGTGCTCGACCGGCGCGAGGACACCGTCGGTCTGCGCACGCTCGCGCTCCGTGACCGGAAACTCTACGTCAACGGTGTCGCGGTGCGGCTGACCGGGGTGACGCGGCATGAGGATTCGCCGTGGGAAGGTGCCGCCGAAACGCGCGGCACGATCCTCCACGACATACACGATCTGAACGCATTGCACGTCACGCTGACGCGGCCGGTGCATTATCCGCAGCCGCAGAGCGTGTTCGACGCCGCCGACCGCGCAGGAATGCTGCTGATCCCCGAGATCCCGATCTGGCAGATGACCGCGGCGCAGTTGGGCGATCCCCGGCTGCTGGCGCGCGCCAAGGCGGTGATGGCCGAGATCATCGCCGAGAGCGGCAACCATCCTAGCGTGCTCGCGTGGAGCGTCATGAACGAGAGCGAGGCGTCGACACCGCAGGGCCTGGCGTTCGTCAAGGCGATGAAGGCGCACATCAACGCGATCGATCCCGGCCGGTTCGTGACCTTCGCGGACTCCGAAATCGCGGTTCACCCGGTCCGCGTCCCCGCACTGGTCGCGGCCGATTTCGTGATGGCGAACGCGTATTTCGGGAGCTGGAGCGGGCCGGCGAGCGGTGTCGGGCCGTGGCTCGACGCGTTCGACAAGGCGTATCCGGACAAGATGCTGGTAATCTCCGAATTCGGCTGGCCCGGACCGTTCTCGAAGGATTCCGCCAGCGCCGACATCGCGCGGACCGACAACCTCAAGGACCAGCTCGCGGCGTTCGCGACGCGGCCCTGGGTCGGTGGCGCGATCTTCTGGAGCTATGCCGATTATCGGTCGAACAAGAACCTCTTCGCAGGGCTCGCCGACGGCTATGTCGATCACGGGCTGGTCGACGCGGACCGCCAGCGCCGCCCGAGCTATTTCGCGTGGGAAGCCGCCAACCGCGCGGTGACCGCGCGCGTCGACCTGACGATGGCGGGGGAGAGTCCGACCGGCTTCACCGCGACCGTCATGGGGTCGGCCAAGGCGGCGTTGCCGTCCTATCCGCTGATCGGTGCGCGGCTGCACTGGCGGGCGATGGGCGGCGACCGCGTGCTGCTCGGCGAGGGCGAGCAGGCGCTGCCGGTGATCGCGCCGGGCGGCACCGCGACCGTGTCAGCTTCCTGGACGGGACGTCTTACGCCCGTCACGGTGACCGTCGATATCCTGACCGCGGAGGGTGCGCGCGCGGGCGGCGTCGTCCGCGAGTACGAACCGTTCAAGGCCGGCTCCGCCGTCTACCCCCCCGACCCAGCGCAATTGCCGAAGGACCCTACATGATCCGTCTCCGCCCTCTGGTGCTCGCGCTGCTGATGACCTCGACCGCGGCGGTGGCCGAAGGGCCGAAGCTGATTCCGATGCCGGCCTCGATCGAGACGAAGACCGGGACGCTGACGATCGGCGAGGGGGCGGGGATCGTCGCGAGCGATGCGGGCGCGAAGACCGCGGCCAAGCTGCTCGCGCAACAGGTCAAGATCGTCCGCGGGTTGTCGCTGGCGAGCGATGCCGGCACGGGGCCGATCCGGTTCGTGCGCGACGCGAGCGTGGCGGGCGACGAGGCCTATGTGCTGAGCGTCGATGCGAAGGGCGTGACGATCGCGGCGAGCGGCGATGCCGGGCTCGTCCACGGCGCGATGACGCTGGCGCAGTTGCTGAGCCCCGATGCGGCATTCGGCAAACCGGTCGTTCTGGCGGCGATGACGATCCGCGACGCGCCACGCTTCAAATGGCGCGGGCTGATGATCGATCCGGCGCGGCATTTCGTACCGATGGCGACGCTGTACGCGATGGTCGATCAGCTCGCGGCGCAGAAGATGAACGTGCTGCATCTCCATCTGACCGACGATCAGGGCTGGCGTGTCGAGATCAAGCGGTATCCCGACCTGACGCGGATCGGCGCGTGGCGGACGCCGCCATCGGCCGGTGGGGCGCCGGGCGAGAAGGTCGGCGGGTTCTACACGCAGGCCGAGCTGAAGGCGCTGGTCGCCTATGCGCAGGAGCGCGCGGTGACGATCGTCCCCGAGATCGACCTGCCCGGCCATGCGCAGGCGGCGGTCGCATCCTATCCGGCCGAAGTCGGCGTACTCGGCGATCGGCCCGCGGTCGGTCACGACTGGGGCGTGAACCCGTGGCTGTTCAGCCCGGAGGACCGCAGCATGACCTTCATCAAGCATGTCCTCGACGAGCTGATGGAGGTGTTTCCGTCGCAGTTCATCCATCTCGGCGGCGACGAGGCGGTCAAGGACCAGTGGCAGCGATCGCCCGCGGTGCAGGCGAAGATGAAGGCGCTTGGCCTCAAGACCGAGATGGAGATGCAGAGCTGGATGATCGATCAGCTCGGCGAGTATCTGGCGAAGCACGGCCGCCGGCTGATCGGCTGGGACGAGATCCTCGAGGGTGGCTTGCCGCCGTCGGCATCGGTGATGTCGTGGCGCGGCGAGAAGGGGGCCGTGGATGCGGCGAACCAGGGGCATGACGTGGTATTGAGCCCCGCGCCGATCCTGTATCTCGACAGCCTGCAGAGCACGCGGAGCGACGAGCCGCCGGGCCGGATCTCGAACGGCGATGCGATCGTGACGCTTGCCCGGCTGTACGCGTACGAGCCGGCACCCGCGGGGCTCGCGCCCGACAAGGCCAAGCATGTGCTCGGCGCGCAGATCAACGCGTTCAGCGAATATTTCGTCACGCCGCAGCAGCTGGAGCACGCGACCTTCCCGCGGCTGTCGGCGCTTGCCGAGCGGACCTGGTCGCCGGGATCGACGCGTGATTTCGCGAACTTCGTGGCGCGGCTGGAGCCGCAGATGGGGCGCTATGCCCGTGCTGGAATCGCGGCGGCGGACAGTGCGTTCGCGGTCGATTTCGCTATTACCGGTACGCGCGGCGATGCGTTGCGGCGCGGCAAGGTGCCGGTGACGCTTGCGACGCAGACGGGCTACGGGACGATCCGCTACACGCTCGACGGCAAGGTGCCGACCGCGCGATCGAAGGCGTATGCCGCGCCGTTGTCGCTCAAGCCCGGCGTGACCATCCGCGCCGCCGCCTTCACCGCAGACGGTCGCCCGACCGCGGAGCCGCGGCTGTTCGAGACTAGCCGTGTCGCGCTGTTGCGCCGGTCAAGTTCCGAGCTGGTCGCGTGCCCCGATGGCGCGATCGGCCTGCGCGTGCCGTTGACGTCGGAGGCGACCGCGAACACGCCGGTGTTCAACGTCAACATCTTCGACACGTGCACGATGTACCCAGCCGCACCGCTCGATATCGCGCGGAGCTTCACCGTCGATGTCGCGCGCATCCCGCGGCATTACGGGCTGGCGCATGACGAGAAGGCGCTGCGCCGGCATTATGCGGTGACGACATATGGCGAGCTCGTGGTGCGCACTGGCGGCTGCGACGGCACGATCGCGGCGACCTTCCCGCTGCCCAACCCGGCGACGAGCCCCAACCGCATGACCTTCCAGGGCAAACTGCCCGAAGGCAAGGGCGACGCGGATATCTGCCTGTTGTTCACCGCGTCGATGGAGTCGCCGTTCTACGCGGTCGAATCGATGCAGCTGTCGGAGAAGAAGTGATGCGGTGGCTGGCGCTATTGGCGCTCGCCGCCGTTGCTGCGACCCCGGCCTGGGCGGGCCCGCGCACCAGCATCGTGTTCGACAAGGGCTGGTCGATGCGGATCGATCCGGCCGATGCCGCCGCAGCGAAGGCGCATCCCAAGGCGGCGCGCTGGTTGCACGCGACCGTGCCGGGCAGTGCGCAGACCGACCTGATGGCCGCCAAGATCGTGCCGGATCCGTATGTCGGGCTGAACGAGGCGAAGATCCAATGGGTCGGGCTGACCGATTGGCAATATCACACCACGCTGCGCGCGACGCCCGACCTGCTCGCGCGCGATCATATCGAACTGGTGTTCGACGGGCTCGACACCTTTGCCGAGGTGCGGTTGAACGGCACCAGGCTGCTGGCGGCGGACAACGCGCATCGGCGCTGGCGCGTGCCGATCAAGGCGGTGCTGAAGCCCGGCGCGAACGATCTGCTGGTGACGTTCCACTCGCCGATTCGCACGTTGCAGCCGATGGTGCTGAAGGCGAAGAACCCGCTGCCCGGCGAATATGATTCGATGTTCGGCGACGAGCCGATGGGCAAGCAGACCTCGCCCTATATCCGCAAACCCAAATATCATTACGGCTGGGACTGGGGCCCGCGGATCGTCGCGCAGGGGATCTGGCGGCCGGCGCGGATCGAGGCGTGGGACGACGCCCGGATCGAGGCGTTTCGGGTGACGCAGGAGGGCCTGACCAAGACTGAGGCGCGGCTGTCCGCCGAACTCGATGTGGTCGCGGGCGAGGAGCGTCCGGTCACCGTGCAGGTCGCGGTCACCGGCCCCGATGGGCGCGTGTCGCAGGCGGCACGGACCGTCACCGTCGCGGCGGGCGTGAGCCATGTCGCGGTGCCGGTCAGCGTCGCCAATCCGCAGCGTTGGTTCCCCGCAGGCTATGGCGCGCAACCGCTCTATACCGTGAAGGCGAGCTTGCTCGAGGGCGGCACGACGATCGACAGCGCGCAGCGTCACACCGGCCTGCGCACGGTCGAATTGCGCCGCGACAAGGACGCGCACGGCCGCGGGTTCGCATTCATCGTCAACGGCATTCCGGTGTTCGCCAAGGGCGCGAACCTGATCCCGTTCGACATGTTTCCGGCACGCGTGCCCGAGAGCCAGATCCGCACGGTGATGGCCGGCGCGCGCGATGCGAACATGAACATGATCCGCGTGTGGGGCGGCGGCTATTATCTAGACGACGCGTTCTACGACCTCGCCGACCAGATGGGCTTGATGGTGTGGCAGGATTTCATGTTCGGCGGTTCGATCACGCCGCCCGACCGCGACTTCCGCGAGACCGTCCGCATCGAGGCGGAGGAACAGGTCGACCGGCTCCAGGCGCATCCCTCGATCGTGCTGTGGTCGGGCAATAACGAAGTGCTGAGCGGCTGGGTCGGCTGGGGCGACCGGGTCGCGTACAAGAAGGCGGTCGGCGCCGACGAGCAGGAGAAGATCGGCGTCGGCATGGCGATCCTGTTCGACCGCGTGCTGCGCGATGCGGCCGAGCGCCGCGATCCCGACGCGGTCTATTGGCCGGGCTCGCCGAGCAGCAATTACGAGGACAAGCCCGACATCGATAGCGATGGCGACCGGCATTATTGGGACGTGTGGGGCGGCAAGAAACCGGTCGAGGCGTATCTCGACAGCTGTCCGCGGTTCATGTCCGAATACGGGCTGCAGTCGATGCCCGAGATGAAGACGATCCGGACCTTTGCCAAGGACGGCGACTTCTCGCCGACCTCGCCGGTGATGAAGGCGCACCAGAAGTTCCTCAAGGGCGAGGGCAACGACCGGCTGCTGTTCTACATCCGCGAGAAATACCGCGAGCCGCGCGACTTCGCCGACTTCGTGTATCTGAGCCAGGTGATGCAGGCCGAGGGGATCGAGCTCGCCGCGCTGCACCACCGCGCGTGCCGGCCGGTGACGATGGGCTCGCTGTTCTGGCAGATCAACGACGTCTGGCCCGGCGCGTCGTGGTCGAGCATCGATTATTACGGCCGCTGGAAGGCGCTGCAATTCCATGCACGGCGCTTTTATCAGCCGCTGGCGATCGCGGCGGAGCGTAAGGATGGGTCGACCAAGGTCAGCCTGATTTCCGACGCGACGGTGCCGACGCAGGCGGTGTGGCGGGTGCGGACGCTCGATGTCGACGGGACGGTTCTGGCGAAGACCGAGACGCCGGCGACGTTGGCGCCCTTGTCCTCGACCCCGGTCGCGACGCTGGCCGATGCGGCGCTGTTCGCGGGTGGCGATCCGGCGCGGACGATCGCGGTGGCGGAGTTGCTCCTCGACAACCGCGTCGTGTCGCGCACATTGCTCTCGGCGGCACCCAAGACGATGACGCTGCCCGATCCGGGCCTGACCGCGACATGGGAGGACAACCGTCTGACGCTGACTGCGAGCAAGCTGGCGCGCGCGGTGTGGATCGATTTCGGGGAGCTCGACGCGACACCGTCCGACAACGCGTTCGATCTGCTGCCGGGCGAGAGTGTCACGGTGACGATTGCTTCGAAGGCGTCTGCGGCGGCGCTGAAACGAGCGCTGACGATCCGCACGCTCGCCGGCATCGCGGTGGTGAAGTGATGAGGTTCGCGCTCGCCCCGATCGGCCTGCTGCTCGCATCGTCCGCGCTCGCGCAGACGGTCGATCCGGCGGTCCGCGGCATGACGCTCGACGAGAAGGCGGCGCAGTTGCAGAGCGTTGCGCCGGCGATCCCGCGGCTGAATTTGCCGGCTTATGACTATTGGAACGAGGGGCTGCACGGGCTTGCGCGCAACGGCGTGGCGACGGTGTTTCCGCAGGCGATCGGCCTCGCCGCGACGTGGGACGAGGCGCTGCTCCGGCGGGTCGGCGACGTGGTTTCTACCGAGGCGCGGGCGAAGTCCAATGCGCTGCCGGCGGGTGACCGCGCGCGCTATCAGGGGCTGACGATCTGGTCGCCCAACATCAACATTTTTCGCGATCCGCGCTGGGGTCGTGGGCAGGAGACGTATGGCGAGGACCCGTATCTGACCGGGCGGTTGGGGGTCGCTTTCATCGGCGGGTTGCAGGGGCCGAACCTCGCGCACCCCAAGGTCATCGCCACGCCAAAGCATCTTGCCGCGCATAGCGGGCCCGAGGCGGGGCGCGACGGGTTCGACGTCGACATCTCGCCGCACGACCGCGAGGCGACCTTCCTGCCCGCGTTCCGGATGGCGCTGACCGAGGGGCGGGCGCTGTCGACGATGTGCGCGTATAATGCGATCCACGGCGTGCCCGTGTGCGCGTCGGCGCCGTTGCTGACCGAGACGGTGCGCAAGCAATGGGGCTTCAAGGGGCTGATCGTGTCGGACTGCGACGCGGTCGGCAATATCTCGAACTATCATCATTACCGGCCTGATAATGCGAGTGGGTCGGCGGCGGCGATTGCGGCGGGGATGGATTTCAATTGTGGGCGGACTTACGCGGCGCTGGGCGATGCGGTGCGGCGGGGGCTGGTGCCCGAAGCGACGCTCGACGCGAGTTTGACGCGGACGTTTGCGGTGCGGCGCATGCTGGGCGGCGTGTTCGGGGCGACGAGCCCTTGGGATAGGATCAAGCCTACCGAGTTCGACACGCCCGCGCACCGCGCGCTGGCGCTGGAGGCGGCGCGGAAGGCGATGGTGCTGGTCCAGAACAACGGCGTGCTGCCGCTGAAACCGTCCGCGAAGATCGCGGTGATCGGGCCGAATGCGGACAGCGTCGATGTGCTGGAGGCGAATTATCACGGCACCGCCGCTGCGCCGGTGACGCCGTTGGCGGCGTTGCGGACTTCGTTTGCTGGCGTCCGGTATGCGCAAGGGTCGAGCATCGCCGAGGGCGTGCCGGTGCCGGTGCCGGACACCGCGCTGTCGCTGCGCGGGGAGTATTTCCGGGGGAGCGATTTCGCCGGGACGCCGGTGGTGCGGGCCGACCGGACGATCGATTTCGACTGGGACCGCACCGCGCCCGCGCCGGGGATTGATCCGACCGCGTTCTCGGTGCGCTGGACGGGGACGGTGACCGCGCCGGCCGCGGGCGAGTACGTGTTTAGGCTCGACGTGCCGCGCTGTTTCGACTGCAAGGGGCATGATCCGGCGCGGTTGTGGATCGACGACAAGCTGGTCGCGGACGATGACGGCAGCGGCAAGACCGTCGAGGCACCGGTGACTCTCGCCGCTGGTCCACACGCGATCCGCGTCGAACTCGCGCATAGTGGTGAGGATCAGGGGCTGCGGCTGACCTGGACCGCGCCGGCCGACGCGCAGGTCGCTGAGGCGGTGACAGTCGCCAAGGATGCCGATGCGATCGTCGCGTTCGTCGGGTTGTCGCCCGCGGTCGAGGGCGAGGCTCTGCAGATCGAGGTGGCCGGGTTCTCGGGCGGCGATCGGACCGATATCGGGCTGCCGGCCGCGCAGGTGAAGCTGCTCGAAGCGGCCAAGGCGACCGGCAAGCCGCTGGTGGTCGTGCTGATGACCGGCAGCGCGGTCGCGATGACCTGGGCGAAGGCGCATGCCGATGCGATCCTGGTCGGCTGGTATCCGGGGCAGGCGGGCGGGCAGGCGATCGCCGATACGCTGACGGGCCGGAACAATCCGGGCGGGCGACTGCCGGTGACGTTCTATGCCAAGACGCGCGATCTGCCTGCGTTCATCGATTACAATATGCGCGAGCGGACCTATCGCTACTTCACGGGCACGCCGCTCTGGGGTTTCGGTCACGGACTGAGCTACACGCAGTTCGTCTATGCTGCACCCAAATTGCTGCGCAGCACGATCGCTGCTGGGGAGACCTTCACCGTCGAGATCCCGGTACGTAACACCGGCAAGGTCGCGGGCGACGAGGTGGTGCAGGCCTATCTCGTGCCGCCCGAACCTGCGACCAAGCCGGGCTTCAACGATCCGGTGCTGCAACGCCAGCTCGTAGGGTTCAGGCGCGAGACAGTGAAGCCGGGCCAGACGGCGCGGGTGGCTTTCACGATCGATCCTCGCGGGATGAGCAGCGTCGATGCGGCGGGCAATCGTCGGATCGCGCCGGGCGAATACCGGCTGCATATCGGTGGCGGCCAGCCGGGCGACGGGCCGGGTGTCGATACCGTCTTCACCGTGACGGGAAGCAAGGATTTGCCGAAGTGATCGACCGTCGCATGCTGATCGCCGGAGCGGCGGCACTGGGTCTGGCCGGACCGCTCCGCGCGGCGACACCGTCGTTCGTCAGCAAGCGTCCGAAGCTCGCCGACCGCCGCTATACCAGCCGCGCGGTCGAGGCGGAGATCGCGCGCGTCACGGCCAAGATCGGCGATCCCGAACTCGCCTGGATGTTCGGGAATTGCTACCCCAACACGCTCGACACGACGGTGTTCATGGGGAGCGTCGACGGCAAACCCGACGCGTTCGTCATCACCGGCGACATCGACTGCATGTGGCTGCGCGACAGTTCGGCGCAGGTGCATCCGTACCTCCCGCTCGCCAAGCGTGATCCGGCGTTGCGGACGCTGTTCCGCGGGCTGATCGCACGCCAGGCGCGGTGCATCCTGATCGATCCATATGCCAACGCGTTCATGCACGACCCGTCGGCGAAGACCAATCTGAGCTGGTCGCTGACCGACGACACGCTGATGAAGCCGGGCGTCGGCGAGCGGAAGTGGGAGGTGGATTCGCTCTGCTACCCGATGTGGATCGCGCACGCCTATTGGCAGGCGACCGGCGACGTCGCGCCGTTCGACGCGCTGTGGGCGGATGGCGCGCGCGCGTCGATCCGGACGTTTCGCGAGCAGCAGCGCAAGGACGGGCCGGGGCCGTATCGCTTCCGCCGGTCGTCGCCGATCGTCGGGGAAAGCATGGCGCTCGACGGCTATGGCCCGCCGTCGCGGCCGGTCGGGCTGATCCACTCCGGGTTTCGGCCGTCGGACGACGCGTGCGTGTTGCCGTTCCTGATCCCGTCGAACATCTTTGCGGTCCGTGCGCTGCGCCAGTTGGCGGAACTCGCGACGCGTGCTCGGCCCGACGCGGCGCTGGCGGCGGATGCGACTTCGCTGGCGGACGAGGTCGAGGCGGCGTTGCGGCTGCATGGGCTGACCAGGGGGCCGGACGGCCAGCCGGTCTGGGCGTATGAGGTCGATGGCTATGGCAACGCTATCTTCATGGACGACGCCAACGTGCCGAGCCTGTCGGGGCTCGCCTATCTCGGCGCGGTGAAGTCCGACGATCCGCTCTGGCAGCGCACCGCCGCGCGGGCGTGGAGCAAGGACAACGCGTATTTCTTCCGTGGCACCGCGGCGGAGGGGATCGGCAGCCCGCATACCGGGCTGCGCGAGATCTGGCCGATGGCGATCGTCATGCACGCGCTGAACGCGCTCGAAACCGGCGACGCCGCGACCGTCGCGCGCAGCCTCGCCGCGCTCAAGACGACGCATGGCGGCACCGGCTTCATGCACGAATCCTTCAACCTGGACGACGGCGCGAAATTCACGCGCGCCTGGTTCGCCTGGGCCAACGGGCTGTTCGGCGAGCTGATCGTCGACATCGCCGCCAAGAATCCCGCATTTCTCGGAGCCCGCGCATGAACCTCACTCGCCGTTCGCTCCTCGCCGGAAGCGGCGCGCTCGCGCTGACCGCCCGCGCGACCTTCGCTGCGCCGACGGTCGAGACGACCGCGCCCGATCTGTTCGTCGGCACCGGTGGCCACGGCCACACCTATCCCGGCGCGACTTTGCCGTTCGGGATGGTGCAGCTGAGCCCCGATACCGATGTCGAGCGCTGGGACGCGTGCTCGGGCTATCACCGCACCGACACCTCGATCATGGGGTTCAGCCACACGCATCTGTCGGGAACCGGGATCGGCGACATGCTCGACGTGCTGGTCGTGCCGAACCGGGGCAAGGTGCAACTGACGCCGGGGACGCTCGCCGATCCCGATGCGGGGTATCGCCAGCGCTTCTCGGCCGAGCATGCCGAGCCGGGCTATTACCGCGTGACGCTCGAATCGGGCGTGCGCGCGGAACTGACCGCGACCGAGCGGACCGGGATCCAGCGGCATGTGTTTCCGGCGGGGCCGGGGCATATCCTCGTCAACCTGTCGCACCTGATCCTCGACAAGTCCGATACCGGCGTGCTGATCGACGATGCGTCGCTCGACATCGACGAGAGCGGTACGCTGACCGGCAGCCGCCGCGTGTTCCGCTGGGCGAAGGGGCGGCGCATCCATTTCGCGATGCAGTTCTCGCGCAAGCCCGACCGGATCGTCTTCTATGGCGACGGCGACGTCGCGCGAGGAGCGGGGGCGAAGGGCGTCGCGGGCAAGCGCGTGAAGGCGGTGCTGCATTACGACGATGCCGGCGCCGCGCCGATCGTGATCCGCACCGGCATCTCCGCAGTCGACGTCGGCGGCGCGCGCAAGAACCTGGCGGCCGAGGCGCGGCATTGGGATTTCGACCGCTATCGCGCGGACGCGACCAAGAGCTGGGCGCCCGCGCTCGAGGCCGTGCGCGTCGAGGGCGGCACGCTGGCGCAGCGCAAGATCTTGGCGAGCGCGCTATATCATGCGCAGCTCGCGCCGACGCTCTTCTCCGATGTCGACGGGCGCTATGTCGGGCTCGATCGGAAAGTGCATGACGGTGCCACGAAGGACCGTGCGTACAGCACCTATTCGATGTGGGACACGTACCGCGCGCTGCACCCGCTGCTCACGCTGATCGAGCCCGAACGGACCGCCGAGCTCGTCGGCGACCTGATCCGCCAGACGCAGCAGAGCGCGTACGGCCCGCCGGTCTGGCCGCTTCAGGGCATCGAGACGGGCTGCATGATCGGCTGGCATTCGGTGTCGGTGATGGCCGAGGCGCGCGCGAAGGGCATCCCCGCCAATTATGCCGCGGCGTGGCCGAACGTGCGGCGCCGGTCGTTCGATTTCGCGATGCCGACGATGGACAACAGCCTGGGGATCAAGCCGTACGACACGCTCGGCTACATCCCCGCCGACACCGTGTTCGAGTCGGTCTCGCGCACGCTCGAATATGCCTATGACGATTATGCGTCGGCGCATCTGGCGGACGCGGCGGGGGCGAGCGCGGAGGCCGCCCGGTTGCGCAAGCGGAGCGGCAACTGGCGCAACGTGTTCGACGCCTCGATCGGCTTTGCGCGGCCAAAGCTCGCGAACGGGACGTGGACCGCGCCGTACGATCCGATCGCGCTCGGCCATTCGTCGAAGTGGCGCGATTATACCGAGAGCAATGGCTGGCAGGCGACCTTCCTCAACCAGCACGACGTCTACGGGCTGATCGCGGCGATGGGCGGCGATGCGAAGTTCGAGGCGAAGCTCGACGGGCTGTTCAATGCGCCGTCGATCCTACCGAAGGATGCGCCGCCCGATATCTCCGGGCTGGTCGGCCAGTACGCGCACGGCAACGAGCCGAGCCACCACGTCGCGTACATGTACGCCTATTGCGGCGCGGCGTGGAAGACGCAAGGCATGGTCCGCCGGCTGCTGAACGAGATGTACAAGTACGATCCCGACGGCATCATCGGCAACGACGATTGCGGGCAGATGAGCGCGTGGTTCGTGCTGAGCGCGCTCGGGCTGTACCCGGTCGATCCGGTGAGCGCGAACTATGTGCTGGGCTCGCCGCTGTTCGACCGGGCTGAGATGCAGGTGGGCGCGGGACGGACTTTGGTCGTCGAGGCGCGCGGTAATGCGGCGGATCGGCCTTATGTGCAGTCGGTGACGTGGAACGGCCGTCCCTGGACGAAGAGCTGGATCGCGCATGCCGATATCGTCCGCGGCGGACGTCTCGTGTTTGAAATGGGCGCGACGCCCAATCGTAATTTTGGCCGCGCGCTTGCCGATCGGCCGCCAGCAACCACCGGAGTTTCGCGATGACCCCCAAATTTACTGGCGACCTGAACCGCCGTGCGTTGATCGCCGGTACGCTCGCCACCGCGGCCGCTGGGCGAGCGAATGCCGCCGCACCGGTCGGTGCCCCCGCACCCTGGGGCGCGACGCCGAGCGTCCGCCAGCTCGCCTGGCACCAGCGCGAACGCTACGGCTTCGTCCACTTCACGCTCAACACCTGGACCGACAAGGAATGGGGCTATGGCGACGAGGACCCCAAGCTGTTCGACCCGACCGCGTTCGATCCCGACCAGATCGTCGCCGCGGCCAAGAGCGCCGGGCTGACCGGCCTCGTCCTGACCGCCAAGCATCATGATGGCTTCTGCCTCTGGCCGACCAGGCTCACCGAGCATTGCATCCGCAACAGTTCGTACAAGAACGGCAAGGGTGACATCGTCCGCGAACTGGGCGACGGGTGCCGCCGCGGCGGGATATCCTACGGGCTGTATCTCTCGCCGTGGGACCGCAACCGCGCCGACTATGGCACGCCCGCGTACGTCGAGTATTTCCGCGCGCAGCTGACCGATCTCTGCACCAATTACGGCGAGCTGTTCGAGGTCTGGTTCGACGGCGCGAACGGCGGCGACGGCTATTATGGTGGCGCGCGCGAGGCGCGGAAGATCGATGCGCCGAAATATTACAACTGGCCGTCGATCATCGCGCTGGTCCACACATTGCAGCCGATGGCGTGCACCTTCGATCCGCTCGGCGCGGATATCCGCTGGGTGGGGAACGAGGACGGGCATGCGGGCGATCCGTGCTGGCCGACGATGCCGAACCATCCCTACGTGCAGAGCGAGGGCAATTCCGGCGTGCGCGGTGCGCCGCTCTGGTGGCCGGCGGAGACCAACACGTCGATCCGGCCCGGCTGGTTCTATCACGCCGACGACGATCTGCAGGTGAAGTCGCCGCAGCGGCTGATGCAGTTCCATGATGAATCGGTCGGGCGCGGCACCAACATGATGCTCAACCTGCCGCCCGATCGCCGTGGGCTGATCGCCGAGCCCGACCTCGCGTCGCTCAAGGCGTTCGGCGATGCGTTGCGCGCGAGCTTCAAGACCGATCTGGCCAAGGGGGCCGTCGCGAGCGGCCCTTCGCGCGGGGTCCGGTTCGCGCCGGCCAACGTGCTCGACGGCAACCGCGAGACCTATTGGAGCACGCCCGATGCGGTGAAGACGCCGTCGCTGGTGCTCGATCTGCCGCCGGGGCGTCGCTTCGACCTGATCCGGATCCGCGAGGCGCTCGACCTCGGCGTGCGCGTGACAAAGTTCGCTATCGATGTGGCGGATGCGAAGGGCGCCTGGCGCGAGGTCGCGGCGCACGAGTGCATCGGTGCGCAGCGGATCATCCGCCTGCCCGAGCCGGTGACGGCGCGACGCGTGCGGTTGCGGATCGTCGAGGCGCCGGCATGCCCCGCGATCACCGAGCTGTCGCTGTTCCTGGCGGTCGCGCCCGCCGTGGTCGTCGCCTCGCAGGCGACGGGTAACAAGATCATCTCGAAGACCGGGTGGACGATCGTCAGCGCGCTCCAGCACAGTCTGGCGATGAAATCCGGCAAGCCGTATTTCGCGGGCGAGACCTCGCTGGCCGGCGTGCTCAAGCCGGGATTGCCGGGTGCCGAGGCGGTGCTCGACGATGATCTCGCGACCGTCTGGACCACGCCGGCGCCGACTCCGACGAGCGTGGTGATGCTGATGATCGACATGGGCAAGGCGGAGACCGTCGCCGGGTTCAGCCTGACGCCGACCCGCCACGCGCTGCCCGACGCGGGCCCGCCGGGTCGCTACCAGGTCGAGACGAGCGTCGACGGCAAGACCTGGACGCCGGCCGAGGAGGGCGAGTTCGGCAACATCGCCTATGCGCGGGCGACGCAGCGCATCACCTTCGCGAAGGCACGCGAGGCGCGGTACCTGATGCTGGGCTTCACGCGGGTCGCGACCGACCAGCCGAAGATGGCGATTGCGGGGATCGGGGCGTTTCGGCCGTAAAGGGGGAACGACATCTTCCATCCCGATAGGCGTGGGACCACGCCCCTAGTGCTACCACCCCGGCGAAGGCCGGGGCCCAGTTGGGGGACGGCTGTAACGATGCGCGGTGCTTCGTTACTTCGGCCTTGCCAACTGGGCCCCGGCCTTCGCCGGGGTGGTGTAATGGTGAAAGGACACCTCTCCACCGTCACCCGGCACGGTTCGATCCTCATCTTCTCCGAACATGCTCGTCATTCCCGCGGAGGCGGGAACCCATACTGGCTGGCCTCACCTCAAGATCGCAGGCCTCCGAGCATATAGATCCCCGCCTGCGCGGGGATGACGACGGAGTGTCCGGTCAGGTGGGGTCCAAAGACGACAGGGCGGAGCTTTCAGCCGTGCGTCTATAGCCAGGGGCTGGGCTAGCCGCCGCCGATCGGGCATGGGACCCCCGTCAAAACGGGTGAGCGAACAGATGGACCAATCAGCAACGATCGCGCGGATTGCGGGGCCCGAGGATCATGTCGTGGTGGTCGGCGGCGGGTTTTCGGGCGCGCTGTTCGCCGTCAACCTCATGCGGCACGAGGGGCCGCGCGTCACGCTGATCGAGCGCCGCGACCGGCAGCTCGCGCGCGGCGTCGCGTACAGCGCCGCGCATCCGGATCACCTGCTCAACGTCCGTGCGGGTAATATGAGTGCGTTGCCGGACGATCCCGACCACTTCGTCCGCTGGCTGGAAGCGCACGGCAAGGGCGACCGCAAGACCTTCGTCCCGCGCACCACCTATGGCGCGTATCTGCGCGAACTGCTCGACGCGGCGATCGCGGACTCGAACGGGCGGCTGGTGCATGTCGAAGGCGAAGTCTGCGCGATCGAGCCGGTGACCGGCGACGGCGTCACGCTGACGATGGCGGACGGGCGGACGATCGCGGCCGACACCGCGGTGCTCGCGCTCGGCAATTTGCCGCCGCACACGCCGCCAGGTCTCAAGCCTGACGCGCTCCCGGCTGGTGTGTATTGCGCCGATCCGTGGGCGGCCGACCTTGCCGAGGGGCTGGGCGCGGACGACACGGTCGTGCTGGTCGGCACCGGGTTGACCGCGATCGACGCGGCGTTGCTGCTCGATGCGCAGGGGTTTGCAGGACACATCCTCGCCACGTCGCGGCGCGGGTTGTCGCCGCGGCGGCACGTCGACGGCGCGCCTGCGCACCGCGGTGTTTCGGACAAGCCGCAAGGTGGGCTGACCGACCTCGTACGCCATGTTCGTGCGCGGACCGAAGAGGGCGGCTGGCGCGCGGCGGTGGACGAGCTTCGCCCGGTCACGCAGATGCTGTGGTCGGCGGCATCGCAGGAGGTGCGCGCGCGCTTCCTGCGCCATCTCCGCCCCTATTGGGACGTCCACCGCCACCGCCTCGCACCTGCCGTCGCCGACCGGGTCGAGGCGCTCGTCGCGACCGGTCGACTGACCTTCGCGGCGGGCAAGATCGTTTCCGCCGAAGCCGATGGGACCCAGGCAAAGCTGACGTGGCGACCACGGGGCGAAACCGATCCGGTCGTCACGCGCGCCGCGCGGATCGTGAACTGCACGGGCCCGCAAGGCGATCTCCTGCGCTCGGAGGAACCGCTCGTGAAGCATCTGCTCGCAGCCGGCGCGATCCGCCCCGATCCGCTGCGGCTCGGTGTCGACGTCGACGCACAGTCGCGCGCGATCCGCGCCGATGGCACGCCCGACGACCGGATCCACTGCATCGGCCCGATGACCCGTGGCGGCCTGTGGGAAGTCGTCGCGGTCCCCGATATCCGCGTCCAGAGCTGGGACCTCGCGCGCCGGTTGTCGAATGCGCAATGGGTCGGCGGCGAAGGGTTGTGAGCCCAGTCCGGCGCTTTTTCGCGGGCGATGCGGCGGGCGCCATCGTGCTGCTCGCCGCGACGATCGCCGCGCTGCTGGTCGCCAATTCGCCGCTCGCGCCGGCCTATTTCGCGACGCTGCACCACGAAATCGGCGGATTGAGCGTCCATCACTGGATCGACGACGGCGCGATGGCGCTGTTCTTCCTGCTGATCGGGCTCGAGGTGAAGAGCGAGTTCCTCTCGGGGCATCTCTCGACCTGGCCCGAGCGCATCCTGCCGGGCGCGGCGGCGCTCGCGGGGATGATCGTGCCGGCGTGCATTTACCTGCTCGTCAACATCGGCACGCCGGCAAACTTGCGCGGCTGGGCGATCCCGGCGGCGACCGACATCGCGTTCGCGCTCGGCATCCTTGCGCTGCTCGGGTCGCGCGTGCCGACCTCGCTGAAGGTTCTGCTGACCGCGATCGCGGTGATCGACGACCTGCTCGCGATCCTCGTCATCGCGGTCTTCTACACCGGCCATATCGCTCTGCTGCCGTTGCTCGCGGCGGGCGCGGGGCTCGGATTGCTCGTGATCCTGAACCTGTCGGGTGTGCGGTCGCTGGTGCCGTACCTGCTGATAGGAATCGGCGTGTGGTACGGCGTGTTGCTGTCGGGCGTCCATGCGACGCTCGCCGGCGTCGCGGTCGCGCTGACGATCCCGCTGCGGACGGGGGACGGCCAACCGCCGCTGAAGCGGCTCGAACACGCGCTGCAACCCTGGTCGAGTTTCGCGATCGTGCCGGCGTTCGGCTTCGCCAATGCGGGTATCGCGTTCGGCGGGATGGTCGCGGCGGACGTGATATCGCCGCTGCCGGTCGGCATCATGCTCGGGCTGTTCCTCGGCAAGCAAGTGGGCATCTTCGCGACGATCCGCGGGCTCGTGGCGGTCCGGCTGGCGGAGGCCCCCAAGGCCGCGAACTGGGCACAGGTCTACGGCATGGCGGTGCTGTGCGGGATCGGCTTCACGATGAGCCTGTTCATCGGCGGCCTGGCGTTTGCGGACGCGCCGCACGCGCTGGACTCGGTCAAGATCGGCGTGTTCGCCGGCTCGATCCTGTCGGGCGTCGCGGGCTGGATGTTGCTTCGTCGTGCCGGAGGATCGGTGTCATGAGTGCCCAGACCGTGCTGGTCGTCGATGACGAGCTCCATATCCGGCGGCTGCTGCGCAACACGCTGGAGCGCGTCGGCTACGCGGTCGAGGAAGCGGTCGACGCGCGCGAGGCGTTGCGGATCGCCGCGAGCCGGCCGTTGACCGCGGTGCTGCTCGATCTCGGCCTGCCCGACCGCGACGGGCTCGAGCTGGTGCCGCTGCTGAAGGCGCTCGGCGATCCGATCGTCCTGGTCGTGTCCGCGCGCGAGGCGACCGACCAGAAGGTGGCGGCGCTCGATCTCGGCGCCGAGGATTATGTCACCAAGCCGTTCGATACCGAGGAACTGCTCGCCCGCCTTCGGGTCGCGCTGCGCGGTCGTGGCGAGGCGACGTCGCGGCCGACGATCCTGCGCGCGCACGGTGTCGAGATCGATTTCGACAACCGCGTCGCCCGCCGTGGCAACGAGGAGGCGCACCTGACACGCAAGGAGTTCGACGTGCTGTCGGCGCTCGCCGCGCATCCCGGGCGGGTGGTGACCCACCAGCGGATACTGGAGGCGGCGTGGCCGACCGATCACGACCGCCGGATCGAGTATCTCCGCATCGTCGTCCGCAACCTTCGCCAGAAACTGGAGGGCGCGGACGGCGTCGGCAGCGTGATCGCGAACGAACTCGGCATCGGGTACCGGTTGCTCGTCGATCCGTGAACGTTTGACGTGAGATAGCGTGTTTCCCCGCGAAGGCGGGGACCCAGCCTGGGCTCCCGCCTTCGCGGGAGAACAAGGAAGCGCGAACCTTACGGAATCACTATGCCGCAGCTTCGATTTCGATCTCGAACGCTAATGCCGGCCCCGATATCTGAAGCGCCGCATGACACGCGCTGCCCATCACCTCCGCACCGACCTGAGCCTCCGCGCGAGCGGTCTCCTGTCGCTCGCGATCGCGGCCGTCGCGATCTACGCGCTGGCGGGGCACACGCCACCAACCGGCGCGCTCGCGTTCCTGTTCGCCGCGATCGGCTTTCTCGGGGCGAGCGCGGGTGCGACGTTCCTGCTGCTCGGCCGGCATATCCACGACCCAATCAGCGTAAGCGCCCGCTGGCGACGGAACGCGCGACCGGCGGGGCGCTAGCCGGGACCTGTCGACGCGCGCGCTCTGTCGCAGTATGCTACCGCATTGCAGCATGATGACGATGAGGGAGCGTTCTGCATGATCGGTCGACGCGAAGTAATCACCGCGCTGGGTCTGGTGGGCGTCCTTCCGCAGGCCGCTGCCGCAATGGCGCGAGTGCCAGCCGGCAAGGCGGAGCCATTTTCGTGGGAGGCGCTGCAGGCGCGTGCTGCCACGCTCGCCACCAAGCCTTACACGGCGCCGGCCAAGGTCGCGGCGGCGGCGGCGATCGATTACGACAAGGTCGGCAGCATCCGGTTCCGTAGCGACAAGACGCTCGCCGGCGGCATCCGGCTGTTCCCCCTCGGCCGTTACGCCCCGACCCCCGTGGCGATCAACGTCGTCGAGGGCGGGCTGGCTCACCGCGTCGACTTCTCCCGCGACCTGTTCGAGGCGGAGGAAGGCCATGCCGCCGCGCTCGGCATCGCCGGTTTCCGCGCGATGGCACCGGGCGGGAACAGCGACTGGATGGCGTTCCAGGGCGCATCCTATTTCCGCACCGCCGGGTCGCAGGATCAATACGGACTGTCCGCGCGCGGCCTCGCGATCAACACCGGGCTGCCCGGCCGCGAGGAGTTTCCCGACTTCACCGAATTCTGGATCGAGCGCACCGGCGCCGACGCCTACACGATCTACGCGCTGATGGACGGCGCGAGCGTCACCGGCGCGTACCGGTTCGAATCGCGGCACGTCGCGGGCACCGGCGTCGAGCAACGCGTGTCGTCGGTTCTCACCTTGCGTCGCGACGTCGAGCGGCTCGGCATCGCACCCGCGACCAGCATGTTCTGGTACGGCGAGGGCAACCGTGCCGCCGCGGTCGACTGGCGGCCGGAGATCCACGATTCGGACGGTCTTGCGCTGCTCACCGGCGCGGGCGAGCGAATCTGGCGCCCGCTCAACAACCCGCCGCACGACACGCTGGACAGTTTCGCGGATCAGGCGCCGAAGGGCTTCGGCCTGATCCAGCGCGACCGGAACTTCGATCATTTCCAGGATGACGGCGCGTTCTACGATCGCCGTCCGAACCTGTGGGTCCAGCCGCAGGGCGATTGGGGCAAGGGCGCGGTGATGCTCTATGCCTTCCCGACCAACAGCGAGACGGTCGACAACGTCGTCTCGTTCTGGACGCCCGCCGCGCCTGCCAAGGCCGGGCAGCGGTTGCAGTTCGACTATACGCTGTCGTGGCAATCGCGCGACCCGACGACCGTCGCGGCCGCCGCGCACGTGGTCGATTGCTGGCAGGGCAATGCCGGCCGACCCGGTGCCGAACCGGTCAAGGGCGCGCGCAAGCTGGTCGTCGATTTCGTCGGCGACGGCCTGGCCGGGCTCGACCGGCAGAGTGGCGTGACCGCGAAGATCGACGTCGTCCGCGGGAAGATCCTCGCCAACGCCGCCTATCCCGTCGTCGGCCAGCCCAACCGCTGGCGGGTTACCGCGGATGTCGCGCCCGACGCCGCAGGCCCGGCGGATGTCCGGCTGTTCCTCACGCGCGGCGGTCGCGCGCTCAGCGAAACCGTCCTGACGCCGATCTTCTGATGCACGCGGCCCCCGTCATGATGCCGGACGAAACGCCGATCGCGATGCCGGCGCAGCAGTTCGACGGTCCGCCGCCGCCCTGGTCCGCGCCGGAACCGGGGCCCGGCCGCGTCGTGTCGTCGGACGACATGCTCGCGCGCCGGCTGATCCTGGTGCTGATGACCGGGCTGCTCGCGACCGCGGCGTCGGCGGCGGTTCAGGAATCGCTGCTGGCCGACGGGCTGAGCCTGTGGGACGCGGTGCTGTTGCTGCTGTTCTTCCCGCTGTTCGCGTGGATCGCGTTCGGATTCATGAACGCCGCGATCGGCTTCATATTGCTGATCAGCGGCAGCCATCCGGGGTTCGTCCCCACGCCGCGCCAGTCGGAGCCGCTCGACGGCCGCACCGCTATCCTGATGCCGGTCCACAACGAGGACATCGACGCGGTCTTCGAACGGATCGCGTGGATGGCGCGCGCGATCGCCGATGGCGGGGTCGCCGACCGGTTCGATTTCTTCATCCTGAGCGATTCGGGCGCCGCGGTGGAGGCGGCCGAGGTGGCGGCGTGGCAGGCGCTCGCACCGACGCTCGACTGCGCGCTCTATTACCGTCGGCGGACCGAGAATGTCGGTCGCAAGCCCGGCAATGTCGCGGAGTGGATCCGGCGGTTCGGCGGGGGCTATCGCTACATGCTCATGCTCGACGCGGACAGTCTGATGGGCGGCAACACGATCATCGGCATGGCGCAGGTGCTCGAGCGGCGCCCGGCGGTGGCCCTGCTCCAGACCGTGCCCGCGGTGATCAACGGCGTGACGTTCTTCCAGCGCTGGATGCAGTTCGCCAGCCGCCTCTACGGCCCGATCTCGACCGCCGGCCTCGTCTGGTGGTCGGGCTCGGAGGCGACGTTCTGGGGGCATAACGCGCTGATCCGGATCGAGGCGTTCGCGGCGAGTTGCGGCCTGCCCGACCTGCCGGGACGTGCGCCGTTCGGGGGCGTCATCATGAGCCACGACATGGTCGAGGCGGCGCTGCTGCGGCGGCGCGGCTGGCGCGTCCACATGCTGATGACCGAGGAGACGTTCGAGGAATATCCGCCGACGCTGATCGACGCCGCGGTGCGCGACCGACGATGGGCGCAGGGCAATATCCAGCATCTCAGCCTGCTCGGCTCGTCGGGGTTCCACTGGGTCAGCCGGCTGCAGCTGCTGATGGGCGCGTCGGCGTTCATCACCTCGCCGCTATGGCTGTTGCTGATCGCGACGAGCGTCGTCCAGGCGCTGATCGGCGAGACCAACATGGTCGAGGCGCAGACCTCGCTCCAGGTGCTGGTCGTGACGCTGCTGCTGCTGTTCGGACCCAAATTGCTGAGCGTGATCTGGGCGATGTCGAACCGGGAGCGTCGTGCCGGGTTCGGCGGGCGGCGCGGAATCGTCCGCTCGGTGCTGATCGACATCCCGTTCGCGATGCTGGCCGCGCCGGTGATCGCGCTGACGCAGACGATCGATCTGGTGGGGATATTGATGGGCCGCAAGTCCGGCTGGGCGCCGCAGAATCGCGACGCGCACGGGCTGACGCTCGCCGAGGTGATGCCGCGCTATCGCTGGCATGTCGGCGTCGGCGTCGCGCTGCTGCTGGTCACGCCGTTCGCGCCGGTCACCGCGGCGTGGCTCGCGCCGGTGACGCTGGGGCTGTTGTTCAGTCCGTTCCTGGCGATGCTGACCGCGAGCGAGAAGGCGGGGAAGTGGGCGGAGTCGCACGGCATGTTCGTCGAGCCCGGCGAGCACGTCTCGGTCCTGTCGCGACCGTCGCTGCCGGCACATGGCGGGTAGCTTTTTCTGTCGTGCCGGACAGGTAGGTAGAGTTACCTTCCGAGCAGATGCCTCCCCGGGGGGGGGCC
>JAYVRZ010000235.1:0-19459 GCA_043775965.1 Sphingomonas sp.
GGCAAACTGCACTTCTGGGTGTTCTTCATCGGCGTGAACGTGATGTTCTTCCCGATGCACTTCCTGGGTCTTCAGGGCATGCCGCGCCGTATTCCGGACTACACGCCGCAGTACGAGCATTGGAACACGGTCGCCTCGGTCGGCTACATGATCATGGCCGCGGGCATGGTGGTGTTCTTCGTCAACCTGATCTGGTCGCTGATCGCGGGCAAGCCGGCCGGCGACAACCCGTGGGGCGACGGCGCGACGACGCTGGAGTGGACGATCTCCTCGCCGCCGCCGTATCACCAGTTCGAGACGCTGCCGAAGATCGACTGAAGGCGGAAAAAAGGCTTCAAGCCCCCGCCCGGCCGGCGCGGCTAGCCGTCCGACGACACCGGATTCACTCCCGTGTCGGAGCAGCCAAAGACGAAAACGCCTCGGGGAGACCCGGGGCGTTTTTTGTCGAACAGCAGTCTCAATCCCCGGTGTTTCCCCCAAAGGCGGGGACCCAGTCTGGGCTCCCGCCTTCGAAGGAGGACAAGGAGACTGGAGCACCTACCTTCAACGTCTCCTACTTTGAACATCTCCCACTTACGTCATCCTCCACCTCCGTCATCCCAGCGAAAGCTGGGATCTCACCCAGAGACACCCAGCGCCCGCCAGAAGGGAGACCCCAGCTTTTCGCTGGAGTGACGGACTTTTGGGGGCTCTGGTCTTCAACGGCGCCGTCTACGAAGATCCCGGCTTAGCCCTCGCTGAGTGACAGATCAGGAGAGGCTCCGTCGCAACGGCTTCACCTCAGTTCGCGAGCCCCATCCCAACCCGTCGTCCCAGCGAAAGCCGGGATATCGCTGCGTGACTCCTAGCGCCCGTCAACGGGAAGACCCCAGCTTTCGCTGAGGTGACGGATTACTTTCGCTGGGGTGACGGCTTACGAGCATCAAAGCCCCCATCGGCGTCGCTGCAGGCTGCCCCCACTCCGCTGGTCTGGCGCACGATGCACGTGATGCTCGCGCGTTGCCATCCGCCCATCAAACCGAGATTCACCTTTCCGGAGGACAATCGCGCTAGTCCTCCCTGCATGCCGCGCTCACCAACCCCGGAACATGCCCCCTCAACCACCGCCCGCTCGATCTTCGCTCTCCTCTCGGCCTTCGCTGCGTTCGCGTTCACGATCATCGTCCCTACCATGCTCCGCGACGGCGACACCGGCTGGCACCTCGTCGCGGGGGCCTGGATCGTCGCGCATGCCGCGGTCCCGACGACCGATCCATTCTCGTTCAGCGTCGTCGGCCGCCCCTGGGTCGCGCACGAATGGCTGTCCGAAGTGGCAATGTACGCGAGCTACCGCGCGGCCGGCTGGAGCGGCCTGATCGTGCTGGTCGGCGCGGCGATGGCGGGCCTGTTCGCGCTGGTCGCGGCCGAGCTCCGCCGATGGATGAGCGCGCCCGCCAGCGTCGTCGCGCTGCTGTTGCTCGCCACCGGGCTGCTCCCGTCGCTGATCGCACGGCCGCATATGCTGGTGCTGCCGATCCTTACCGGCTGGACGATCGCCCTGTTGCGCGCACGGGAGCAGCACCGGGCACCACCGCTAGCAATGGCAGGCGCGATGCTGATCTGGGCGAACGCGCATGGCAGCTACGTCTTCGGCCTCGCCTTGGTCGGCGTCTTCGCGTTCGAGGCATTGCTGGCGGCCAAGCCCTCCGACCGCCACACCGTGATCCGGCAATGGGGCTTGTTCGGAATCGTCGCGACGATCGCCGCCGCGGCGACGCCGTGGGGCGTGCACGGCCTGACGTTTCCGTTCTATCTGAACGACCTGAAGGCGCTCGGCCAGATCAACGAATGGCAGCCGTCCGACTTCAGGACCTTTTCCGGTTTCGAGGCGATCCTGCTCGCGAGCCTCGCATTCGTGCTGGCCAGACCGATCCGGATTCCCCCGATTCGCCTGCTGCTGGTGCTCGGCATGCTCCACATGACGCTGCAGCACACCCGCCACGAAATCATCCTGGTAACCGTCGGTATCCTCGTGTTGGCCAGGCCTCTCGGCAAAGCGTGGCGTCGCGGCAATACCGGCGTTTCGAAACCCGACGCCGCAGCCCCGGATCGACTGAAGATCGCGGTCATGGTGGCCGTCCTTGCGCTCGTTCTGACGACATATCGGATCGCGGTGCCGATCGCTCGCACCGAGACCACGGGCA
This sequence comes from Sphingomonas sp., assembly GCA_043775965.1. Classification (GTDB taxonomy): domain Bacteria; phylum Pseudomonadota; class Alphaproteobacteria; order Sphingomonadales; family Sphingomonadaceae; genus Sphingomonas. The sequence goes on from JAYVRZ010000235.1 coordinate 2,184, forward strand.
TTCCCGTCACCGCAATCGCGCATCTGCCGCCATCGCTGCGCCACCAGCGCGTGTTCAACGAATACGGCTTCGGCGGCTCGCTGATCCTGGCCGGCATCCGACCTTACATCGACGGCCGTACCGACATGTACGGCGACGCGTTCACGCTCGACTATTTTGCGATCGCGCACGGCGACGTGGGTCGCTGGCGGGCCGCCAACGCAAAATGGCATTTCAGCTGGACGATCCTACCACCGCGATCGAAGCTTGTGACGTTGCTCGACCACGACCTTGCGTGGCGGCGGCTTTATGCGGACGATATCGCGGTCATTCACGTGGCGGTCGCGCCGGTACGTCCAAGCCCCTGAACCGTCACGATGTGAAGGCTTTGCGACCTAGGCCGCAACGCGTATAGCGTACCCGAACCATGACTCCTGCCGCCCCCCTCCTGCCGCCGCCCCTCCTACCACCGGCGCATTGGCGCGACTTCCTCGCGCTCACCAAGCCGCGCGTGATGACGCTCGTCGTGTTCACGGGACTCTGCGGCATGCTCGCGGCACCGGTCGGCGTGCACCCGGTGATCGGCTTCACCGCCATCCTGTGCATCGCGCTAGGCGCTGGTGCGGCAGGAGCGCTCAACCAATGGTATGAGGCGGACATCGACGCCGTCATGCGGCGTACGCAGAAGCGTCCGCTTCCCGATGGCCGGATGGATCGCCAGGCGGCTCTGCATTTCGGCGTCGGGCTGGGTGCGTTCTCGGTCCTGTTCATGGGGTTCGCGGTCAACGTCGTTGCCGCCGCGATCCTCACGCTTTCGATCCTGTTCTACGTGCTGGTCTACACGGTCTGGCTGAAGCGCCGCACGCCGCAGAATATCGTCATTGGCGGGGCGGCGGGTGCGTTTCCGCCGTTGATCGGCTGGGCTGCCGCGACCGGTGACATCGCGCTGTTGCCGGTCCTGCTGTTCCTATTCGTGTTCCTGTGGACGCCACCGCATTTCTGGGCGCTCGCGCTGTTCATGAAGAGCGATTACGCCGCTGCGGGCGTGCCGATGCTTCCAGTCGTGTCGGGTGAACGCACGACGCGGACGCAGATCGGGCTCTACACGATTCCGATGGCCGCGGTCGCGATCTTGCCTTGGCCGCTCGGGCTGACCGGCGCGATCTACGGCATCGCCGCGATCCTGCTGACCGGCTGGTTCGCGCTGCTTGCCGTGCGTGTCGCCAAGCGCACCACCCATGCCGACGACCTGATGAAGCCGGAGAAGGCCTTGTTCAAATATTCGATCCTATATCTGTTCGTGATGTTCGGCGCGCTGGTCGTCGACCGGTGGTTCGCATGAGCCCCCTCGATAGACAGGCGGGCGATCCCGTCCGCCAGGAGGACCTGATCCGCAGCCGTCAGCGCGGCCGTGCGCGCGTCATGGCGCTGTTGCTCGGCGCGTTCGTCATACTCATCTTCGCGGTCTCGATCGCCAAGATCCGCGCGGGGATGCCGCACTGATGGCGTCCTGGCGCGCCATGTCGCGGACCAATCGTACCGCGGCGCTCGCGGTGCTGTTCATCTGCTTCATGACCGGGCTCGCCTGGGCCAGCGTGCCGCTCTACCGGCTGTTCTGCGCCGCTACCGGGCTCAACGGGACCACCAATCGCGGGCTCGCCGCACCAGGCGCGGTCGATCACCAGATCCGGATCGACTTCGACACCAATGTCAGCCCCAAGCTGCCATGGAAGTTCACGCCGGAGAACCGGTCCGACACGATTGCCATCGGCGCGCGCGACATGGCGTTCTTCACGGCGACCAACACCTCCAACAAGCCGCTGACCGGCACCGCGACCTTCAACGTCCAGCCAGCCCAAGCCGGCAAGTATTTCACCAAGATCCAGTGTTTCTGCTTCACGCAGCAGACGCTCAAAGCCGGCGAGACCGCGCGGATGCCGGTGATCTTCTTCGTCGATCCGAAGATCCTGACCGACCCCGACGCGGCCGATATCCAGACGATCACGCTCAGCTACACGTTTTACCCGGTGGATTCCGCGAAGGCAGCAAGCTAGAACCACGCGAAAGAAAATAGGGGAGCTATCGATGGCCGGCGCCAAGAACCATGATTACCACATCCTGCCGCCCAGCATCTGGCCGCTGGTCGGATCGTTTTCGGCGCTGATCATGGCGGTCGGCGGCATCATGTGGATGCATGGCGGGCATATCGACAAGCCAAACGGCGGCGGCTGGATCTTCTTCATCGGCCTGACCGGGCTGCTCTTCACCTTCTACAGTTGGTGGGCGCAGGTCATCAAGGAAGCGCATGACGGCGATCACACGCCCGTCGTCCAGCTCCATTTCCGCTACGGCATGATCTTGTTCATCGCCTCCGAAGTGATGTTCTTCGTCGGCTGGTTCTGGGCGTTCTTCGACTTTTCGCTGTTCCCGACCGCGATGACCTATGCCGACGGCAGCGTTACGCGTGCGGTCGAGGGCGGTGCGGCGATGATCGCGCAATGGCCTCCCAAGGGCCTGACGGTCATCAACCCGTTCGAACTGCCGTTGCTCAACACGCTGATCCTGCTGACCTCGGGCACTACGGTGACCTGGGCGCACCACGCGCTGATCCACAACCAGCGCGGCGGCGAGAAGACGGGGGCCTGGGGCCTGATCGGCGTCGGCAACCGCGACGGCGTGCTCAAGGGCCTGTGGCTGACGGTAATCCTCGGCGCGCTGTTCAGCTCGATCCAGGCGTATGAGTACGTCCACGCGCCGTTCCCGTTCAAGGGCATCAACTACGGCGCGTCGTTCTTCATGGCAACCGGGTTCCACGGCTTCCACGTGCTGATCGGCACGGTCTTCCTGATCGTCTGCCTGGTCCGCGCCTATCGCGGCGACTTTACCCCTCGCCAGCATTTCGGCTTCGAGGCGGCTGCCTGGTACTGGCATTTCGTCGACGTCGTGTGGCTGTTCCTTTTCGTCACCGTCTATGTCTGGGGCGGCTGGGGCGCACCCGTCCACGGCGGTTGAGCGTCGACGGTCACATCCCCAACCATCGCCCCGGCGGCCGCCACCCCGGCGAAGGCCGGGGCCCAGTTGGCAAGGTCGCAGTAGCGAAGCGCTGTCCTCCGTTAGCAACGTCTTCCAACGGGGCCCGGCCTCCGCCGGGGTGGCGGTATTTGCAGGTACGGCATTGCCACCGGCTAACGGCAGCCCCCTTCCCTTGTTCTCCCGCGAAGGCGGGAGCCCAGTCTGGATCCCCGCTTTCGCGGGGAAACAAGCAACGGAAGAGCTGACGGAATGACCGAAGACCCATACCCGCTCGCCACAGCCCCCTCGATCGCCCAGGTCGCGCTAAAGGGCCTGTGCCCACGCTGCGGAAAGCCGACCCTCTTCGCGAAATGGTCCAACTTCGCCGACCGCTGCTCGAATTGCGAACTAGACTTCACCCAGTACAACGTCGGCGACGGCCCCGCCGCGTTCCTGACGCTGATCCTCGGCGCGATCGTCGTCATCCTCGCGATCACGCTCGAGCTCAAAGTCCACCCCCCGCTCTGGCTGCACATGCTGATCTGGATCCCCTTCACCGCCGGCGGAGTCGTACTTTCGCTAAGAGCCGCCAAGGGCGCGCTCATGTCAGCCGAGTACCGCAACGCAGCCCGCGAAGGCCGGATCAAGCCGTGACACCCTCCAGAATACGCATCCCGATCATCCCGACGATCCTCGTCGCGCTCGCGATCGCGGCGATGATCGGGCTCGGCCTGTGGCAACTCCTCGACCGCCTCCCCAAAAAGGAAGCGTTCCTCGCCCAGCTCGCTGCCAACCCCGCCAAGCCGCCGATGGCGTTCCCGCGCCTGCCCGACGAGACGCTGCTGTTCCGCCGCGCGTCCGGTATGTGCCTCCAACCAACCAACATCCGCCTCGCCGGCGCGGGCGCCTCGGGCTTCCGCGCGATCGCCGAGTGCCGGACGGGCGCCGAAGGCCCCGGCATGATCGTCCAGCTCGGCACGACGCGGGATCCCATGGCCAAGGTCGTCTGGCACGGCGGCGAAGTGTCCGGCTTCATCAGCCACGCCCCCGACGGCCGCTCGCTGATCGGATCGCTGTTCGATCACACGCCGCAGCACCTGATGCTGGTATCCGACACCCCGCCTGCCGGCCTGTCGCCCAACGGCAAACCCGATATCGACTCGGTCCCGAACAACCACCTCGCCTATGCCGGCCAATGGTTCTTCTTCGCCGCCATCGCCGCGATCATCTACACGCTCGCGCTGCACCGGCGGCCCCGTTAGCCGGTCGGCCGATACCGTCACCCTGCCTACATTCGGTCATCCCCCAGACCCGTCATCCCAGCGAAAGCTGGGATATCCCCGTTTGACGCGTGTCGTCTGCCCCGCGGGAGACCCTAGCTTTCGCTGGGGAGACGGACCGAGGCAGGGACAGCGAATGAAACGGACCTTGGCCAGGAACCGGCCTCGGACCAGATCGCACCCGCGCCACCTCCGAACGCTTGTCCCCTCCTCCCCCACCCGCTAACCGACAGGCCATGCGTTACATCAGCACCCGCGGCTCGGCGCCCGTTCTCGATTTCGAAGCGGCGACGCTTACCGGCCTCGCCTCCGATGGCGGCCTCTACCTCCCCGAGGCCTGGCCGACGATGACCCGCGACGAGATCGCAGCACTCGCCGGCCTTTCCTATGCCGACACGGCGGTCGCCGTCATGACCCCGTTCGTCGGCGACGCGATGACCCGCGACGAACTCAAGGCGCTTTGCGACCAGGCATACGGCCGCTTCTCGCACGCCGCGGTCACGCCGCTGGTGCAGCTCGACCACGACCAGTGGCTGCTCGAACTCTTCCACGGCCCGACGCTCGCGTTCAAGGACGTCGCGCTCCAGCTCCTCGGGCTGTTCTTCGAACGCTTCCTCGCCGGCAAGGACAAGCGCCTGACGATCGTCGGCGCGACCAGCGGCGACACCGGCTCTGCCGCGATCGACGCAGTTGCAGGTCGCGAAGGCATCGACATCTTCATGCTCCACCCGGTCGGCCGCATCTCCGAGGTGCAGCGCCGCCAGATGACGACCGTGCTCAGCCCCAACGTCTACAACATCGCAATCGAGGGCAGCTTCGACGACGCGCAGGCGCTCGTGAAGGCGATGTTCAACGACCCCGCTTTCTCCGACCGGTTCGCGCTGTCGGCGGTGAACTCGATCAACTGGGCCCGGCTGATGGCGCAGGTGGTGTATTTCTTCTCCGCCGCGGTCCGCCTCGGCGCGCCCGACCGCGAGGTCGCATTCTCGGTCCCGACCGGCAATTTCGGCGACGTGTTCGCCGGCTATGTCGCCGCCCGGATGGGGTTGCCGGTGGCGAAGCTGGTCGTCGCTACCAACGTCAACGACATCCTCCACCGCGCGCTCAGCACCGGCGACTATTCGAAGGGCGGCGTCCGTCAGACCCCGACCCCGTCGATGGATATCCAGGTCAGCTCGAACTTCGAGCGTCTGTTGTTCGACCTCGGCGACCGCGACGGCGCCGCGCTGACCGCGCAGATGGCGGGTTTCGAGGCGTCGGGCGCGATGCGACTCACCAACGCGCAGTCGCAGGGCGCATCGGCGTTGTTCCAGAGCGATCGCGTCGACCTCGACGACATGACGCTGGCGATGCGTTGGGCGCATGAGCGTGCGGGGCAGGTGATCGACCCGCATACGGCCATCGGCCTCGCCGCCGCGTTGCGGACCGAAGTTCCCGCTGGCGTGCCGATGGTGACGCTCGCGACCGCGCACCCGGCGAAGTTCGGCGACGCGGTCGAGCGCGCGACCGGCGTCCGTCCGTCGCTGCCCGCGCGCGTCGGCGACCTGTTCCAGCGCGAGGAGCGTTACGCGACCCTGCCGGCGACGTTCGAGGCGATCACCGCCTACATCGCCGAGCGCGCAACGCCGTCGGTTTGAAGAGGGCAGCATGAAGCTCGATACCCTCATCGGGGAACCCTGGGCGGATTACGGTCTGGTCGATTCGGGCCACGGCAAGAAGCTCGAACGCTATGGCCGCTTCCGCTTTATCCGCCCCGAGCCGCAGGCGATGTGGGCACCCGCCTCGACCGACTGGAAGGCGCATGGCGAGTTCGTCCCCGGCTCGGACGAGGATGGCGGCGGCCGCTGGGAGTTCGCCGAGCCCGTCCCCCGCGAAGGCTGGACGCTCAAGTGGAACGAGGTGTCGTACACCGCGCAGACCACCCCGTTCCGCCACCTCGGCTTCTTCCCCGACATGGCGCCGGTGTGGAGCTGGATGCGCGAGCGCGTCGCCGGGCTCGACTCGCCCGAATGCATGAACCTGTTCGGCTATACCGGTGTCGGCACGCTGGCGATGGCGACCAAGGGCGTCCGCATGGTGCATGTCGACGCCTCGAAGAAGTCGGTCGAAGCCGCCAAGGCCAACGCCAAGCTGTCGGGCATGGCCGACGCACCGATCCGCTGGATGACCGACGACGCGGCGAAGTTCGTTGCGCGTGAAGTGCGGCGCGGGCGGCGGTATGACGGTATTCTGCTCGATCCGCCAAAATACGGGCGCGGGCCGGAGGGTGAAGTGTGGCGGCTGGAGGAAGACCTCCCCAAGCTCATCGCCGATTGCCGCAAGCTGCTCGACGAGAACTCGCGCTTCCTGTTTCTAACGGTCTACGCGGTCCGCATGTCGGCGCTGGCGATCGGGGAATTGCTGAACCAGGTCTTCGCGGACCTCCCCGGCAAGGTCGAGGTCGGCGAACTCGGCGTTCGCGAGGAAGCGCGCGGACTGATTCTCCCCACCGCAATCTGGGCCCGCTGGAGCCGCTAACGGCGCCTGCGCGCGGCCTCCCACCACACGCCACCTCCCCGGCGAAGGCCGGGGTCCAGTTGGGAGACGCCGCTGCCTACGGACAGCGCGAAGTTACTGCGACCTTTCCAACTGGGCCCGGCCTTCGCCGGGGAGGTTCTTTGAGGGGGAAGGTTCAGGATCTTGCAGTTCCCCCGCGAAGGCGGGGGTCCAGGGGCCAAGAACGGTAGCGCCTGTGACCCTGGCCCCCCGCTTTCTCGGGGGAACTGTGCACTAAAGGCTACTCCGGGATCTGCTGCGAGATGCAGTGGAAGCTCCCGCCCCCGGTCAGGATATGATCCGCCCGCTGCCCCACCACGTGACGGTCCGGGAACAGCGCCTGGATCGCCACCACCGCCGCCGCATCGTTCTCCGCCCCGTACAACGGCACCACCACCGCGGCATTGCCGATGTAGAAGTTCATGTAGCTCGCCGGCACGACCTCCTCGTCGCGCAGCACGCGCCCCGGTGACGGGATCGTCACGACCTCCAGCCCCGCCGCCTGAGCGTCGCGCGCGGCGTTCTGGTACACCTGCCAGTTCGGATCATTGTCGGTCGCCTTCGGGATCGCCACGCGTCCCTCGCCGACGAACCGCGCGAGGTTGTCGACATGGCCGTCGGTGTGATCGTTGACCAGTCCGTCCGCCAGCCACACGACGTTCGTGTACCCGAGATCGGCCCCCAGCCGTGCCTCGATCTCCGCCTTGCTCAGCGACGGGTTGCGATTGCGGTTGAGCAGGCACTGCGCGGTCGTGACCATCGTCCCCGTGCCATCGCCATCGATCGCGCCACCCTCCAGCACCCAGTCGCACGCCGCGACGCGCTTGTGCCGGCTGGCCGCCAGTCGCTGCCCGATCGTGTCGTCGCCGGGCAGGTCGTACTTCCCGCCCCAACCGTTGAAGCGAAAGTCCCGCGCGCTGCCGTCGGCGACGATGATCGGCGCGGTGTCGCGCAGCCAGATGTCGCCGAACGGCTCGACCACCACTTGCGCGAACGGCGCGAGCCGCTTGGCGGTGGTCGCCGAGCCGATGTCGGCCGCGACCAGGATCACCGTCTCGCCCTTGCCCTCGGCGTGGACTGCCCTGGCGAACGCAACCACCTCGTCCCGCGCCGGCTCCAGATCTTCGAGCCACAGGTCCGCATGGCTCGGAAAGCCGATCCAGACAGCCTTGTGGTGCGCCCATTCGGCGGGGGTGGAGACGACGGATGTAGTCACTTACTTGGCTCCTGCGCGATCACGGTCACGGATACCGCGGAATTCGGCGGTCCTATACCAGTTGGGCCACAGCGCGGTATCGTCCGCGAGCTTGCGCCCGAGACCGTAATAGATCGTCAGATCCTCGACCGCGCCCGACCAGTCCCACTTGGCGTCATATTCGTCGGCCGGCTTGTGATAGCGGTGCGCGACATAATCCTCGCGCGCGGCGTGCCCCGCCGCGGTGCCACCGACCACCAGGTCCTCGCCACTGCCGCCATCGAGCATCGGCACGCCTAGCTTGGCGAAACTGAAGTGATCCGAGCGGTAATAGCCGCCACGCTCCGGGTTCGCCTCGACGCCGATCACGCGGCCCTCGGCGGCGACGAACGGCTTCACCAGATCCTCGATCTCGGACTTCCCCGCCCCGGTCAGGACGAAGTCCTTCGCGCGACCGTCGACGTTCAGCACGTCCATGTTCACGCCGCCGACGGTGCGCGCGAGCGGATAGATCGGATGCTCGGCATAATAGCGCGAGCCGAGCAGGCCCGATTCCTCCGCCGTCACCGCCAGGAACGCGATCGAACGCTTGGCCGGCCCCGCCTTAGCCTGTGCCTCGGCCAGCGCGATCAGCCCGGCGACGCCGGTCGCGTTGTCGGCGGCCCCGTTGCAGATGTCGTCACCATCGACCGGATCGCAATGCCCGAGATGGTCCCAATGCGCCGAATACATCACATAGTCGTCGGGCTTCGTGGTCCCTGGCAGCACGCCGATGACGTTCTTCGACGCCTGCCGCTTGATGGTGTTGGTGAACCCGCCCGACAGCTTCAGCCCGAGCGGCACCGCCCTGAACCCCTTCATCTTCGCCGCCGCGGCGAGCGTCGCGTAATCCTTGCCCGCGCTCGCGAACACGCGCTCGGCCGCCGGCTTCTGCATCCAGCCGACGATCTGCGACTGGTCGAGATGGTCGCCCTTTTCGTCCAGCTCGAGCTGCGGCCCGGTCCAGGACGACTGCACCACCGCCCAGGGATACGCCGCCGGCTCGGTATCGTGGACGATGATCGCCGCCGCCGCGCCGTGCTTCGCCGCATTCTCGAACTTGTAGGGCCAGCGCCCGTACCACGTCATCGCGCGGCCTTCGAAGGGCCCCTCACGCGACATCGTCTGCCAGTCGGCGTCGTTGATGAGGATGACCACGGTCTTCCCCTTCACATTGGTGCCGGCATAATCGTCCCAGCCCTTTTCGGGCGCGGTGATGCCGTAGCCGACGAACACCACATCGCTGTTCGCCACCGACACCTTCGGCACGACGCGGTAGGTGCCCGCGACCATGTCGGTGCGGAAGTTCAGGCTGACGGGGGTCCTGCCGCCGGCGAAGACATAGGGCTGCACGTTGCCCGCGGTGATCTGGACCATCGGCACGTCCTGCGTCCACTGGCCCCTGTTGCCCGGCTTCAGGCCCGCCGCCTTCATCCGCTCGACGATATATGCGACCGTCTTGGCTTCTGCAGGCGTGGTCGGCGCACGGCCTTCATAGGCATCCGACGACAATACCTGCGTGACAGTCTTCAACGTCTCGACCGAGATGGCGGGCGTCGCGGTCGATCCCGTCTGCGCAGACGCGGCAGTGCCGAGCAGCAACAACGGTAGGATAACAGCGCGCATGATCGTCTCCCCGAATACTGGCGCGTTCTGGCAGCGCCTACCGTACCGCGCAAGCATGGCCAGGCTTGCCGTCCCGTCCGTCGTCGATAGGATGCGACGGAAGGACTTTGGGGGAACAGGAAGATGCGGTTTCGGTGCGGAATATACGCGGGATGCTTGATCGGGGCCGTGATCGCAACACCCGCAGCCCAAGCGGCAACCGAGCCAGCGGGCCCGGTCGCGGCAGCCTTCGGCGCGCGTGAAATCCAGCAGGCGAGCCTGTCGCCCGACGGCGCCAACATCGCGATCATAATCCCGACCCGTGGTCGTGGCGCCGCGCTGCGCATCATCGATATGGCCGACGGCAAGATCGGTCCGGCGATCGTCACCTCGTCGGGCGATCCCGAGAGCCTCCGGAATTGCCACTGGTCGACGAACACGCGGCTGATCTGCAGGGTCTCGACCACCGCGCAAAGCGGGTTCGGACTGCTCGGCTTCAGCCGCGCGCTGGCGATCGACAGCAACGGCGGCAACCTGAAGATGCTCACCGCGCGTACCAACGATCGCTCGCTCGACATCATGCAGGACGGCGGCACCGTCATCGACTGGACCGCCGACGGCGCGAATGGCGCGGTATTGATGACGCGCAAATTCATTCCCGAAAGCACGCTCGGGACGCATCTCGCCAGCACCGCGAACGGGTTGGGCGTCGAGCGCATCGATACCGTCACGCTGGCGCGTCGCACGGTCGAACAGGCGCGTGGCTCCGCCGCCGAATATATCAGCGACGGTCGCGGCACGGTGCGGATCATGGGGACGCGTGAGAAGTCCAGCTCGGGCTATGATCGCGACAAGATCGTCTATTCCTACCGGAAGCCCGGCGATCGCAACTGGCTCCCGCTCAGCCAGGTCGTCGGGCAGCCGACCGGTGGCGCGGTCGGCTTCGATCCCCATGCGGTCGATCCCGGCCTAAACGTCGTCTATGGTTTCGACAGCCAGGACGGGCGCCAGGCGCTGTACAGCATCGCGCTCGACGGCAGCCTGAAGCGCAGCGTCGTGCTGGCGCGCCCGGATGTCGATGTCGACACGCTGATCCGAATCGGCCGGCAGAACCGCGTCGTCGGCGCATCCTACGCCACTGATCGACGGGAAGTGGAGTTCTTCGATCCGGACCTGAAGAAACTCGCGGCATCGCTCCACAGGGCGCTGCCGGGCCAGCCGATCATCACCTTCATCGATGCCAGCGCTGACGAGACCAAGCTGTTGCTGTTCGCCGGCAGTGACGTCGATCCCGGTCGCTATTACCTGCTCGACCGGACCACCAAGAAGATGGCCGAAGTCCTGCCAGCGCGCGAGGAACTCACGAAGACGACGCTTGCCCCGGTCAAGTCGATCACCTTCCGCGCCGCCGACGGCACGATGATCCCGGGCTATCTCACGCTACCCGCGGGGAGCAACGGCAAGGGCCTGCCCGCGATCGTGATGCCGCACGGCGGACCGGGCGCGCGCGACGAATGGGGCTTCGACTGGTTGTCGCAATATTTCGCCGCGCGCGGGTTCGCGGTGCTCCAGCCAAACTTCCGCGGCTCGACCGGCTATGGCGCGGCCTGGTTCCAGAAGAACGGCTTCCAGTCGTGGCGGACCGCGATCGGGGATGTCGACGATGCCGGCCGCTGGCTGGTGTCCCAGGGGATCGCCGCGCCGGACAAGCTCGCGATCGTCGGCTGGTCCTATGGCGGCTATGCGGCGCTGCAGTCCTCGGTACTCGATCCCGGCCTCTACAAGGCGATCGTCGCGATCGCGCCGGTGACCGACCTCGAGGCGCTGCGAGAAGAGTCACGCGATTTCAGCAACTACACCATGGTCGACGCCTTCATCGGCCACGGACCGCATGTCCAGGCCGGGTCGCCCGCGCGCAATGCCGACAAGATCAAGGTGCCGGTGCTGCTGTTCCACGGCGACCAGGATCGCAACGTCGGCATCGGCGAATCGCGACTGATGGCTTCGAAGCTGAAGAACGCCGGCGGCAAGGTCGAACTGGTCGAGTTCCACGGCCTGGATCACCAGCTCGACGACGAGGTCGCGCGGACTGCGATGCTGACGAAGGCCGACGTGTTCCTGCGGGCATCGCTGGGGATGTGACACGAAAAAAGGGCGGCCCCGCAGGACCGCCCTTTTTCTGTTCCGAGCCGCGCCGTGGCAAAGCCACGTCGTCGAACGCCGCCTGAGCGACGCCGGCCGGTCGACGATTCCTCGGCTTAACGCGAGTAGAATTCGACGACCAGGTTCGGCTCCATCTTCACCGGGTACGGCACTTCGTCGAGCGTCGGGACGCGCGTGAAGGTGACCTTGGCGGCGCCGTCGGTGGCGACGTAGTCGGGGATCTCGCGCTCGGCGAGGCTCTGCGCTTCCATGACCAGCGCCATTTCCTGCGCCTTCGAACCCAGCGTGATCTCGTCGCCGACGAAGCAGCGACGCGAGGCGATGTTGCACTTCACGCCGTTGACGCGGATGTGGCCGAGCGAGACGATCTGGCGAGCCGCGAAGATCGTCGGCGCGAACTTAGCGCGGTAGACGATCATGTCGAGACGCTGCTCGAGCAGGCCGATCAGGTTCTGCGAGGTATCGCCCTTGAGACGAGCCGCCTCATGGTAGCAAGCGCGGAACTGCTTCTCAGTCACGTCGCCGTAATAGCCCTTGAGCTTCTGCTTGGCGCGCAGCTGGATACCGAAATCGCTGACCTTGCCCTTGCGGCGCTGGCCATGCTGGCCCGGACCGTATTCACGCTTGTTGACCGGCGACTTGGGACGACCCCAGATGTTCTCGCCCATACGGCGATCGAGTTTGTACTTCGCGCTTTGACGCTTCGACATAGTGTAACCTTTGCAAGTGCTAACAACGTATCTGCCTTCCCGATCCGAAAACCGGTTCCCACATTTGCGGGGAAGGCAGGGTTTTCCCGGTATCGCTCTGCTTGCTGTACGGGACAGGGCAGGGCCACCGCTTCACCGGGGTGCAGGGCCATTGCGAAGGCGGGCGCCTAGACGGGGAGCAGATCGGAGTCAAGCTGGACAGGTCGGAAGCGGCTCGGCAAGAGGCGGCGCATGACCATTCTTTCCGGCCCCGATTGCACCACCATGACCGAGGTCCGCGCGGGCGTCGACGCGCTCGACCGCGACCTGGTCGCGCTGCTCGCCAAGCGCTTCGCGTACATGGAGGCCGCCGCTCGGATCAAGCCGGAGCGCGGCCACGTGCGTGACGAGGTGCGGAAGACGCAGGTAATCGACAACGCGCGTGCCGCGGCGGTGAAGCTCGGTGTCCCCGAAGCCGTGGTTGCGGACCTGTGGGAGCGCCTAGTCGAAGCCTCGATCGCCTACGAACTCGCCGCGTTCGACCGCCGCTAGAAGACGATTAGGCCTGCGTCCCGCCAAGTCCGTCATTCCCGCGGAAGCGGGAACCCATATTGGCAGACTTCGGTACCTCAAGCGCCTACCTCCGCCAGTATGGATCCCCGCCTGCGCGGGGATGACGGAGTTCAGGATTTCGGGCTCGTATACTGATCAGGCCCGCGGCTTCTTCCCCGCCAGCGACGACAGCACTCCGCGGAGAGTCCGGATCTCCTGGCTCGACCAGCCCGGCTTGGTCAGCAACGTCCTGAGCGTACGCCGCGTTGACTGCATCTTGTCGGGCAGGTGGAAGAACCCAGCCCCCATCAACATCGCGTCGAGTTGCCCGATCATCCCATCGAGTTCCTCCTGCGGCGCGGGCGGCATGATCGGGTTGATCGACGGCTGCGAAAGTTCGCGCTCGGCAGTCAGCCCCTTCGACCATTCATACGCGACCAGGATCACCGCCTGGGCGAGATTGAGCGAACCGAATTCCGGATTGATCGGCACCGTGATGATCGTCCGCGCGACCGCGACGTCGTCTGTCTCGAGGCCGGAGCGTTCTGGGCCGAACAGGATCGCCGAGCGGCCGGGGGCGGCGTGGATCTCGGTCGCGGCCTCTTCGGGGGTGACGACGGGCTTGGTCACGCCGCGCTTGCGCACCGTGGTTGCGAAGATCTGCGCACAGTCGGCGGTGGCGGCGGCGACGCTGTCGTACACTTGTGCGTTCTGGAGCACGATGTCGGCCCCGCTGGCAGCGGGGCCGGCGGAGGGGTTGGGCCACCCGTCTCGCGGGGAGACGAGGCGCATCTCGTTCAGCCCGAAGTTGAGCATCGCACGCGCGGCCTTGCCGATGTTTTCGCCGAGTTGGGGGCGGACCAGGATTATGACGGGGGGTGGGGTGGCACCGGCCGCCCCCACCCCGTCCGAGAGCACATCGCTGTCGCCAGCCGCGTCGGTACCAATCACGTTTTCGTCAATCACGTCGCCAAATCCACCAATCTCGCCAAGCTCACCAAATTCATCCGGCACAGCCAATTCGTCCCGCTCGGCCGATCCATCGTACTCCGCCAAACCATCACGCTCATCCACCCCACCCCGTTCGTCCTGAGTAGGGGCTGAGCGAAGCCGAAGACCCGTATCGAAGGATTTGCGCGCAAGTAAGCGTACCGCATCCCAATTACCCGCCGCCAACGCTTCCTTCTTCGCCCGCGTCCAGCCTTTCAGCTGCCGCTCCACTTCCAGCGCCTCGATCCTACTCGGAAAATCCTGCGACCATATCAGCGTAACCGGGCGTCGGTTGTGCGTGTATCCGGGAAGTTCGCCGTGCTGATGCTGAGCGATCCTGCGTTCGAGCGAGTCCGTATGGCCGATATAGTAACTGCCGTCGGAACAGCGGAGCATGTAGGCGTAGAAGCTCATGCGACCTGTCCTTCGATACGGGCCTTCGCCGAGCTCAGTCCCTACTCAGGACGAACGGAAGGGAGGAAGGGACTGCAGATACAGGAAGGGTCGCCTACGTGCCAAGGTCGTCTCGAAAGGCCAGGACTTCCCCTCCGTTCGTCCCGAGTAGCGATCGAGCGAAGTCGAGAGCGCGTATCGAAGGACAGCCCTAGATCACCCCTCGCGACCAACCTCCTCCACACTCCCGGCAAAAGCCTCGAAGTCCTTGGCCTCACTGAAATCCCGATACACGCTCGCAAAACGGATATACGCGACGGAATCGAGACCCTTGAGGCCGTCCATCACCATCTCGCCGATCCGCTTCGACGTCACGTCGTTCTCGCCGAGCGTCTCCAGCCGGCGCTGGATCCCGCTCACCAGCTTTTCGATCCGCCCCGGATCGATCGCCCGCTTCCGCGTCGCGATCGACAGCGAACGCAACAGCTTCTCCCGGTCGAACGGCTCCCTGCGGCCCTCGCTCTTCAACACGAACAGCTCGCGCAACTGGATGCGCTCGAACGTCGTGAAACGCGCGGCGCAGCCTTCGCACTGGCGCCGGCGTCGGATCGCCGCCCCGTCTTCGGTGGGGCGGCTGTCCTTTACCTGGCTGTCTTCATGTCCGCAGAAAGGGCAGCGCATTCAGGCCTTCTTCTTGCCCTTGTAATAGGCGTAGCCCGCGCCCGCGAGCGCACCGAAGATCGGGCCGATCACCGGCACCGGGATCGCGACGACCGCACCGAGCGCGCTCCACTTGGCCATGCTCTTGCCGAGGCCCGGCGTCGCCTTGATGTCGTTCTGAAGGTCGTCAATCTTCGACATGCTCTTATCCTTGATAGATCGGGAAGCGCGCGCACAGGGCCCGCACACGAGTCCGAACGTCCGCTTCGACTGCGGGGTCCCCATGCTCGCCCTTTTTCGCGAGGCCGTCCAGCACGTCGGCGACCATGTTGCCGATCTCGCGGAACTCGGCCGGGCCGAAGCCGCGCGTCGTGCCGGCGGGCGAACCGACGCGGATGCCGCTGGTCTTGACCGGCGGCAGCGGATCGTTGGGAATACCGTTCTTGTTGCAGGTGATCCCGGCACGCTCCAGCGCCTCGTCCGCATCGCGCCCGGTGATGCCCAGTGGGGTAAGGTCGATCAGCGCGAGATGCGTGTCGGTGCCGCCCGATACGACGTCGGAGCCGCGCTCCTTCAGCGTCGCCGCGAGCACCTTGGCGTTCTCGACGACCGCGGCGATATAGCTCTTGAAGTCCGGCTGGAGCGCCTCGCCGAACGCGACCGCCTTCGCCGCGATCACATGCATCAGCGGCCCGCCCTGAAGCCCCGGGAACACCGCCGAGTTGAACTTCTTCGCCAGCGCCTCGTCATTGGTCATGATCATGCCGCCGCGCGGGCCCCGCAGCGTCTTGTTCGTGGTGGTCGTCACGACATGCGCGTGGCCGAACGGCGTCGGGTGAAGCCCGGCGGCGACGATCCCGGCGAAATGCGCCATGTCGACCATGAAGTACGCGCCGACCTTGTCCGCGATCGCGCGGAATTTGGCGAAGTCGATCGTCCGCGGATAGGCCGAGCCGCCCGCGATGATCAGTTTCGGCTGATGCTCGACCGCCAGCGCCTCGACCTGGTCGTAATCGATGAGGTGCGTGGTCGCGTCGACGCCGTACTGGATCGCGTTGAACCACTTGCCCGACATCGCCGGCTTGGCGCCATGCGTCAGGTGGCCGCCCGCATCGAGGCTCATGCCGAGGATCGTGTCGCCGGGCTTCACCAGCGCCAGCATCACCGCGCCGTTCGCCTGCGCGCCCGAATGCGGCTGCACGTTGACGAACCCGCAGCCGAATATCTGCTTGGCGCGCTCGATCGCCAGCGTCTCGACGACGTCGGACGGCGCACAGCCCTGGTAATAGCGCTTGCCCGGATAGCCTTCCGCATACTTGTTTGTGAACACCGAGCCCTGCGCCTCGAGCACGGCCTTCGAGACGATGTTCTCGGAGGCGATCAGTTCGATCTGCGTCTGCTCGCGCTCAAGTTCCGCGGCGACGCCAGCGAACACCGCAGCGTCCGCATCGGCGAGAGTGCGCGTGAAGAAGCCGTCCGGCTGGACGTCGTGCAGCGTGTTGGGCTGGGTGCTCATGCGGGGACCTTTAACTTGTCGACACGGAGTTGATGACGGCCGCCGGCGAATTCGGCGGAGAGAAACGCTTCGACGCACGCCTTGGCCATTTCCTCGCCGATCAGGCGCGCGCCCATCGCGATGGCGTTGGCGTCGTTGTGAATGCGCGCAAGGCTCGCCGACAGCGGTTCGGAGACCAGCGCGCAGCGGCAGGCCGGGTTGCGGTTGGTGGCGATCGAGATGCCGATGCCCGAGCCGCACAAGGCGATGCCCCGGTCCGCGCTACCATCGGCGATCGCTGCGGCAAGCTTGAACCCGTAATCGGGATAATCGACGCTGGCGGTGCCCTCGGGCCCGAGATCGAGCACGTCATGCCCCGCCTCGCGCAGCCACGTGGCGAGCACCGCTTTCAACGAAACGGCGGCGTGATCGGACGCGATGGCGATGCGCACCTGGCGTAATCCTGTGACGGGGGATCGGGTGCCCAGCCCCTTACCCATCCAACCAGCGATTTGCCACACCTGTTCGCTTCCGTGGTAACAGAGCGCATAAGGAGATCTTCTATGAAAGCCCTCACCCTGCTCGCCGCTGCCGCACTTGCCGCCTGCTCCGGCCCCGCGCCAGACACCAGTAGCGACGGCAACATGACGTCCGCCGGCTCGGTCGAACGCAAGGTCTCCCCTCCCAAA
>JAYVRZ010000236.1:0-5773 GCA_043775965.1 Sphingomonas sp.
CAGATGGCGCCCGCTGATCGAGGAATGGAGCAAGGTCAGCGTGTCGCCAGGCTTTACCGCGCGCTTGAACGCAGCGAGCGGCACACGCGCATCGATCCGGTTGTTAGCGCCACGGCGTGCTGCGAGCGCCACCCAATAAGCCGGCGCCACGCGGACGTCGGAATAAAAGGAGCAACTGAGATAATCCCGGTAGAAGTTCGAGCGAACGACATTGAACCGTTCGATCTGGTCTTTCAGGCTCGCCAGCAATGCCGAGCGGAACTCGGACGAAGACAGATCATCAGGGTGATCGAGCAGTTCGACATGCACCTTGCGTCCCCCTGTAAAATGGGTGGCGCGGACGGCGAAGCGGCTCACCGGCAGGAACGCAGACAGATGCGCCGATAGCCGGTCGCAGATGTCGCCGATGCGTTCGCCCTGGCGGTAGAGATCCCCGTGATAATGGAAGTTGCCCCGCTCGTCGGTCGGGGTCTCGCTGTAGAGCGGCGCGGGGGCGACGATAGCCTGATCGGTCATGCTGGATCCTCCGGTGAAGGGACGGCGGCTCGGGCTCATCCGGTCCGCCGCCCCTTCCCCCACTCCCTCTGCTTCACCGGTCGTCGTGCTCGGTGTCGTTTCATCGATGAGCCGGGCGTCATCGGAGGTCAGCTACGACGAAGATGTTCGCAGCGCGTCCGCCAAGGCGTCGCCCGTCGACATGATCTCGATGCGGTCTGGGAAGATCGCACACCAACCGCCCCCGAATTCGCCGACCCGCATACGCGACGCGGTGACGCTCCACTCGAACCCAATCGGGGCCTCGCGCAGCGTCGCGGGACAGCAACGCTGGATGACCCGGGCGACAGCCTCGGGTTCGAACGCCATTTCGGAGGTGACGATCGCCGTGACAACCTGGGGATCGGCGAGATTGCTGCCGGTCAGGATGGCCCCGAACGATGGGAAATCGCGGTCGGGGAAGATGTCCCGAAACCCGGCCCAGCAGTCATTGTCTGTTCCTGGAAACAGTGCCTGCATCGCCGGGCTCGGTCTGCGCGCGGCCAGCATGCAGTGCTCGCCGAGGTCGTAGCTCGCCTGAAACACCTCTTCGAGCAGCGCCATTTCGGCAGGCGAGCAGGAAAAGGCGAAACAAGTCTGGACCCAGACATCAACCATGATGCTGCTCCTCGTCTCCGCGGATGACGGTGAAGGCCGGCATGGTGGGGCTCGCCGACTGCAAATAGGCGAGGACGGCGTCGAGGCTTCCCAGAGACCTGATCTCCGGCTCGGTGACGACGACGATGTCGTTTTCGGTTACGGTGTAGGAGCGCGGCTCAGACGTCCCGTCATAGACGACACGTTCGGCCTCCCAGCCGCCCGGATAGCTGCCGCACCAGCGCGCAAAGGGCAGACGATGCTCGAAGCAAAAGGCCTCGAGCACCTCCAGGCGACCCCAGGCGACCTCGTTGGCGCCAAGATCGACAGGCTCGTCGCCGGTGATCTGTTCGAAGGTGAAATATTCGCCGAGGGGATTGATGAGCGCCTCCTCCTCGATCGCCTTCAGGAATGTGGGGAGATGGATTTTCGGCAGCGTACCGCCGATGCGAATGGTGACGGAAACACGGTCGGCCATGATGATCTCCATGAATAGGCAGCGCGGATTCCCCGCCTGCGCCGACTGCAGCCCCCTTCCCTCTTCACGGTCGTTTGCGAGATACGCGCATCTGTCGGCGAAGTGTTTGGGGCTTGGGCGATTTGACCTGCCACTTGGCGTCAGTGCGCGGTGGTCAGAGGTCAGGTCGCGGACGGCGCGATCTTGCCGACAATATCAGCGGCGCGATCGACGGGCACGAACAGGCGGGTCTTGTACGCGATGATTTCGACGAAACATCCGAGCGATTTCAGCCATTCGCGGCGGTCCGGCGGGAAGTCCCGAATCTCGAGCCGCCTTTGACCGTTGACCAGCGCCGTAACGAGACGTGCTGTCCCCAGGTCTGGCAACGGCGCGCCCGGGCCGTCTTTTGCAGCAGTGATGATCTGATCCGCTGAAAGGCGCAGCTCGGCGTCAATCCCGAAGGCCGACGCAAGTGCGCCGATCGCATGATCGGGTACGATGCGTCCGAGCAGGCTGTTACCGGCACCGTCGCAAACCCTCCAGACGCGGACATCGTCGGCCGGAAGCTTGTGCCAGACCGGTAGCAGCAGCCCGGTGGCGATGCTGATCGTCTCGATGTCGACCTTGGCCTGTGCCGCCGCGACCTCTTCATCCCAACGTGCGCGGAACGGGATTTCGTCGATGACGCTCCAATGCGAATGGCCCAGCACGCCAATGTCGACCCGGTCGCTGCCGGTCGGGCGGATCAGCCGACACATCGGGATGATCCGGCCTTCCTCGTCGGTCACCGACCAAGACGGTACGCGAAGCGCGACCCGTCCTGATCGGGCATTCAGGACGAAGGCAATGTCGGGCGTTTCCGCCCAGACCGTCATCAGCCGGGCGTGGCTCGTCGCGTGACGTTTGATATGCAATTCAAGGCGCTGAAGGCGCGTTTCGGCGCCAGTGACGGAATCTCTGCGAAGCAATTGATCGTCGAGTTGGACCATCTGCTCTGCAAGGATGGTTTCCACGCCGACGTCGAGCGTGCCGGCCTCGCGCGCTGCGTCGACCCGCGCCTGGATGAGCCCGAGATATTCCTCGAAGATGGCGTTCTGCGTGGCGATGCGCAGCGCGAGGATGCGGTTCAGCCAACGCTGGATCGGCGGCAGATGCTCGAGGAGCGAGCCGTCATCGGCATTGACGAGCTTCAGACCCGTCAGATCGGTGAAGGTTTCGAGCGTGGTGCTCGCAAGCTTGCCGCTGTGCAAGAGATGATACCATTGGTTGAGCGCCTCGCGCGCATAGTCGCTTTCGAGATTGTCGGCCGGGTCGAACAGATTCTGCCCCCCAGTCTGCCGTTGGCCGCGCGTCAGCGCCCCCAGGCTGTCGAGCCGTCGCGCGATGGTCGAGATGAAGCGACGCTCGCCCTTGCAATCCGTCGTGACGGGCCGGAATACTGGCGGCATCGTCTGGTTGGTGCGGTGGGTGCGGCCCAGGCCCTGGACGGCAGCGGCAGCGCGCCAACCTGGTTCGAGCAGGAAATGGATGCGCCTTCTGCCTGCGCTGCGTGCACTGCGTTCGGCGTGATAGCTTCGCCCGGTGCCGCCCGCGTCGGAAAAGACCAGAACGGTCTTTCGGCCGTCCTGAAATGCGTCGGCATCCGAGATGCTCGCGCGCGCACTGCGGCGTTCGAGTTTCTGTCGCCCCGCGCCATCGACGACGATGCGGCGGCTGCGGCCGGTCACCTCGGCAACGGCATCGGTGCCGAAACGGCGGAGCAGGGAGTCGAGAGCGGACGGCACGGCGGGCATGGAGCAAAGCTGTTCAATGAGGTCATCGCGCGCCCGAATGGCATCCTGGCTGTGAACTGGGTTGCCGTCGTCATCGACCATCAGCTCGGAGCGGAGATCGCCGCTGTCGGTGCGGAAGGTCCGCATCTGCCGGGTCGGAAAACCGCTGCGCAGATATTCAATGACGGTGTCGAGTGGGGATAGCTCCAGGTCGAGATGCGCGCGTTCCTCGTCGGACAGCCCGGCAAGGCGTCGGTCGAGGATCGCTTCGGCTGTCGTCACGAGTTGGACTACCGCGGCGTGTCCGACCTCGATCTCGCCCTCGATCGCCTTGATCAGGGTCGGCATCTTCAAGGCAACAAGCAGGGCCGAGAAGAAGCGCTGCTTCGAACTTTCGAAGCGACTGAGGGCGGAGCTACGGGCCTGCGCGTTGAGGACATCACCGGTCATGCGGTCGATGATGCCCGATGCTTTCAGCACCTCGTCGAGGTTGCGGTGAATGATTGCCCATGCATCGGCATAGGCGTCGTAGATGCCAATCTGGTCGGTGGTGAGCCGGTGCTCGAGCGGCTCATATTCGACACCGGCAAAGCTGAGCGCGCGGGCGGTATAGAGACCCATGGCTTTCAAATCGCGCGCGACGATCTCCATCGCGGCGATGCCGCCCTCGTCCATCGCCGCCATGAAGGCGTTACGATCAGCAAAGGCGGTGCCGGGTCCCCAAAGACCGAGGCGGGAGGCATAGCAAAGATTGGCGGGATCGGTGGCACCAGTGGCGGAGAGATACAGAATACGAGCGCGAGGCAGCGCATTCTGGAGCCGGACGCCGGCCAGGCCCTGCTCCGACCCTTTGGCCGCGCCAAACTGAGTCTCGGTGCCAGCAGCGTTGGCGAGAGCGTGGGCCTCGTCGATCACGATGATGCCGTCGAAATCCGGTCCCAGCCAGTCGAGGATCTGCTGCAGGCGCGACGCCTCGTCATGGCGTTGCGACCGCAGCGTCGCATAAGTGCAGAAGAGGATGCCGGACGGCATGCTGATCGGCGCGCCGAGCGGGAAGATGTCGAGGCCCTGCACGTCCACCGAGAGACCGCCGAGCGCTGTCCAGTCGCGCTTCGCCTCGACTTCGAGCGCACCACTCTTGGAGAGATAGACAGCCTTGCGTCGACCCTGGCACCATTGGTCCATGATGCAGCCGGCCGCTTCGCGCCCCTTACCGACGCCGGTACCGTCGCCGATGTAGAAGCCCGTGCGATATGGTCGACCCTGCTCGTCCTCGATCAACCGGTCGCCGGCGTCATTCGCGCGGAAGCGGCCCGGGAGGTCGCGTTCAAAGGCGTCGCCGGCCTGGATGATGACCTCCAGCTGTGCATCGGAAAGCGCGCGGACACTTCGCTCGGGCAGAAGCGGCCGATAGCGAGGCACGGGAGGCGGAACCGATGCCATCGCGAGCGATTCGACCAACGCGTCGGGATGTGGCGCCGCGCCTTCGATGTCGATGCGTGCGAGGCGCCAGGGCGCGTAGATCCCGCTCGGATCGCCGGCCGGCCGGATCTCCCCCAGCACTTTATACGCAAGCGGCACGATGGGGGCGGTTGGCTGTGGAGCCGTCGATGGCAACCCCAGTGTCCTGGCGGCGACGCCGCGCAAGAGCGCGGGCGCGGCAGCACGAGCCGGCAGGCGGGGCACGAGTTTCGCAACTTGCGGAGCCGGCGGCGGCTCATCGGTGCCGAGCCTCGGCGGTAGCGCCTCCACGATCGGCAGCGCCGCACTTACGTTGGTGACCCGGTGGTGCGCAGTTTTTCCCGACCAGCCCTTGTCGAAGATAAGCAGGCGGACATCGATCGAGGTGCCATGCTTGACGTAGGGGCTGCCGCCGATGTCGATCTCGACGCGCGGCGGGGCTATCTCGCAGACGGCTTCATAGCACGGACCGCCGCTGTTGCCGCGCGCAAAGCCCGGCGACATGATGGCGACACAGCGGCCGCCGGGCGCGAGGCGCAGAAGCGCGGAACGCAGGTGGCGCGCGCCGGCGTGACGATCATGCCCGCGCGCGGCACTGCGGCTGAAGGGCGGGTTGATCAGCACGACCGTCGGCCGCACCGAAGGCCCGAGAAGATCGTCGATATGCTCCGCGTCGTGGCAGGTCGCCACGGTTTCCAGCACCTCGCCGAGCAAGGCAGCGCGCTGCGGGACGCGCTCGTTGAGGATCAGCCGGGCAGCAGCCCGCCGGGCATGAACTGCGAGCATGCCCGTGCCGGCCGAAGGCTCCAGGACAATGTCGCTGTCATCGATCCGAGCGGCGAGCGCAGCGAGCCAGGCAAGGGTCAGCGGCGTGCTGAATTGCTGGAGATCGATCTGGCGTTCCGAACGATAGGTCTGTGTCGGGAGCGCGCGCTCGAGCGTCTGCAGC
>JAYVRZ010000237.1:0-3648 GCA_043775965.1 Sphingomonas sp.
CGCACACGTTCCAGCGTCGCGGAGATGCCCCCAACCGCCGACAACATGACGCAATTGTCACTCCTAGGTCATCACCCCGACCCCCGCCAGATCCTACAAGAAACCCGCAGCCAGCAACGGCTGCGCGAGTTTCCAGAGATCGGTGCCCGTCACTCCCGGGGGTACCGTGGGGGCCGGTGGGAAGACTTCTTTCCGCCGGCCTTTCCGTTTATAAGGGCAGGAGATGGTGACCGATTTCGGTGACAGGCAAGGTGAGACCGCGTTGAGCCGCAAGATCCTGATCGTCGAGGACGACGCTTCGACAGCCGCCTATCTTGCCAAAGGCTTGACCGAAGCGGGGCATGCGATCGAGGCGTGCGCGGACGGTCGTGACGGCCTGTTCCTCGCCAGCGAGGGTATCTTCGATCTCATCATCGCCGATCGCATGTTGCCGGGCCTCGACGGTCTGTCGATGGTCAGCGCGATCCGCGCCGCCGGTATTGCTACGCCGGTCCTGATCCTGTCCGCGCTCGCCGCCGTCGACGACCGCGTCGATGGCCTCAAGGCCGGCGCCGACGATTATCTGTGCAAGCCGTTCTCGTTCGCCGAATTGTCCGCACGGATCGAAGCGCTGGTGCGCCGCTCCGACCGCGCCGCGACCGAACCGCAGAAGACCAAGCTCTCCGTCGGCGATCTCGAGATCGACCTGCTCGCCCGTGCCGTCTCGCGCGCCGGCCGCTCGATTCCGCTCGGCGCGCGCGAGTTCAACCTGCTCGAATTCCTTGCGCGGCATGCGGGGCAGGTCGTCACCCGGACGATGATGCTGGAGAAGATCTGGAACTATCATTTCGACCCGGGCTCGAACGTCGTCGATGTCCATATCGGGCGCCTTCGCCGCAAGCTCGAGGATGGATTCCCGACGCCGATCCTGCACACGGTGCGCGGCGCTGGCTACCGGCTCGCCGTTGAAAACTGACGCGCGCGGGTGATCCGGCTCTCGGTAACCGCCCGGATCGCGCTGCTCTCGATCGCGCTCGCACTCATTTCCAATCTCGCGCTGGTCGGGTTCGTGTGGAAGACCACCAGCGCCGACGCGATCGACGCGATCCGCCGCGAGACCACCGAACAATCGGAAGCGTTGCGGGCTGTGTGGCGAAGCGGCGGCCTCCCGGCGATCCGGCAGGCGATCGATAGCGCTGTGGTGCCCGGCGACGTTTCGCTGGTCCTCGCAGTTATTGATCCCAAGGGGCGGGCGGTGGTCGGGATCGCGCCCGAACGCCTCGCGGTACCGCTGAAAGTCACGCAGTTTCGGATCGCGCGCCTCGGGTCCGACGAACTCTGGCACGCCCGCGAGACGGGGTACGCGCTGCATCCGCTCGGCAGCTACTGGCTGCTGACCGGGCGAAACCTCGACCTGATCGCCGCGGAGGAGCGGGCGATCGAACGCGCGCTGGCGGTCGCGGTCTTCCTTTCGCTCGCGCTCGGCGTCATCGGCGGGCTGGTGCTCACGCGCTATGTCGGCCGTCGGCTCGACGGCATCGCCAAGGCGATCGAAGCGGCCGGCGAGGGCGATCTCTCTCGACGCGTGGACGTGATCGCGGGTGGAGGCGACGCGTTCGATCGCCTCGCCGCCCGCCTGAACGTCATGCTCGGCAAGCTCGAGGGCGTCATGGCCGAGCTGCGGATCGTCACCGACAGCCTCGCGCACGACCTGCGCTCACCACTCGCGCGCCTGCGGACCAAGACCGAGCAGGCCGTGCTCATCGCCGAGCCCGATGCGCGCGAGGCGGCGCTCGGCGGGCTGCTGGTCGAGACCGACCTCGTCATGCGGATGCTGACGATGGTGATCGAGATCAGCCGCTCCGGCTCGGTCTCGCGCGACCGGTTCATCGAAGTCTCGCCAGCCAATTTGCTCGAGGAGATCGGCGAACTCTACGCGCCCGTCGCCGAGGATGCCGGGCTGGTGTTCACGATCGCGATCGACGACCGACCGCGGCCGATGAAGCTTCACCGCGAACTGATCAGCCAGGCGATCACCAACCTGATCGACAATGCGCTTCGCCACGGCGCGGTTGGCGGCGAGGTGACGCTGCGGATCGTCCACCGTGCGGACGGCGTCGCGATCCAGGTCGAGGACCGTGGTCCCGGCATCGCCGCGGCAGACCGCGCGCAGGCGCTCAAGCGGTTCGGCCGGCTCGACAGCGCGCGCTCTACACCCGGCGCCGGCCTCGGCATGGCACTCATCGAGGCGGTCGCGCGATTGCATGACGGCCGTTTCGAGCTGGCCGACAATGCGCCCGGACTGGTCGCGCGAATCATCCTTCCGGTTTGAGCGTGACGGCAATCGGTTGACCGCGCCGGCTCCCGCGGCGATGTCGGGACCATGACGACGCTCGCCTCCCATCGCCGGATCCTCGCCGCCAGCCTGGTCGGCACCGCGGTCGAATTCTACGATTTCTATATCTACGCGACCGCCGCGGCACTCGTGTTCGGACCGTTGTTCTTCTCGGGCCAGTCTGCCTCGGCACAATTGCTGCTGAGCTATGCGACGTTCGGCTTGGCCTTCGTCGCGCGGCCCGTCGGGGCGATCGTGTTCGGGCATTTCGGCGACCGGGTCGGGCGCAAATCGACGCTGGTCGCATCGCTGTTGCTGATGGGCGGATCGACCGTCGGGATCGCCTTCCTGCCGACCTACGCGCAAGTCGGCTGGATCGCGCCCGCTTTGTTGTGCCTGATGCGGCTCGGGCAGGGCCTGGGGCTTGGCGGCGAATGGGGCGGGGCGGCGCTGCTCGCGGTCGAGAACGCGCCGCCGCATCGCAGGAACACGTGGGGCATGTTCCCCCCGCTCGGCGCGCCGGTCGGGTTTCTCGCGGCGAACGGCCTGTTCCTGGTGATCGGGCTGGTGCTCGACGACGCGCAGTTCCTGGCCTGGGGCTGGCGGATCCCGTTCTTGCTGAGCGCGATCCTCGTCGGGCTCGGCCTGTGGGTTCGGTTGAAGCTGACCGAGACGCCTGCGTTCCTCGAAGCCGAGCGTACCGAGGCGTTGCCAAAGGTACCGATCGCGACATTGCTGACGCAGCACCTTCGGCCAACGCTGGCGGGCACGTTCGGGGTGATCGCATGCTTCGCTTTGTTCTACCTCGCGACGGCGTTTGCGCTTGGCTACGGCACCAAGACGCTCGGCTATTCGCGCGAGGCTTTCCTGGCGGTCGAACTCGTCGCGATCTGGTTTTTGGCCGGTGGCGTGATCGTCGCGAGCGTGCTGGCCGATCGCCATTCCGCCGCGCGGATGCTGGCGATCGGGTTCGCCGGGTGCATCGGTGTCGGCGCGCTGATGGGGCCGATGCTCGGGTCGGGATCGCTGTTCACGGTGTGGCTGTGGCTGTCGGGCGCGCTGTTCGTGATGGGGTTCGCCTACGGGCCGCTCGGTGGATGGCTGCCGAGCCTGTTCCCCGCGGGGGTGCGCTATACCGGCGTGTCGATGACGTTCAATCTTGGCGGGGTGCTGGGCGGGGCGCTGGCGCCGATCGTGGCCGAGGCGCTGGCGCCGCGTGGGTTGTGGCTGGTCGGCGGGTATCTGATGGCCGCAGGCGTGCTGAGCCTGGGTGGGCTGCTGATCCTGGGCCGAACAACCGCCACTTAGTATGTTCTCCCGCGAAGGCGGGAGCC
>JAYVRZ010000238.1:0-5098 GCA_043775965.1 Sphingomonas sp.
CGTCCTATGGCGGCACCGGGTCCGCCCGCCGCTATTCGCCGCTGACCCAGATCAACGCATCGAACGTCGGCAAGCTGGAGCAGGCGTGGCTGAGCCATACCGGCGACATGCCCGATGCCGGCGGTATCGGGAAATATGGCGCCGAGACGACCCCGCTGAAGATCGGCGATGCGCTGTATCTGTGCTCGGCGAAGAGCATCATAATTTCGATGGATGCGGCAACGGGCAAGGAGCGCTGGCGCTTCGACCCCAAGGTCGCGGACGAATGGATCCCCTATACCGCGGCATGCCGCGGCGTGACCTATTATGCAGTGCCCGGTGCCAATCCCGACACTGCTTGCGCGACTCGGATCATCGAGGGCACGCTCGACGCCCGCATGATCGCGGTCGACGCGAAGACCGGCAAGCCGTGCGCCGATTTCGGTGTGAACGGCCAGGTCGATGCCAAGATCGGCATGGGCAAGGTGTTCCCGGGCCTGGTTTCGATCAACTCGCCGCCGGTCATCGTCCGCGGCATCGCGGTCACCGGTCACCAGACCACCGACGGCCAGGAACGCTACGAACCATCGGGCGTGATCCAGGGCTTCGACGCGGTCACGGGCAAGCTCCGTTTCGCCTGGGACATGCTGCATCCGGACTGGAACGGCTATCCGCCGGCGGGCCAGGAATGGGCACGCGGCACGCCCAACATGTGGACGATGGCGAGCGGCGACGAGCAGCTTGGCCTGGTCTACCTGCCGATGGGCAATTCCACCGTCGATTACTGGAGTTCGCTGCGGACTCCGACCGAGAACAGCTTCGGGACCTCGATCGTCGCGCTCGACGTGACGACCGGCAAGCCGCGCTGGAAGTTCCAGGCCGTCAAGAACGACGCGTGGGATTACGACTTCGGCAGCCAGCCGACGCTGATCGACTATAAGGGCACGCCGGCCTTGCTGGTGTCGTCGAAGCAGGGCGACATGTATGTCCTGGACCGGGCGACCGGCAAGCCGCTGACGCCGATCGGTACGATCAAGGCGCCGAGGGGCGGGGTCGAGCCGCAACAGCGCAGCCCTACGCAGATCGTCTCGCTGTGGCAGACTCTGCGCAAGCCCGACCTCAAGGAAACCGACATGTGGGGGATGTCGCCGATCGATCAGATGATCTGCCGCATCAACTTCAAGCGGGCGAGCTACAAGGGCTTCTACACCCCGCCCGAGGTAGATCGCCACTCGATCGAATATCCCGGCTATAATGGCGGCACCGACTGGGGCAGCGTGGCGGTGGATCCGGCGCGCGGCGTGATTGTCGCGAACTATAACGACATGCCGAACTATGTGCGGCTGGTGCCGCGCGCGGAGGCCAACAAGAAGGGCTGGTTCACCCGCGAGCAGAACGCCGAACTGGCGGCTGCGAACAAGGCCGGCGCGGCCAGCCGCAGCGGTACGCCGCATGCCGAGGGTGCGGGCGATCCGCAGGCGGGCACGCCGTACGCGGTCGACGTCAATGCGGGCTGGCAGATGCCGTTCACGGGCATGCTCTGCAAGCAGCCGCCTTATGGTGGCATCCGCGCGATCGACATCGCGACGGGCAAGACGATCTGGGATCGCCCGTTCGGTTCGGCACGTCTGAACGGTCCGTTCGGGATCCCGAGCCACCTGCCGCTGACGATCGGGACGCCGAACAATGGTGGTTCGATCGTGACGGCGGGCGGCGTGATCTTCGTTGCCGCCGCGACCGACGGCCTGTTCAAGGCGATCGACCTGAAGACCGGCAAGATCCTGTGGCAGGCGGTACTACCCGCCGGCGGGCAGGCGACGCCGATGGTCTATGAGCAGAACGGCCGCGAATACGTGGTGCTGATGACCGGTGGCCATCACTTCATGAAGACGCCGATCGGCGACCAGGTGATCGCCTGGGCGCTGCCGCAGAAGAGCTGAGGAGCCGCAAGAGCGCTGAGGGTAGAGTCTCAGGGAACGTACGGCCGTTCGGGAGCGTTTTCTCGAACGGCCGGGAGTCCGTCGTTTCTATTTGGGGAATATGATCATGTTGTGGACCATCGCCGTCATCCTGCTGATCCTCTGGCTGGCAGGCTTCGCCTTCCATATCGCGGGTGGGCTCATTCACATTCTGCTGGTCGTCGCGGTCATCGTGGTGCTGGTGAAGCTGTTCACCGGCCGCAACGTCGTCTGACTTTGCTGGGTGCCCGGGGGTGTTTCCGGGTTCGCTGTTCCATGGGCTCGCCGTTGTCGGAGTTTCGGAATGGCGGATGCGGGGACGCCTTCGGAGTGACCGCTGGCCGGTGCGACTGACGGTTTTTATAGAAGCGCTAGCTTCCTCCCCGGCCTTCGCCGGGGGGGAGCAAAGTGTTTTGCGTATTAGTTCGGTCGCCCACTTGGGCCCACAGTCGCCGCCGGAATAGAACGGGGCGTTAGAACACCCACCCGGACAATGTCAGGCCGGCACGCCGTACAAATCGTGGTCGTCGGCATCCTCGATCGTGACGGGCACGATATCGCCGACCGTCAGATGGCTCGCATCGCGCAGGAAGACTTCACCGTCGATTTCAGGCGCATCCGCCTGCGAGCGACCGGTCGCACCCTCTTCGTCGACTGCATCGATGATCACATCGAGTGTGCGGCCAATCTTCGCCTGTAACTTAGCCGCGGAGATCGCCGCGGTCTTTTCCATGATGCGGGCGTAGCGCTCTTCCTTGAGCTCTTCGGGCACGTGATCAGGCAGTGCGTTAGCCGCCGCCCCTTCGACAGGCTCGAAGCGGAACGCGCCGACGCGGTCGAGTTGTGCTTCGTCGAGCCAGTCGAGCAGATACTGGAAATCCTCCTCGGTCTCGCCGGGGAAGCCGACCACGAAGGTCGAGCGGATCGTGATGTCGGGCGCGATCTCACGCCATTTGTGAATGCGCTGGAGAACTTTCGCATCGTTGCCGGGGCGCTTCATCCGGCGCAGCACCGACGGCGCGGCGTGCTGGAACGGGATGTCGAGATACGGCAGCACGAGGCCCTCCGCCATCAACGGAATGACGTGGTCGACGTGCGGGTAGGGGTAGACGTAGTGGAGGCGCACCCACGGCGCGATCTTGCCGAGTTCGCGCGAGAGGTCGGTCATGTGCGCGCGGACCTCGCGGGCCTCGCCGCGTGCCATCGGGCCGCCGGTCTTTACGGGCCAGCTCGCGTGGCGGAGGTCGACGCCGTACGCCGAGGTGTCCTGGCTGATGACCAGCAGTTCCTTGGTACCGGCCTCGACGAGCTTCTCCGCCTCGCGCAGGATCGCGTCGGGGCGGCGGCTTACCAGATCGCCGCGCAACGACGGGATGATGCAGAACGAGCAGCGGTGGTTGCAGCCTTCCGAGATCTTCAGATAGCTGTAATGGCGCGGGGTCAGCTTCAGGCCGGCGTCGGGAATCAGGTTGAGGAACGCGGAGGGCGGCATGGGTGCCGCCTCGTGGACCGCGCCGACGACCTGCTCATATTCGTGCGCGCCGGTGATCGCGAGGACTTGCGGGAAACGCGCGCGGATCGCGTCGGCTTCCTTGCCCATGCAGCCGGTGACGATGACGCGGCCGTTCTCGGCGATGGCTTCGCCGATCGCCTCGAGGCTCTCCTCCTTGGCCGAGTCCAGAAAGCCGCAAGTGTTGACGAGGACGATGTCGGCGCCGGCATAATCCGGCGACATCTGATAGCCGTCGCCGCGCAGCTGGGTGAGGATTCGCTCGCTGTCGACGAGGTTCTTCGGACAGCCGAGCGAGACCATGCCGATCTTGGGCGGGGAGGGGAGTTTTGTTGCCATGAAGCCCGCGCACATAGGCGCAAAGTTCGGTTTTTTCTAGGCGGGCGGAATCGCATCCGGCATGGCATCCGGCAGGGGACGTAGGATTGCCCGGGAAGGAACCGAAATGCTGGCCATTGGACTGATGTCGGGAACGTCGCTCGACGGGATCGACGCGGCGCTAATCGAGACCGACGGCGAGGCGTTCGTGCGGCCGATCGCGTTTCGCGGCGAGCCGTATTCCGATGCGGCGCGGGCGCAGTTGGCGGAGGCTACGCGGATGGCGCTGACGTTCGACAAGCCGCGCGCCAGTCCGCCGGTGGTCGCCGCGGGCGAACTGATCACGCGCGCGCATGTGTTTGCGGTGCACAAGTTGCTGGCGGACGCGGGGGTCGCGGCGGCGGAGGTCGACGTGATCGGCTTCCACGGGCAGACGATCGCGCATCGGCCGGATCGGCGCTGGACGTGGCAGATCGGCGATGGCGCGGCGGTCGCGCGGGCGACGGGGATCACGACGGTGTCGGATTTTCGCTCGGCGGACGTGGCGGCCGGTGGGCAGGGCGCGCCGTTGCTGCCGGTGTATCATGCGGCGTTGGCGGCAGGGCTCGAGGGGCCGGTCGCGGTGCTGAACCTGGGCGGGGTGGGGAACATCACCTTCATTCCCGGCGGGCGCGATGTGCATGATTCTCGGGAGATGTCGCCGGAGCGGGCGCAGGTTTCCGATCGCGATGGCTTGGTGGCGTTCGATACCGGGCCGGCGAACGGGTTGATCGATAGCTGGGTCGAGGCGGAGACCGGCGCGCGGTACGATGCCGGGGGGGCGTTGGCGGCGTCTGGTCGTGTCGACGAGACGGTGTTGACGGCGATGCTGGATCACCCGTTTTTCGATGTGCGTCCACCGAAGTCGCTCGATCGGAATGATTTTACGATCCAACCGGCGCGCGGGTTGTCGGCTGCGGATGGGGCGGCGACATTGACGGCGTTTACGGCTGAGACCGTGGCGGAGGCTTTGCGGCATCTGCCGGCTCGGCCGGTGCGGTTGCTGGTCGCGGGGGGTGGTCGGCATAATCCGACGCTGCTGGCGATGATCGCCGCGCGGACCGGGTTGGTGGTCGAGCCTACCGATGCGCTCGGGTGGAATGGCGATGCGCTGGAGGCTGAAGGATTCGCTTATATGGCGGTGCGGACGTTGAAGGGGCTGTCGATCAGCTTTCCGGGAACGACTGGGGTTCCGGTGGCGATGGCTGGTGGGGTGGTGGACCGGGTTTGAGGGGGGAGGCTTACGCTTGTTCCCTGTAACCAGTAAGCTTGTTCTCCCGCGAAGGCGGGAGCC
>JAYVRZ010000239.1:0-14357 GCA_043775965.1 Sphingomonas sp.
TGCTCCCGCACCGGCGCCTGCTCCCGCTCCGGCGCCAGCGCCTGCACCAGCTCCTGCCCCCGCACCGGCACCTGCGCCTGCTCCAGCGCCTGCTCCAGCGCCTGCTCCAGCGCCTGCTCCAGCGCCTGCTCCAGCGCCTGCTCCAGCGCCTGCTCCAGCGCCTGCTCCAGCGCCGGCGCCGGCGCCGATACCGGTGCTGCCTTTCTTACCGACTGCCATTCGACCGTTCCTCGACGTTCCACTGGTTC
The DNA here is from genome assembly GCA_043775965.1 of Sphingomonas sp. GTDB lineage: Bacteria > Pseudomonadota > Alphaproteobacteria > Sphingomonadales > Sphingomonadaceae > Sphingomonas. Next base: position 249 of record JAYVRZ010000239.1, read on the forward strand.
CTGTCCGGGTGCCGAGCACGCCCGACGTCGAGATCGTTCGTGGCGGCGTACAACCACCGGTTCCGGTCAGTCCGCCGATCGCACCCGTCCCCGAGGCACCGCCCGTCACGCCGCCCGTCGTGGAACGCCCGTTCGTGCAACCCACGCCGGTAACGCCCGCGGTCCCGGTCTACCCGCGCAAGCAGGCCCGCCATTAAGATGACCGCGCATCGCCGACGGTCCGGTCCAGTGAACCATCGGGGTATCGCGTCGCTGGCCCTGCTGATGGTCGGCCTTGGTTCGGGTGCCGCGGTTGGCGCAGCCACGCTACCTGGCGCAGCCTTCCCCGCGACGGCTCCGGTGGCTGTTGCCGGGCGAAGCGCGAACGTGACGCGGTTCGGCGGCGAGACGATCTCGAACGACGCGCGCGAGACCGTGGATTGGGTGATAACCTCGCACGACAACCACGCATTGCCCTTCGTCGTGATCGACAAGGTGAACGCCAAGGTCTTCGCCTTCGACGGGGTCGGCACGCTGCGCGGGACGGCGCCCGCGTTGCTCGGAATAGCGCGCGGCGACGACACCGTACCCGGTATCGGTCACCGCAAGCTCGCGACGATCAAGGCCGCCGAACGCACCACGCCCGCAGGCCGATTTCAGGCTTCGATCGGCGCCGATTTCGAACAGGATATCCTGTGGATCGATTACGACGCCGCGCTCTCGATGCACCGCGTGATCGTCGGGCGTAAAGTCGACGATCGCGCGGGACGACTTGCCTCGCCGACGCCCGACGACAACCGCATCTCTTACGGCTGCGTCAACGTCCCCCCGGGCTTCTACGACGGCGTGGTCAAGCCGCTGTTCACCGGGACGGTTGGGATCGTCTATATTTTGCCCGAGACCAAGCCGTTGCGCAGCGTCTTCGCGATCCCCCCGCGCCCGCCAGAAACGCACTGATCCGCCGTCACTGGCACCAGGGCCGTTCGCGGTACCATTTGGTCAGCACGTATTTGACGCCCTGCTCGACCGGCATGCCCTGGTGCAGCGACCCGGGGTTCGGGGCGCCATAGTCGTCCATGTTGTTCCAGATCACCAGATTGCCCGCTTTCGGCGCGATCATGACGCCCGCCGTGGGATAGTTGGTCCGCCCGCCCGCCTCGGGTTCGTTGAGGAACGTCATCGCCGACCAGGTCCGCTGACCGCCCATCTTTACCTGGTCCTGCCAATATAGCTGCCTGGTATCGAAGAAGTCGTGGTGCGGCTTGAACTCCTGGCCGACCGCGTAGCGCTGACCCTGCAATGCCTCGCCATACCGCGGTTCGAGTCCGGTCAACAGATCGAGCTTCGTCTCGACCGCCGATACCGCGTCGGGACCGGCATACAGGTAACAGGTTTCGCTGGTGCGGTAGGACGGCACCGGATCGTCCGATACCACCGGCGACGGCACGCGGCCGGCGTCGATCAAGGCGATCAGGGCCGCACATTCATCGAGCGTAAGAAAGTTGCGAACGATATAGAGTTCGACGGTATTAGCCGGCAGTCGGATAGAATCCGGATAGCATATTATGCGTTCGCGGACGTGGGCTGCCGATTCTGCACGACCGAGAGCTTCGATGTGGCCGTCGTAGTTATTGACCAGCGATGCGGACATGGCGTCGGTGTCGAGTTCAGGATTTTCAATCATCGAAGCTGTCCCTCAATATTACAGTTAACTACCGCCCTGTAACTTTACGTAACGACCCAAGTTATTTTAACATTGGCGGATCTTTATCGCTCATACTAAGTTGATAATGCACGACCAACATAGGTTAGGCCGGTTGAGCGCCCTGCGCTACACCCCGCCCTGAATGGATGCGCTAAGTCGCAACAGACCGAAGAGTTCGGGAACACCCCACGCTCCGCTGCCGGCGAGAGCGACGGGTGACGCGATTTCACGCACATCGGCGGAGACCATCATGCAGCCCATAATTCCGGCGGATGCGGAGTCGCGCATCCATGCGCCGACCAAGCACGCCACCTCACCCTCCACGGCACCGCATCCCGTGATCTCCTGCGCACTGGCAACGGCGATCGCGGCCGAGACCGATGACGAGCGCGTCGCGATCGGCATCACCGGACACCCGACGGGGCGGTTCAGATTGCCCTAATCGATCGCCCAGCGATCGACCGACACCCTGATACGATACTCCTTCTCGTCCTCGCGCCTCGCGGGGCCAGGATCCCCATGTTCAAAAACATTCTCACCGGCGCTGCCGCCGCCTTGCTCGCGCTCATCCCGCAGCCCGCCGCCGCCCAGCGGCTTATCCTGCCGGGGGCGCTATTGCTCGCAGGCTACCGTGCGACCTGCGGCCCGGTCGATACGATGATCCAGCCGATCGACGACATCGCCGCCGCGTACAAGGGTCGGATCATTCTCCATCCGCGCGTCCTCAACCTGCCACGTGCGCAGCAATTATTCTGGTACACGCACGAATGCGCGCACCAGATCTTCGGCCCGGGCGAAGCCGCCGCCGATTGTTGGGCGGTCGAGCAGGGCAAGATCCAGGGCTGGCTGACGCGCGACGACCTTGCCAAGCTGGGCAGCACGATGCGCGATTTTCCGGGCGACGATACGCATACCGACGGTCGCGCGCGCCTTGTCGCCATGGAGAAATGCTACGGCGCCTGAGGCGTTGCGAGCCTGACGAGCGTGCGAGGCGACGGGCTGCCTTCGGACCGATCCGCAGACACGAAAAAGGGCTCGCCGGTGACGGCGAGCCCTTCGACGTTCCCGTTCGGGTCAGAACCGGACGGTAGCACCGACCGCGATGTTGCGGCCGAGCGAATCGTAGCGTGCGGGGATCGTGTTGCTCCGCGCGAGGCTGATGTCGTACGAATTCGCGAGGATCGGCGGGGCCTTGTCGAGCAGGTTGTTGGCGATGAACCGGAGCGAGAAGTCCTTGGCGATCGCGAAGCTGAGCGCGAGGTCGAAGTAATTGGCCGGCGCGATGTGGTAGAAGGTCGTCCTTGCCCGATCGGGCGTGCCGCCGATGGCCTCGTCGCCCGAATTGTCCGCGCTGGTCAGCGACCCGACATAGCGCCAGTTGAACGACGTGCTGAAGATGCCGTCGCCCGTGGTATAGGTGGTGCGCAGGCCGTGCGACCATTTCGGCAGTAACTGGCTGCACCCATTACCGTAATAGCCGGCGCAGTTGCGCTTGGGCAGAAGCGGCGAATCCTGGCTACCGGCAAAAGTCGTCAGCGACCCGTTGAAGTTCCAGTCGACCTTGCCCGCGCCGCCGAGGCCGAGCGTGTATTGCGCCTGGAAATCGATGCCCCGCGAGATCGACTTGTAATAGTTGGTCGTGCCCTGGCGGATGAAGCCGCTGGTCGGGTTGCTGCTGGCCGGGGCGTAGAGGATGCCGGTGCCCGGCTGGCGAACGATGCCCGAGCAGAAGAACGGATCGCCGTTCGAACGCTGGCAGCCATCGGTGTAATAGGTGTAATCGTTATACCCCAGCGAGTTGTCGATCCTGATCTGGTAGCGATCGACCGAGAAGACGAGCCCGCGGATGAAGCTGGGCTTCACTACCAGGCCATAGGTCAGCGTGTAGGCGGTCTCCGGGTCCGCGGTGTAGCCGCCCGATTGGACGGTGCACTGGTTGCCGTCGCCCTGCGCGCACAACAGCGTCGGGCTGCCGTACAGTGCGTCGGACAGGCCGGTCGCGCGGCAGACGTCACGCGATGCGACCGGCGCGCCGTAGGTAATGGCGCCGGTCGCCGGGTTGGTGGTGACGGTCGGTGCGCAGAAATCGTTCTGCGAGCCGCCCTGAAGGCCATAGCTGATGTTCTTCGCCTGGCCGATCTCGATCACGGTCGGCGCGCGCTGCGCTTTGTTGTACGAAGCGCGGAAGGTCAGGTCGCTGACCGGTGCGTAGATGCCCTCGATCTTCCAGGTGTTGAAGGTCTTGGGATTGCTGCTGTATTTCGACACGCGGTAGCCGCCATTGGCCTGCAACAGATGTGCGAAGGGACGGTCCTCGATCAGCGGTGCCTGCACCTCGATGTGCGATTCCCAAACGCCCTGTGAGATATCCAGGTCCGAACCGCCGTTGAGATCGCGGTAATCCGCGTCGGCGGTCGAGGTGTAATTGTCGTGACGATATTCGGCACCCAGCGCGATCGCGACGCCCTGGTTCGCGAACGGCGACTTGATGCCGTATTTGCCGAGATCGCCGGTGACCGAGATCAGTCCGTCCCACAACGTGCCGACGCCCTTGGTCGTGCCGCCGGGCGTGGTGAACAGCCAGTCGGCGAGCGGCTGGCCGGGCGTGTTGGCGGTGAACGCGTTGAACGGCACGCAGCCCGCGACGCCGCTGGCACAGGTCGCCACCCCGTTGACGTTGACGACGTCGAGCGACTGGTTGACGCGGTCGTAATCGGGCAGATTGCCGTAGTTCACCACCTGCTGGTTGCGCGCATAGACGCCACCGACATCCCAGGTCCATGCATCGCCGACCTTGCCGCGGAAGCCGCCGGTCGCGCGGATACCGCTGTTGATATAGGTATCGGGGATGTCGGCGAGATCGTTGAAGCGATAGCGCAGTTCGATCGGTGCCTTGGTGTTCGTACCGGCGGCCCCGCCACAGATCGCGGTCGCCTGCGAGCCCGACAGATACGGGTTGTTGCAGTTCACCTGATATGGCTGGTCGCCATAGACGGTGTAGCTGTAGATCCGCGCGGGATAGACGTTCTCGGACTTGTCGCGGAACCAGATCGCCGATCCATACGCCTCGATGTCGGAGGTGATGTCGGCGCTGACGAAGCCTCCCGCATTCCACCGCTCGGAGGCGCGCTGATAGGAATAGCCGTCATACGGGTTGGCGGCATTGCCCGCGCCGACGCCGTAGGGGATGAACGTGCGCGAGCCGTCCGGATTGTTGACATATTGCGCACCGCTGTTGGCGCCGCTCTGTGGCGAGACGTAGCCGCTGCGCGAGTAGGTCGACAGCGAGCACGACAGCGGGCCGTCCTTGCCGGTCTGGACCAGCTGGCACGCCGAGGTCGAGCGCGCGTCGTAGTCGACGGCGTCGGTGTGGCGGTAATTGACGAAGCCGGACATGCGGAGCTTGCCGTCGAACAGCTTCTTGCCGGCGGTCACGGTGATGTCGGCACGGCCACCGTCATTGGTCATGCCGCGCGGGCTGCCGAAGGTGTTAGCGCGTGCCAGCGAGGACACGATCGTGTCCTTGTTGTCGTGGTTGTAGAAATTATAGTTGCCGTCGATCTGGAGCCCTTCGAAATCCTTCTTCAGGATGAAGTTGACCACGCCCGCGACTGCGTCCGAGCCATAGACCGAGGAGGCGCCGCCGGTCAGCACGTCGACGCGCTCGAGCAGCGACGGCGGGATGATGCCGACGTCCGCACCGTTCTGCGTGCCGATACGCTTGCCGTCGATGAGCGTCAGCGTGCGCTCGAAGCCAAGGCTGCGCAGCTTGATGCGCTGGCGCCCGTCGGAATCCTGGTAGTTCTGCTGCGCGTCGGGTGCGATCTGCGGCAGGCGGTTCAGCACGTCCTCGATATTGGTCGGTGCCTGCGCGCGGATGTCCAGTGCGGTGATCGAGGTGATCGGCGCGGCAGAGGTCATGTTCGGCCGCTGGATCCGCGAACCGGTGACGACGATCGTATCGTTCGAAGCGGGCGTGTCGTCGGGCACGGCGAGCGCGGTCTTCGCATCCGCTGCGACCTTTGCCTGGGCGGGATCGGCGGCGGCGTCCTGGGCCATCGCCGGCACTGCGCAAAACAGCAGCGATCCCGCGAGAGCGATACGCGACACGGTCTGGTCGAAGATCATATAATACCCCTTTATCCGACCGCGCTCTGACGCATTAATCGGTTCCGGCGACAGATTTCGTCAATTTGTCTTATCAGTCAATACCCAACCAATACCTATTCGATACATCAGCGACAAAACATTACAAATGGCGTTGGAACTGGCGTGCCGAGATCGCCTGCGATAGCATCCGGTGGGCTTGTGGATGGGGGATCATGCGATGAATACGAGACGATCGATGTTGGCGGCACTGGGCGGCCTTGGCGCCCTGCCCTTCACCGCGGCCTTCGCGCGCGCCGTCCCCGGTCTCGACCCGGCACCTGGCCAAGCGGCCGGACGTCGCGGGGCTCGACCGACAGGCGGCAGGGGCGGCGCGCTGATCCTGTCGACCTGGGATTTCGGGGCCGCCGCAAATACCGCGGCATTCGCCAAGATGCGGGCCGGCGGATCGCTGATAGATGCCGTTGAGGCGGGGGCGATGGTGCCCGAGTCCGATCCCAACAACCACAGCGTCGGCTATTCGGGTTACCCCGACCGCGACGGGCACGTCACGCTCGACGCGGTCATCATGGACGATGCGGGGGGCGTTGGCGCAGTCGCGGCGCTGGAGAATACGACGCATGCGATCTCGGTCGCGCGCCGCGTGATGGAGAAGACGCCGCACACGATGCTGGTCGGCGAAGGCGCGACGATCTTTGCGCGCGACCAGGGTTTTCCGCAGGAAAAACTGCTCACGCCCGAGGCGGAAAAGGCGTGGCGCGAATGGCTTAAGACCTCGAAATACCAACCTGAGGCCAATACTGAAAACCGCATTACTCGCGTGCCCGGCGGCGCGCTCGACCACGACACGATCGGTTTGCTCGCGCGCACCGTCGACGGACGGCTCGCCGGCGCCTGCACGACATCCGGCATGGCGTTCAAGATGCGCGGCCGCGTCGGCGATTCGCCGCAGGTCGGCGCGGGTCTGTATGTCGAGGCCGGCGTCGGTGGTGCCACCTCGACCGGACTTGGCGAAGAAGTGACCCGGGTCGCGGGATCGGCGCGCGTCGTCGCGTCGATGCGCGCCGGTGCGACGCCGCAAAAGGCCTGCGAGGAGGTGGTCCGTCATATCGCGACATTGCGCGGCAACGCGATCAAAGGCGTTCAGGTCGGCTTCCTCGCGCTCGACCCGCACGGGAATGTCGGGGCGTACTGCCTGTTGCCGGGCTTTACCTACGCGGTGACCGACACGAACGGCACGACGTCGGTGCTCAAGGCCGCATCGCTGTTCCAATCGTGATATTTCGGCCGCAAATTCCTACCATATCCACACAATAGGATCGTACCACTTCCCCTTTTCTTTAAAACGACTAACCTATGTTGTGTTGCAGTGACCTCGCTGCACGAAATGTCGCGTTGCAGCATCAGGCTGTGCGTTCGGGAGATCAGTATGAAGACCAAGATGATGATGGCGTTCGCCGCCGCCGCCCTCGTTTCGACGCAGGCCGTTGCTGCCCCCGTCGCGCCGACCAATGCCGCCCTGTCGCTGTCGACCGCCAAGAGCGTTCGCGTCGGTTCGACCGCAAAGCGTGGCAACAAGCTTGCCGGCACCGGTGCGATCGTCGTCGCCGTTCTGGCTGCTGGCGCGATCGCCGGCGCAGTCATCGCGATCACCGACGACAATGATTCCGACAGCAACTAAACCCTGAACGGCAGTGGCTCAGGCCGTCCCGATCACCGGCGTGATCGGGATATGTCGTTTCGCAGACATAACGCCGCAACCCGGATCGGGCATGCGGCGTTATGGTCGCACGCATGATCAAGGTTGCCAGCTACAATATCCACAAGGGCATCGGGCTCGATCGCCGGCGCAATCCCGAGCGCGTGGTCGAGGTATTGCGCGAGATTGACGCGGACGTGATCTGCCTCCAGGAGGCCGACCGTCGCTTCGGCGCGAAGGCCTGCGTACTTCCCCATCATTTGCTCGAAGAGCATAGCGACTGGATGCCGGTCGATTTCGGGCTGCGCTCGCTCAGCATGGGCTGGCACGGCAACGTCATTCTCGTCCGCAAGACCGCCCAGATCATGGATTGCGAAGCCATTCACCTCCCGTCGCTCGAACCGCGTGGCGCCGTCATGGCCGACGTGCGACTGGCCGGCGGCAATTTTCGCGTACTTGGCATGCACCTCGATCTGTCCGGCCTCTGGCGTCGGCGCCAGGCGGCGGCGATCATGAGTCATGTCGATACCTGTACGCACCGCCATCCGACCGTGCTGATGGGCGACCTCAACGAGTGGAGCGCGGGCGCGGGATGCCTCCGCGATTTCGGGCGCGACTATGCGTTCGCCGAGACCGGCGCGAGTTTCCATTCGAGGCGCGCGGTCGCGCGGCTCGACCGGATCATGGTTTCGCGCGAACTGAAGGTGATCGAGTGCGGCGTCCATGCGAGTCCCGCGGCGCGCAAGGCATCGGATCATCTCCCGATCTGGGCTATGCTGGAAACTACCGGGGCGGAAACGGCTCGGGTAGAAACGGTCCAGGTGGAAAGGGAGGGGCCAGAGTCTGGCTCGCTATCATTTGCCGTGCCAGAACCGGCATAAGATCAAACGGACGAGGATGCAGGATGCGCGAGAAAGAACTCCGGCTTGCGCTCGTCTGCTATGGCGGGATCAGCCTGGCGGTCTACATGCACGGCATCACCAAGGAGATCTGGCGGCTGGTCTGCGCCAGCCGCGCGTTCCATGATGGCGAGGTGCCCAGGGGAGGCAGCCAGGGCGTGTATCACGCGCTGCTCCAGGAGATCGAAGACCATGGCGCGATCCGCGTCCGCGTGCTGGCCGACATCATCGCGGGCGCGAGCGCGGGCGGGATCAACGGCATATTCCTGGCGCAGGCGATCGCGACCGGGCAGAGCCTCGATCCGCTGACCGACCTGTGGATGACGTCCGCCGACGTCGAGGCGCTGATCGATACCGAGGCCGCGCCGAAGTCGCGCTTTTCGAAGGCGTGGGCGATGCCGCTCGCGTGGATGGCGGCGGGGCGCAGCGCGGACAAGGTCGACGCGCTCGACGAACCGACGCGCGAGGAGGTGCGGACCAAGCTTTCGCATTTCATTCGGTCGCGCTGGTTCGAGCCGCCGTTCGGGGGCCGGACCTTCACGAATTTGCTGCTCGACGCGTTCGACGCGATGGCGGCGAACGAACGGGGACCGCGCCTGTTGCCGCCGGGTCAGCCGCTCGACCTGTTCGTGACGGTGACCGATTTCACCGGCCATCCCGAGCGCCTGCAGCTCAATTCCCCGGCGGAAGTGGTCGAGACGGAGCACCGGCTGGTCGTCGACTTCACCGACAATGGCGGCGTGCGCGATACGCTGGCGCCGCATGCCGAACTCGCGTTCGCGGCACGCGCGACGTCGAGTTTTCCGGGGGCGTTCCCGCCGTTCACGGTTGCCGAACTGGACGGGGTGTTGGCCGATCGGAAGATCGCCTGGCCGGGCCGCCGCGGGTTCCTGGCACGGGTCCTTCCGCGTCACACGGCTGCGAACGCAGCCGAGAGCGCGGTGCTGATCGACGGATCGGTGCTGGCCAACGCGCCGTTCCGCCCGGCGCTGGACGCGCTGAAGGAGCGGCCCGCGCGGCGCCAGATCGACCGGCGGTTCATCTACATAGACCCCTCCCCCGGCATCAAGCTGCGGCTCAATCGCGGCGAGGGCACGCCCGGTTTCTTCCAGACGATCATCGGCGCGATCAGCGACATTCCGCGCCAGCAGCCGATCCGCGACAATCTGGAGGCGATCGCCGAGCGATCGGCGCGGATCGACCGGATGCGCGGGATACTCGTGGCGATCCGCCCGGAGGTGGAGGCCGACGTCGAATCGCTGTTCGGGCACACGCTGTTCCTCGATCGGCCGACCGCGCCGCGACTGATCGCGTGGCGCCGGCGTGCGCAGAAGGCGGCCGCAGCGAGTGCTGGCTATGGCTTCGTCGCGTACGGGCATCTCAAACGCAGCGCGGTGATCGAGACGATCGCGGGGCTGCTCTACGATGCCGGGCTGCACCACAGCCTGCGGCGGATGACGCAGATCCGCGCCGCGATCGTCACGCATGTCGCGGCGACGGGTGCGGACGCGCTCGGTTCGAATTTCCCGAACGGCGCGAGTCCGGCGGCGATCGCGTTCCTGCGGACGTTCGACATCGGCTTTCGCATCCGTCGCCTGCGGCTGATGGCGCGGCGCTTGTCGGACGTCGAGACGCAGGCCGACGAGGTGGAGCTGGGGCCGATGCGCAACGCGATCTATGAATCGCTGTCGCCTTATATCGACCGGCTTCGCGGCGAGACGCATGCCGGGATTCACGACGCGGTGCGCGCGATGAAGGGCGATGCGACCGCGGTGCTGGAGACGCTCGGCCGGACGTTCGATCTCGAGCGGCTCGATGCGGAGACCGACCAGCGGCTGGCGGATGCGTTCGCCGCGCTCGCCAAGCCGGCCCGGCGCACGTTGCTGCTGGCGTATCTCGGCTTTCCCTATTTCGACACCGCCACGCTCCCGCTGCTGCAGGGCGAGGGGCTCGACGAGTTCGATCCGATCAAGGTCGACCGCGTCGCGCCCGACGATGCCACGTCGATCCGGTCGGGCGGTGCCGAGGCGACGTTGAAGGGGATCCAGTTCGGGACGTTCGGCGCGTTCTTCAGCCGTGCCTACCGCGAGAACGACTATCTCTGGGGTCGCCTGCACGGCGCCGAGCGGATGATCGATATCACCGTTTCGACGCTACCCCAGACCGTGCGAATGAAGCCGGGCCGGGTCGCCGCGATCAAGCGCGCCGCGTTCCTTGCGATCCTCGACGAGGAGGAGCCACGGCTGACCGCGGTCCTGCCGCTGATCGCGCAGATCAGGACCGAAATCGGCTGAAGCCCCAGCTGTTCCGTACAAGACTGGCCAAACCGGCCGCTTGGCGGTAGCTCTGGCGCACCCACCGGCGCTTCGGCGTCGGGGCACGCGATAGAGGTGGCCGCATGCAGTTCCTGAAAATCCTATTCTGGTGCCTGCTGGCGTTCGTCGCCGCGGTGTTCACGATATCGAACTGGAACGCCGTGCAGATCCAGCTTTGGGGTGGGCTGATCGCCGATGTGAACCTGCCGTTGCTGTTGCTGGTGACGTTCCTGATCGGGTTCGTGCCGACCATGCTGTACAACCACGCGATCCGCTGGCGACTGCGCCAGCGCCTGTCGACGTACGAGCGCGAGTTGCTCGAACTGCGGACGCCTCGGCCGGAGCCGGTCGCGATCGTGCCCGTCGAGACGCCGGTGATGCCGGTGTCTGGTGTCTCTAGTGTGCCGACGGCGACGCCGCCGGGCTCGCTCCTGTGAGCAACCGGATCTACGTCGCGCTGGATACCCCCGATCTCGCCAAGGCCAAGGCGATCGCGGCGCGCGTCCGGCATCACGTCGGTGGCATCAAGCTGGGCCTGGAGTTCTTCTCCGCGCACGGCCAGTCGGGCGTCCACGCGATGGCGGAACTCGGCCTGCCGATCTTCCTCGATCTGAAGCTGCACGACATCCCCAACACCGTCGCCAAGGCGGTACAGGCCCTCGGTGCGCTCGAACCTGCGATCCTCACCGTCCATGCGAGCGGCGGCCGGGCGATGCTCGAGGATGCCAAGGCCGCCGCGCCGGTCGGCACCAAGGTGATCGCGGTGACGATGCTCACCAGCCTCGACGCGTCGGACCTCGCCGCGACCGGCGTCGTCGGCAGTGCGCACGATCAGGTCACGCGCCTTACGCAACTTGCCTGCGAAGCGGGCGTCGACGGCATTGTCTGCTCGGGCGCGGAAGTCGCGGCGGCCAAGAAGATCTGGCCGAAGGGGTTCTTCGTCGTTCCCGGCGTCCGCCTGCCCGACGGTCACATCGGCGACCAGAAGCGCGTCGTCACGCCGCGCCAGGCGGTCGATGCCGGTGCGTCGATCCTGGTGATCGGCCGCCCGATCACGCAAGCCGAAGACCCCGACACCGCCGCCCGCGCAATGGCCGCGACGCTCTAGTAACGCGCTCTCTGTTCGAGATAGCGGCTTAGGAATAACGATGACCACCGCCAAGATCTGCGGCCTTTCCACCCCGGCGACGCTCGATGCCGCGATTAAGCACGGGGCTAGCCATGTCGGGTTCGTGTTCTTCCCCGCCTCGCCGCGTCACGTGACCTTCGCCAAAGCCGCAGAACTTGCCGCGCGCGTGCCCGATCACGTGGCCAAGGTCGGCGTGTTCGTCGATCCCGAGGACGAGATGCTCGAACAGGCGGTCGGATCTGCCGCGCTCGAAGTGCTACAACTCCACAAGGTGACGCCTGCGCGGGCGGCGGCGATCCGCGCGAAGTTCGGGATCGAGACCTGGATCGCGGTCGCGGTCCGCACGCGCGGCGACCTAGACGCGGCACGCGGCTTTGCAGGGGTCGCCGACCGGATCCTGTACGACGCGAAGACGCCCGACTCGGCGGCGCTGCCGGGCGGCATGGGGCTGCGGTTCGACTGGGACTTGCTCGAAGGGTTCAAGCACCCGCTGCCCTGGGCGCTGTCGGGTGGGCTCGATCCGGTGAATGTGGCGGAAGCGATCCGGCGGACCGGGGCGGAGCTGGTGGATGTGTCCTCCGGAGTCGAGGCCGCTCCGGGATCGAAGGACGAAACAAAGATCGCGACGTTCCTCAAGGCGGTCGGCACCTGAAATGTTCACCCGCGAAGGCGGGTGCCCAGACTGGGTCCCCGCCTTCGCGGGGATACACTTCGCCGGGATACAGGGGCTTGGCGCACCGTCCCGAGGTGCTAAAGCGCTCCGCATGAACGCTCCAACCCTCGCCCCCAATTCCTACCGCGCCCAGCCCGACGAGCGCGGCCATTTCGGCGACTTCGGCGGACGCTATGTCGCCGAGACGTTGATGCCGCTGGTGCTCGAACTCGACGAAGCCTACCGCACCGCCAAGGCCGACCCGGCGTTCAAGGCGCAGTTCGACGATCTGCTCGAACATTATGTGGGTCGTCCGAGCCCGCTCTACTACGCCGAACGCCTGACCGAAGCGCTCCGCGAGTCCGCCCCTGAAGGCATGGGCGCGCAGATCTGGTTCAAGCGCGACGAGCTCAATCACACCGGCGCGCACAAGATCAACAACTGCATCGGCCAGATCCTGCTGGCGATGCGGATGGGCAAGACGCGGATCATCGCCGAGACCGGCGCGGGCCAGCACGGCGTCGCCACCGCCACTGTCTGCGCGCGCTTCGGCCTGCCGTGCGTGATCTACATGGGGGCCAAGGACGTCGAGCGGCAGGCACCCAACGTGTTCCGCATGAAGCTGCTCGGCGCGGAAGTCCGCCCGGTCACCAGCGGCGCGCACACGCTGAAGGACGCGATGAACGAAGGCATGCGCGACTGGGTCGCCAACGTCCACGACACCTTCTACATCATCGGCACCGCCGCCGGCCCGCATCCGTATCCGGAGATGGTTCGCGATTTCCAGAGTGTGATCGGTACCGAGGCGCGCGCGCAGATGCTGTCGCGCGTCGGTCGCCTGCCAGACATGCTGGTCGCGGCGATCGGTGGCGGCTCGAACGCGATCGGGCTGTTCCACCCCTTCCTCGACGATGCCGAGGTGCAGATGCTCGGCGTCGAGGCGGCGGGCCACGGGCTCGACAAGCAGCATGCGGCGAGCCTCGCCGGCGGTTTTCCGGGCGTGCTGCACGGCAACAAGACGTATCTGTTGCAGGACGAGGACGGCCAGATCACCGAGGCGCATTCGATCTCTGCGGGTCTGGATTATCCGGGTATCGGCCCCGAGCATGCGTGGCTGCGCGACATCGGTCGCGTCCAGTATGACAGCGCCACCGACACCGAAGCGCTCGACGCGTTCCAGCTGCTGGCCCGCCTCGAAGGCATCCTGCCGGCGCTCGAGTCGGCGCACGCCATCGCCTACGCGCGCACGGTGGCGTGCGAGCTCGGGCCGTCTGGAATCCTGCTGGTGAATCTGTCGGGCCGCGGCGACAAGGATGTGAACACGGTCGAAACAATGCTCGCGGGTGCGGCCTCGTGACCGCCCGCCTCGAGCAGGCGTTCGAGCGGATTCGGAGCGAGCGACGCTCCGGGCTCGTCACCTACACGACGGCCGGCGACCCGGACCTGGCCCGCTCGGCTGAGATTCTGAACGCGCTCGACCGGGCGGGAGCCGACGTCCTCGAAGTCGGCGTGCCGTTCTCGGATCCGCTCGCCGACGGCCCGGTGATTCAGCGCGCGACCGAACGCGCGATTGCCGCCGGCGGCAGCTTGAAGTCCTCCCTCGCGCTCATCGCCGGGATCCGGC
>JAYVRZ010000240.1:0-4652 GCA_043775965.1 Sphingomonas sp.
GTCACTCAGACCAAAGCGAGGAGGGAACGGCATCTGCAGGGTGAATCAGATACCCACGCCCGCCGCAACCTTTTCCGCCACCCCCGTGAGCAATTACGACCATCGTGACAAAGGTGGGCGCGGTGCGTGGCGACGATGGCTCATGGAACCCGGCGCAGGACGCAACGGCGCTGATGGCGGCGGTGCACGACAATCTGCGCAACCTTGGCCTCGACGTGCTGGACGTCGTCAACATGCGGCTTATGGGCGGCGGTGACGATCATGCGCCGGCGGAAGGGTCTGTGGAACCGCAACTCACCGCGCTCGCCGCGCTTCAGGCGCAGGGACTAGTCCGCCATATCGGGCTAAGCAACGCGACGCCCAAACAGGTCGAGCAGGCGCGGGGCCTCGTCGACATTGTCTGCGTACAGAACCAGTACAATCTCGCGCACCGCGGCGATGATGCGATGATCGATGCGCTGGCGGCGGACGGCATCGCCTATGTGCCCTTCTTCCCCTTGGGCGGCTTCAACCCGCTCCAATCGCAGACCTTGTCCGAGGTGGCCGCAAGACTAAACGCGACGCCGATGCAGGTCGCGCTGGCGTGGCTGTTGCGGCGGTCGTCCAATGTCCTGCTGATCCCCGGCACATCGTCGGTCGCGCATCTTCGCGAAAACCTCGCTGCGGCGGCGCTTGCGCTTCCCGACCAGGAAGTAGCAGCGCTCGACGGCATCGGCTGACGAACGCTTGGATCCGCGCGACTGCGCGCTGCCGCGGTTCTATTTCCGCGTCGTGAAGGCATACCCGAAGGGATCACGCTCTATTTAGCTTGGCACTGGTGCGGTCCTATCGGGTTCGGCTTTTCCCAGAAGGGAGCGGTCGGCGAGAAGGCCGGGGTATCCTCACAAGCATGGTTGATCGAGAAAGCAGAGCAGTTTTATAGGCTTGCTTCGCCACGGAGAAATAGGCGGTTTGCATCCGTCATGCTGGGCAACTCAATTAGCTTTTAGGCCTCGCTAGATAATTCTGGGCGGTACGGTTCTCCCATGCTGAGCCTACCAGACAGCTAGTGCCTCCATCGTCGGGCCTAACCTTGTCCGCCAGCTCGGACTGTAAAGTCCGCGCCGAAACTGCCTTGGCGTGGGCCGGCGCGCCGATCGCCAATGCTATCGTGATGACGCGATGCGCGACGTGACGGTGCATTGGCGTCCTCGATGTGTCGGCGGGTACGATCAGCGCTTCGGTAGCGGGCTCTCGATCCGGGTCAGCGCCGCATCGAATGCAGCGGCCTGCTGAGCGGTCAATGCCGCCTGCGTTCGTCCGGCATGGCCGGCCTCGACCTGCACCTGTCCGACTTGCCGGTGCATCCCGGCGGCCTGCCGGGGCGAAACGCGCCCGTTACGAAGCGCGGCATCGATCCGCCGGTCGATGGCGGCGGCATGCCGATGGACACGGGCCTCGCGTTCCGTTCCGGCGGTCCCCTTCCGGCCATCCGCGGCGTCCACGACCGCAGGCATGCCCAAAACCATGATGGCGCACAGGACTAAAGGCTTCATCGCTCGATCTCCAGGGACTTGGCATTGAAAGCTCCGACGCCAACAGCGCCGGAGCGGAGGCGTCACTTCTGTGGCAGGTTCGCATCGATCGAATCGAGCGTGCGATTGTAGGTCGCGCTCTCGGCAGCGCTTACGAAGCCCTGACCACGGGTCGCGCGGCGATAGCTCTGCCGGGTCACGGAAAGCTGGCGGCGCAGCATCGAGGCGCGGGTGCGGGTGATGCTGCGATTGGCCTGTGCCGCGCCGATCCGCTCATCGAGGTCGTCCATCCGATCGGTGAGGTCTGCGCGCTCGTCGGCATTGTCCGCCCGGTCCGCGCGCGTGCCGTGATACGACGACTGCGCCGATGCGGCGACCGGGATCGCCGCAACGGAAAGCGTGATGATGGCGACTGCGTTGAGGAAGGTCTTCATGGGTAATCACCTTGCTTGTTACTGGAAACGTGACGGACCGGATGGTCGGACCTGCGACGAGCGCCGTCTCCACCAAATGCCGGTCCGGCGTGGAGGCCGTCGGACTTCGCATCACGGCCTCCGTCCGCGAACGGCATCGTCGCCGTCCGATCCATGACGAAGCCCTGCCCCCGCCACCGCAACGACGCAGTGAATTTTTTCTCGGCGCGCGACGCCGCCCGTTAGAACGCGATCCGCGTTCCGAGGCGCAGCGTGCGCTGCCGCAACGGGGTACGCTGATCGCCCGCCGCCGCGGTGTAGGGATTGCCGAGCGCGAAGCGGTTGCCTCGCGTGCCCAGCACATTGGTGAGTTCGGCATAGACCACGCGTCCGGGTCGCCCGACTTCGACCGCCAGGTCGGTATCGGCGTAGTCGCCCTGTCGGACACGGTAGTCGCGCCCCGTGCCGAGACGCGACGATCCGACATACCGAATGCTGCCACGCGTCGAGACCTGCCAGTCACCGACCACCGCGACCCGCTTGGCGACCTCCAGCCGAACGGTGACGCCGGGTACGTTGGGCAGCCGCTGGCTGGCGCCGGCGCCTTTTGCGATGCCATTGCGGATCAGTCGAGCATCCGCGGCGAACAGCGCGGCCGAGATGTCGAGCGTTCTGCTCGCCTGCCACCGGCCGGTCGCTTCCAGCGAGACGATCCGGCCGTCACCGATGTTTGCGGTATAGGACCCGATCGTATCGAACAGGTCGGCCTGAATGTTTCGCCACCGGCTTGCCGAGATGGATACGGCGCCCCGCAGCACGGACGACCGCGTCTGTCCGAAACGCAGTCCTGCCTCCACCATGTCGAGTGCGTCGGGCCGGAACGCCGCGACCGAAAAGGCCGGCATACCGGCATCGGGGCTCTCGTTCGCGCGGAGCGAGGGGCCCCCAACCCGGTATCCGCGCTGATACCGGGTATATAGGGTCACGGCGGTCGTCGGCTGCCACCCTATCGCTGCCGATGGGAGCAAGCGCATCGTGCCGTCGCCCGGCACGGGTACGCGCTGCGTCGCGAGTGACGACATTGGGCCGCCGACCACCCGGCCATCGCCCGCGACCTCGGCGCGCGACACCCGCGCCCCCAGCGTCGCGGTCCAGCGGGGTGCGATGGCGAACGTCGCTTCGCCGAAGACGGCAGTGTCAACGATCCTGCTGCGGATCGTCGTCGTACGCTGTACCCGTGCGTCGGTAGCGATCCGATCGACCGACCGGTCGATGCTGCGAATTCCCTGCATCCCGACGAGCCAGCCCGTGCCATCGTCGTGCGAGCGGCTCACCCTGGCCTCGACGCTGGCGATACGTCCGTTGCTGCGATGCGCCGCGCTCAGTGCCGGCGAAAGTGAAGAAAGATCATAATCTGCCGTGCGATCGTTACGGATCGCCGACACGACGCCTATGATGTGAAGGCTGCCGCGCGTCTTCTGGATCGTCACGGCCCCGAGGGCGAAACCGTTGGCGGCGGGCTGCGCGATCGCCGAAGCGCGGGTCGGCTGCCCGGTCTTGCCGGTGGCGTACCGCGCATCGGCATGGTCGATCCTTTGGTAGACGCCCATCGTCTCGATCGACCAGCCGTCGCCGATCTGTGCCGACAGGATGCCACGTCCTCCGATCGTCCGAAGCCGGTCGACCGCGAAGAGGCCGCGCTGCGTATCGTCGATGATGCCGGGTGCGGAGTTGGCGTAGCCCACCATGCGCAGCGCCACATCCGGAGATATCGGCACGTTCAGCATGCCCGCGATTTCATATCCGGCATGGCCGTTTTCGGCCAGCGACCCGCTCGACGTCAGCGATGCCTCCCAACCACCCGTGCGCGGACGGCGCGGCACGGTGCGGATGATGCCGCCGAGCGAACCGGCACCGTACAGCGTTGCTTGCGGTCCCTCGAGCACCTCGATGCTGGCGACGTCATACAACGGAAGGTCCGGGTCCGGCGCGTTGTAGTTCAGGCGAACATCGCCGAGATACTGTCCGACGGTCGCCTGGGTAGGACCGGGGAAGCTGCTGTCGGCGATGCCGCGGATGAAGACCTTGTCGCGTCCCGGGCCGAGGCCGGTCGATGCCATTACCGGAAGGGATGCCCTGATGGCATCGGTTCCCGCCATCGCCGCATCGCGCAGAGCGGGCTGCTCGAGATCGAGCACGTGCACGGTGCCAGCGAAGGTGCGCAGGGGTTGCGTCGATTTGGTCGCGGTGACCACGATGTCCGGGCCCGTCTCCGATCGCATCGGTTGAACGTCGGGCACTACTACCGCCTTTACGGTACGATGTGGACTTCGCCGTATGACGAAGGTTCCGGGGCCGCTCTGTACAGCGTCGAAACCGGAGCCGCGTAGCAGGATGCGCAATGCGGTCGCAGTGCTCATCCTACCCTGGACGCCGCGTACCCGAACCGATCCCACGGCCGGATCGCCGCTGACGATCGTCGCACCGGCCTGATGGCCGAGAACGACCATCGCCGAGACCAGGGAACCGGGCGGCACGTCGAAGGCAAGCGACTGCGCCGATACCGACATGGGGATCGCCATTGCCGGGAGCACCGCGCATGCGAGCAGCCATGATCGCGAGACCACAGTATGCCCATCAGGGATCACCGACATCGCGTAGCTCCGGGCAGCGGCAGTCAGTTGGCGGATCGCGGCATGATCCTGCGGCCGGTCGGGGTGTGAAC
>JAYVRZ010000241.1:0-12100 GCA_043775965.1 Sphingomonas sp.
GATCTAGCCGCCGCCGTTCGAGCCGTCGGTTTCGCTGAGCGGCCAGCCCTGCGTGTGGATCACGCGGCCGGGGCTGTGAAGGGCGGGGTCGATGTCCCACAACTCCTTGATGCCGAGGCCGTAGACCTGCGGATCGCTGTCCTTGGCGAGGTCGAATGTGCGGATCAGTTCCTTGGTCAGGTGCCCGCGGCAGCCTTCCGAGAAGAAGGTGTATTTCGCGTGGAGTTCGAGGCCGGGGGTATAGTCGCCCTTGTGCGTGCCGTCGCGCGCGACGCCCATGTCGCCGGTCGCGACGCCCTTCACCGAGCCGTCGTCGTTGAACAGGATTTCGGCGGCGGCAAAGCCCGGGAAGATCTCGACGCCGAGCTCCTCCGCCTTGCCCGCGAGCCAGCGGCACAGATTGCCGAGCGAGCCGGTGTACGTGCCCTTGTTGTGCATGAAAGACGGCGTGACGAAGTGCGGCATCTCGCTCTTCTTCGTCTTGGTCAGGATCCAGTGATGGTTCTCGGTCACCGGCACTTCGGCGAGCGGGCAGCCATCCTCGCGCCAAGTCGGCAGCAGTTCGTCGAGGCTCTTCGGGTCGATCACCGCGCCGGACAGGATGTGCGCGCCGACTTCGGAGCCCTTTTCGAGCACGCAGACGCTGATCTCCGCCTCCTTTTCGGCGGCGAACTGCTTGATACGGATCGCTGCCGAGAGGCCCGCCGGGCCTGCGCCGACGATCACCACGTCATAGGGCATCGATTCACGTGTCGTCATCATCGTCTCCCGGGGGATGTCCCCTATTTGCCAGGCTTTACGCCCCGGCCCTCGTTCGGGCTCGGGCCGGCACCGTCTTATCCAATATGGCGATTGCCCGAGTTGACCGCCACGTCAACCGTGCAGCATAGGTTACCCTGTGGGGGCGGACCAAACCATCGACTGGCGAAATGCCGCCGCGAGCGCGCTCGACTGGTGGCACGAGGCTGGCGTCGACACGCTGGTCGACGACGTCCCGCGCGACTGGTTCGCGGCTCCCGAACCGCTGGTCGTTCCCACCGCGGTACCTGCGGCACCAGTCGTCCCGACGTCCGCGATGCCGCCTCTGCTCGCCGATTTCCTCAACTGGCGGAGCGGCGCGGAGGTTCCCGAGGCGGAATGGAGCGGCGTGTCGCTGTCCGCCATCGGGCCGGCTGACGCTACGGTCATGGTGCTTGTCGATTGTCCGGACCGCGACGACGGAGACGCCGGCGCCTTGCTGAGCGGCGCATCGGGCCGGCTGCTCGACAAGATGCTCGCGGCGATCGGCCTGACGCGCGACGAGGTGCACCTTGCCGCGGTCTGCGCGAAGCGACCGACCGCGGGGCGGATCCAGCGCGAAGTCGAGGATCGGCTCGCGGAAATTGCCAAGCATCACATCGGGTTGGTTGCGCCGAAGCGGCTGCTGCTGCTCGGCAATGCGGCAAGCCGTGCGATCCTCGGGACGGAATTACAGGCAGCGCGCGGGCGTTTACACGGTTTTAACCATAAGACCGGACAGATGGAGGCTGGAAACGCCGCCAACTCGGAGTGGACCGACACGACGGCACCGGAGATGACGGGGGTGGTAGCGAGCTTTCATCCGCGGTTTCTGATCGAGAAACCGGCGGCCAAGGCCGAGGCCTGGAAGGATTTGCAGATGCTGATGCGCGGGCTGACGTCGCAAGAGGGTGTGAGATGATTCGGATCCGATCGGTTTCTTTGGGCGCCATCGCCCTGGGGCTCAGCGCCCTTCCCCTACCCGCGATGGCAGCCACGGCGGCCGGCGAGCCCGGCGGCGATGCACGGCTCGGCGCCACGCAGTCGGTCGGCGTCCAGGTGTCAGTTGGCGTCCCGACGCTGGAGCAGATCCCCGACCAGCTCGATGCCGGCCAGCGCGAGGCCTATAAATCCGTGTTCGCAGCGATCCGCGACGGCAAATGGACCGACGCGCAGATCCAGCTCGACACGATGAAGCCCGGCCCGCTGCACGCGATCGCGCGCGCCGAGATGTACACGGCCAAGGGTTCGCCGCGGGTCGAGATGGCGCCCTTGGTGGCGTTGCTCAACGAAGCGCCCGAGTTGCCCGAAGCCGAGCAGATTTCGCGGCTGGCGACGGTACGCGGCGCAGTCGACCTGCCGCCGCTGCCGGTGGCGCAACGGCTGATCTGGCAGGACGGCGCACCGCGTCGCGTCCGCACCAAGAGCTTGAAAGGCGACCTGATCGCCACCGATCTCGCGGTGAAGATGCAGCCCTACGTCAAGGCGGACATGGGCCGCGAGGCGCAGTCGTTGCTGGAAAGCACGCCGGGGCTGACCCCCGAGGCGCTGACCGAGTGGCAGCAGAAGATCGCGTGGATCTACTTCCTCCAGGGCGACGACACCAATGCGCGGGCGATGGCGACGCTGGCGCAGGACGGCGTCGGCGATTTCGCCGTCCAAGGGCGTTGGGTCGCGGCGCTGTCGGCGTGGCGGCAGAATGACTGCGCCAATGCCGAGACCGGATTCGAGGGCGTCGCGGCGCGTGCGGGCGACGTCGATCTGCGCGCGGCGGCTTTGTACTGGGCGTCGCGCGCGGACATGGTCTGTGCACGGCCCGACAAGATCGAGGGTCGCCTGAAGGCGGCGGCGCAGTTTGGCGAGAGCTTCTACGGCCAGCTCGCGCGCCAGCAACTGGCGATGAAGGACAAGGGCACCGCAACCGGCGGTATCGTCGCGGGCGACTGGAAGATCGTCGGCAACCGTCCGAACGTGCGCGTCGCCGCCGCGCTGGTCGAGGTCGGCGAGACCGACCTGGCGGATACCGTCATCCGCCAGCAGGCGAAGATCGGCGACCCGCGCGAGTTCGGCAACCTGGTCCGCGTCGCGGAGGCGTTGAGCCTGCCGGCGACCACAGTCTGGCTCGCGCATAATTGTCCGCAGGGCATCACCTCGACCACCGAGGCACGCTATCCGACGCCGAACTGGACGCCGGACAGCGGCTGGCGAGTAGAGAAGGCGCTGGTCTACGCACACACGCTGGAGGAATCGCGGTTCCGCAACACCGTGAAGAGCCCCGCCGGCGCGTACGGCCTGATGCAGATCATGCCCGCCGCGGCGACCGATTTCGCACGCGAACGTGGCACGTTCATCGACACCAAGGCGCTGACCAAGCCGAGCACCAACATGGATATCGGCCAGCGCCATCTCGAGCGGTTGCGCGACATGACGGGCGTCACCGGCGGGCTGCTGCCCAAGGTGATCGCGGCCTATAATGCGGGCCCGCGCCCGGTCGGCGACTGGAACGCGATCGTCCACGATAACGGCGATCCGCTGCTGTATATCGAGAGCATCCCGTATTGGGAGACGCGCGGCTATGTGACGACCGTGCTGCGCAACTACTGGATGTACGAGGCGCAGGGCGGCAAGAAGGCGTCGACCAGCCGCAACGCGCTGGCGCAGGGCATGTGGCCACGTTTCCCCGGCCTGCCGGGTGCGACCGCGGTGCGGATGAACGCGACGCCGAATGTGCGGGCGAGCGCCAACGCCACGCCGTTCCACCCGACCGTCACGAGCAGTGCGTCGATGGGCCTGCAATCCGCTTCGTTCACGCGCGCCGACTGACCGGCATGCCGATCGACGAAAGCCGGACCTTCCTGCCGGTGCGGATCGCGGTGCTCACCGTATCGGATACGCGCGGGCTGGCGGAGGATCGTTCGGGCGATACTTTGGTCGCGCGACTGACCGAGGCGGGTCATGTTCTCGCAGACCGTCGTATCGAGAAGGACGATGTCGAGACGATCGTCTCGCGCCTCCACGCGTGGATCGGCGATCCAGAGGTCGATTGCGTCATCACGACCGGCGGCACCGGCGTGACGGGTCGCGACGTGACGCCCGAGGCGATCGAGCAGGTCGCGGAGAAGATGATCCCGGGCTTCGGCGAACTCTTCCGCATGCTGAGCTACCAGACGATCGGCACCTCGACCGTCCAGTCGCGCGCATGCGCCTGCGTATCGAAGGGCACGTACATCTTCGCGCTGCCCGGCTCGACCGGCGCGGTAAAGGACGGCTGGGACGGCATCCTGCGCGACCAGCTCGACAGCCGCCACCGCCCCTGCAACTTCGTCGAACTGATGCCGCGGCTGCTGGAGCGCTGAGAGCAGGCGGTCTTGTATCCGTAAAGGACGTCGATCTGACGGACCTAACGCCGCTTCACTGTAACGAATTCGGCAAGCCGGACTCCTTTCCGAGGTTCCGTTGCAAAGGATTCGCCAAGTCCAGCCTGTGCCGCGAGTGACTTCAGGGGAGTAGACTTGAGTCGCTGGGCGTGTTCGATGCCAAAGAGATGGATTGCGAGTACCCGTCCGCCCTTTGGCGCAGTGCTGACGGCGGCACGAAGTTGATCAGCAAGGTCGTTCATCGGCGGTTCCTAACAGACTCGACGCCGAACTACAGCGTTCGGCGCTATATACCTTCAATGCCCACTCGAACCGCGAAAGGCAGCACCGGGACGGGTCGTGCGTCAGGATTGCCCAAGCCACTAATGCTCCGATAGTCGTGGCCCTCTACTCGTGCCCTCACTCTTCCCACGGCGAGGACGCCGCGGCGCCCTTCCCTCTCCCCCGAGGGGAGAGGGAAAGACGCCGGAGGCGGCGAGGGTGAGGGCACGTCGGCCGTATTGCTAAGGTCGCGAGATTTTCGCTAACTTCTGGTGTGATCTTCGCAGGCTCCCCCAACCAAGCGATCCCCTCGGGGCCGCAGAAAACCCTGCGTTTCGAACGCCTTCAATGAACTGTGGCACTGTATTATAGAACTGGCACGCCAAGTGCATTGGTCGAGACACCGCCCAACCGGGCGCTTCGCACCAATCACAGGGACACTATCATGCCATCGATCATCCTGAAGAGCCTCGTCGCAGCCGCCGTTCTCGCTACCGGCGCACCCGTCCTCGCCGCACCGTCGAACGCGCCGCAGAAGACGACGCTGACCTACAATGCGAAGACGCAGAAATACTGCATGGTCGAGCCCGCATCGACTGGCACGCGCATCGACCGGGTCATCTGCCATACCTCCGCCGAGTGGTCGGCTGCGGGCTTGAACATGCCCAAGACGACCGAACTCGCGGCGAAATGACCCTACGTCTTATGGGCGAGACGTCACCGATCTGGTGCCGTTTCGCCCAGGACGCCTTCGTTACCGATCCAGCTGCCATCGTTCCGACTTGGCGTCTCGTGACAGCCTCCCTACCGAAGGCATGGAGCCAAGCGTGGGAGTGCCTCAGGCCCTGGCGGCGTGCATCAGGTCGGCAAGTTGCTTGTTGATCGACGCACCATGAAGGTGGAGGTGGACCGCATCATATCCTTCGCGCCGCAGCCGTTGGCGCAGGTCGTTGACCGAGTCGCATTCGCCCGATCGCGCCAGTTCAAATGCGCGTTCCAAGGTGGTCATCTGTCCCGCCATTCCCCAGCCCTACGCGCTATCCGAAGGCGCGGCGAGCGATCATTCTTACCAGTGCCAAGCGCTTATGAAACAGTTCTAAACTTGTAGATCTGGATCAATAATCAGGCGCCGCACACTCGATACACCGGTATTGCGTTCTTGTTATGTTCGAGATGTGCCGGTATCGTCAACCCATGATTAGCCCCCGACCCGTCCGCGGTGCGACGCTCAACGGTGAGAGCCGGCGGTTCAATCTGCCGCAGACCGAGGCGGACGGCGACTGGCTCGACATGCGCGAGGGGATCGACGGGATCGCCCCGAAGCTGCGCACGACCGTGACGGTGGAGACCCCGCGGACGATCATCAGCCGCAACGCGTCGCCCGACGTGCCGTTCGACCGCTCGATCAATCCGTACCGCGGGTGCGAACATGGCTGCATCTATTGCTTCGCGCGGCCGAGCCATGCGTTTCACGACTTGTCGCCGGGGCTCGATTTCGAGAGCAAGCTGTTCGCGAAACCATCCGCGGCGTCGCTTTTGCGGGTGGAACTCGGCAAGCCGGGCTATGTCTGCGCACCGATGGCGCTGGGGACGAACACCGATCCGTACCAGCCGATCGAGAGCGACTGGCGGATCACGCGCGGCATCATCGAAGTTTTGGCCGAGACCGATCATCCGCTGACGATCACGACCAAGTCGGACCGGGTGGTGCGCGATCTCGACCTGCTTTCGCCGATGGCGGCGAAGGGCTTGGCGGCGGTGGCGATGTCGATCACGTCGCTCGATCCGAAGATCGCCTCGACTGTAGAACCCCGCGCGCCGCACCCTGAGCGCAGGCTGGCGGCGGTGCGGAAACTCGCCGATGCGGGGGTGCCGGTGTACGTGTCCATCGCCCCCGTTATCCCGGCGATTACAGATCACGAGATCGAGCACCTGATCGCGCGGGCGGCCGAGGCTGGGGCGAGCCGGGCATTCTTCATCCCGGTGCGGCTACCGTTCGAGGTCGCACCGCTGTTTCGGGCGTGGCTCGACGAGCATTTTCCGGATCGCGCGGGGAAGGTGATGGCGACGATCGCGTCGCTGCGCGGGGGACGCGACAACGATCCGAATTTCTTCACGCGGATGAAGGGGCAAGGGCCTTGGGCAGATCTGCTGGGGACGCGGTTCCGGATCGCGTGCGCGAAGCACGGGCTGAACCAGGAACGGATCGCGTTGCGGAACGACCTGTTCCGCCCGCCGCGGGGGCCTCAGGGGGAGTTGTTCTGAGGACTCGCGATCACCGCGTCGTGGTAGGCTCACCAAGATTACCGCGACGCTTGCGTGCGGCCTTGCCTCCCCGCGAAGGCGGGGATCCAGACTGGACTCCCGCCTTCGTGGGAGAACAGGCTGGTTCGCGCAACGCCGTGTTAGACGGCTCTGACGACAGGAGATCGAGAACCGGATTGTCGCGGGCAGACTCAATGCCGTTCTCCTGCGAACGCAGGAGCCCAGGGTTACGGTCGTCTCACTTTGCGGCCCTGGATTCCTGCGTACGCAGGAAAACGGAAAAGGCGCGGTAGAAACCGCGCCGGAAACGCTCAGTAGGCGCGGCCGATCAGCACGCGCTCCACTGCCGGCTCGCCGGTGAAGATGCACGCGCCGTCGTCGCAGCCGGTTTGGCCCATCGGCGCGTTGCGGATCGTGAGTTTCAGCGCCTTCAGCCGCGTCACCACGCTCTCCAGCGCCGCGCCGGTCGGCTTCGACCAGCGGATATCGACCCAGCCGGGGTTCTTCACGCTCTCTGCGAAATGCGCCTCGAGCGCGGCGAAGTCGTCGATGGGGACGATATTCGCCTTCAACCGGTTCATCGATTCGACGTGCAGCCCCGCCTGGATGTCGTGCAGCATCCCCGCGACATCGCCGACGAACGCGTCGCGCGGCGTGGCGACGCTGTCGAGCTTGCCGTCCTCGCGGTAGAGGCGGTCGCGGCGGATCACGGTGACGTTGCCGCCGGCCATGTCGCGGCCGCCGACCTCGATCACGATCGGCGCGCCCTTCTTGACCCAGCCCCAGCGCTTGGTCGCGGCCTTGGCGGGCTTGAGGTCGAGCAGCGCGCGGACCGGTTCGCCGAGCGCGGACTGCTTGGCGATCTCGGCCTGGAGCGACTTGCAGTATTCGACGATCGCCGCGTCCTCGGGGACGTCGCGCAGCATCGGCACGATCACGACCTGCCACGGTGCGATCATCGGCGGCACGCGCAGGCCGTCGTCGTCGCCGTGGACCATGATGACCGCGCCGATCATCCGCGTCGACACGCCCCAGCTGGTGGTGTTGCAGAACTCGAACTCGCCGCCGGCATTCTGGAAGCGGATGTTCTGCGCCGTCGCGAAATTGGTGCCGAGGAAATGCGAGGTGCCGGCTTGCAACGCCTTGCCGTCCTGCATCATCGCCTCGATCGAATAGGTCGCGACGGCGCCGGGGAAGCGCTCGTTCTCGGGCTTCTCGCCGGCGATGACGTGGACGCCGAGGCATTCCTCCGCGAAGTCGCGATAGACTTCGAGCATCTTGAGCGTCTCGTCGCGCGCCTCTTGCGGCGTCGAATGGGCGGTGTGGCCCTCCTGCCAGAGGAACTCGCTGGTGCGCAGGAACATGCGCGTGCGCATCTCCCAGCGGACGACGTTGGCCCATTGGTTGATGAGCACGGGCAGGTCGCGCCACGACTGGACCCAGCGCGCGAACGCCGCGCCGATCACCATTTCGGAGGTCGGGCGGACGACCAGCGGCTCCTCAAGCTTGGCCTCGGGATCGGGGATCAGGCGGCCATAGCCGTCGGCCTTCAAGCGGTGGTGCGTGACGACCGCCATTTCCTTGGCGAACCCGTCGACATGCTCGGCCTCCTTCTCGAAATACGAGAGCGGGATGAACAGCGGGAAATAGCAGTTCTCGTGGCCGGTCGCCTTGATCCGGTCGTCGAGCAGCCGCTGGATACGCTCCCAGATACCGTAACCCCAGGGGCGGATGACCATGCAGCCGCGGACGCCGGATTCCTCGGCGAGATCGGCTTCCGAGATGACGGCCTGGTACCAGGCGGAAAAATCCGCCTCGCGGGTGACGGGGAGTGCGCGCTTTATCATGGGGGAGCGGATAGCGGGTGCGGGTGGGTTCGTCACCTGTGAGTTCGCGTCGGTGTTCGGTCCGTCTTACTCGCGCGTCATCCCCCGTTCGTCATCCGCCAAGGCCCTCGTGCCCCTACGTCCGTTTCTCAGACGAAAGCTGGGACTCACCAAACTCCGTCATCCCAGCGAAAGCTGGGATCTTTTGCGGCGAGGGCAGAACCTCCCCAATGAGATCCCAGCTTTCGCTGGGACGACGGGCGTGGGGCGGGATTAGGGGATGGCTGTGTTTGGGATAGAGGTTCGAGGGACGACGGCTTGAGGGGTGGGATGACTTGAGGGGTGGGATGACTGGCATGATTTGCGTACGGGACGCGCATGTCCACCGACCGCATCCTTCCCGCCATTGGCATGCGGTTGCTGTCGGTCGTGATCTTCGCGCTGATGAATACCGCGATCAAGCTGGCCGAGCGGCACGGCGCGAGCGTGTCGGAGATCCTGTTCTTCCGTCAGTTCGGCGCGTGTTTGCTGGTGTCGGGCGTGATCGTCGCCGGGCCGGGGCTGGCGTCGGTCGCGACCAAGCGGTTGCCGGCGCATATCGTTCGCGCGGTCGTCGGACTGTCGGCGATGGCGTTCACGTTCAACGGGATCGTCGCGTTGCCGCTGGCCGAAGCGACGACGATCGGGTTCACGGTGCCGGTGTTCGCGACGATCCTCGGCGCGATCGTCTTGCGCGAGCCGACCGGGTGGCATCGCTGGGCGGCAGTCGCGGCGGGGTTCGCGGGCGTGTTGATCGTCGCGCAGCCGGGGAGTGGCGATCACTTTCCGCTGTGGGGGGCGGGGTGTGCGCTGGCGGGGGCGTTCGGGACGGCGAGCGTGTCGATTTTGCTGCGCCAGATCGGCAAGACCGAGAGCGCGTTGACCACCGTGTTCTGGTTCTCGGCACTGTCGCTGATCCCGTTGTCGGTGTTCTACGGGCGGGCGGCGCAGGCGCATGATCTTGTCGCATGGGTATGTCTGGCGAGTGTCGGGATCTTCGGCGGCTTGGCGCAGATCGCGATGACGACGTCGCTGCGGCTTGGGCCGGTGTCGGTGGTGGTGCCGATGGATTATTCGAGCTTGCTGTGGGCGACACTGCTGGGGTGGCTGGTGTTCGATACGCTACCGGCGGAGGCGACCTGGGTGGGGGCGCCGGTGATCGTCGCCAGCGGGCTGTATATCGTGTGGCGCGAGCATGTCCGGCGGCGGGAGGAGACGCAGCAGGCGGTGGCGTGAGGGGCGGAAACTTCGTCATTCCCGCGGAGGCGGGAACCCAGACTGGCTGAGCCGTCGTGCAGATTACTGCCGCTCGCCAATATGGGTCCCCGCCTTCGCGGGGATGACGAGGCGCGTCAGCGAACCCGCGCGGTTTCCAGCATACGCTTGGCGCGCAGGTACATTTCGATGCGTTGCGTGGTGAACAGGCCGAGCGCGAGTGCGACGAGCATGTCGGTGATCGCGAAGGCGTTCAGGTGGAGCGCGTGGCCATCGCCGATCACCGCGCGGGCGCCGGTGCGGACCGCGACGATCGCGACCAGAAACAGGACTGCCGCCGGCGAGGAGGTCGTGTTGAGCGCGTGGCTGTCGGGGTCGACGGTGATCCGCATCATCTTGCCGCGCTGCCAGCCCAGTGCCGCGCCCATCACGAGCGCGAGCGCGCAGAACAGCCAGGCGAGGCCCTGCGGCGGGTACATCACGAACATGTAGAGCGCGGCGGCGGCGTAGAGCGCGGGGAAGACCCAGAGGCGTTCGAGCTTGAGCGGCTTGACCACGCTCATCCGGCGCCAGCGTACCGCGAAGACGATGCCGATGATGACGGCCGTGATCGCGTAGCTGATCCAGCCCTGTGCTTCGTGCGCCTGCATCGATTCCCCCTACGCCCGGCTCCCATACTAGTGTAGTATGGCAACAATACAGCAGGAGTAAAGTCGATGTTCGAATTCGTCGAATCCGCTCGTCAACGCAGCTTGCGGCTGCGGCTCTGGGCCGAAACGCGGACCGGGAAACGTCGCCCAGGACCGCGTAAACCAAAGGACGACGGCACCGCCGCTGCCCCGGCCACACCCGATCCGACGCCGATGCCGTCACTGGGTGGTGCCGAGGCGCCGCTCGACTGAGCTTTACTCCGCCGCTTGCGCCAGCGGAGCGGACTCCTTCCACACCAGCACGGGTTTCCGAGCCGCGAGCGTCTCGTCGAGGCGTGCGCGGGGAGCGAAGTGGGGCGCGGTCTTGAGGCTCTGGTCGCCGGCCTTGGCACGTTCGGCGACCGAGCGGAGCGCGGCGATGAACTGGTCGAGCGCCGCCTTCGATTCGGTCTCGGTCGGCTCGACCAGCATCGCGCCGTGGACGACGAGCGGGAAATACATCGTCATCGGGTGGAAGCCCTCGTCGATCAGACCCTTCGCGATGTCGATCGTCGAGAAGCCGGTGGCGAGGCCCGAATCCGAGAACAACGCCTCGTGCATGCACGGACCCGACGGGCCGAACGGTGCGTCGAGCGTGTCGTCGAGGCTGCGCAGGATGTAGTTCGCGTTGAGCACCGCGTCCTCGGACACCTGGCGCAGGCCGTCCGCGCCGTGGCTGAGGATGTAGGTCAGTGCGCGCGTGAACATGCCCATCTGGCCGTGGAACGCGACCATGCGGCCGAAGCTGCCGGCGTGATGCTCGTCGGCATTCTCCTCCTCGATCAGGACGAATTGGTCGCCCTGCTTTTCCACGAACGGGAGCGGTGCGTAGGGCGTGAGTGCTTCGGAGAACACGACCGGCCCCGAACCCGGACCGCCGCCGCCGTGCGGGGTCGAGAAGGTCTTGTGCAGGTTGATGTGCATCGCGTCGATGCCGAGATCACCCGGCCGGACGCGGCCGACGATCGCGTTGAAGTTCGCGCCGTCGCAATAGACGAAGCCGCCCGCCGCATGCACCGCGTCCGAGATCTCGCGCATGTCGCGCTCGAACAGGCCGCAGGTGTTGGGGTTGGTGATCATCACGCCGGCGACATCGGGGCCAAGCCGGGCCTTCAGCGCGGCGGTGTCGACGCGGCCTTCGGCGGTGGCGGGGATATCCTCGACGCTGTAACCGGCGAACGCGGCGGTGGCGGGGTTGGTGCCGTGTGCGCTCTCGGGGACGAGGATGATTTTCCGCGCGCCTTCGCCCTTGGCTTCGAGCGCAGCGCGGATCGCGAGGACGCCGCAGAGTTCGCCGTGCGCGCCCGCCTTGGGGCTCATCGCGACCGAGGTCATGCCGGTGAGCGTGACGAGCCAGTGCGCGAGCTGGTGAACGACTTCGAGCGCGCCTTGGACAGTGTCGACCGGCTGGAGCGGGTGGACGTCGGCGAACCCGGGCAGCCGCGCCATCTTCTCGTTGAGGCGCGGGTTGTGCTTCATCGTGCAGCTGCCGAGCGGGAAGAAGCCGAGGTCGATGCCGTAATTCTGGCGCGAGAGGCGCGTGTAGTGGCGGACGGTCTCGGGCTCGGAGAGACCGGGGAGGCCGATCGAATTTTTGCGCGCGAGGGTACCGAGGCGCGATAGCCCTCTCCCCTGCGGGGAGAGGGTCGGG
>JAYVRZ010000242.1:0-7103 GCA_043775965.1 Sphingomonas sp.
CGATACCGACGGCAAGCCGATCAAGGGGCAGACACTGTCGGTCG
Organism: Sphingomonas sp.; assembly: GCA_043775965.1. Taxonomy (GTDB): domain Bacteria; phylum Pseudomonadota; class Alphaproteobacteria; order Sphingomonadales; family Sphingomonadaceae; genus Sphingomonas. The sequence goes on from JAYVRZ010000242.1 coordinate 45, forward strand.
CGCTGTACAGCCGCGAGATCCTGACCGCGCGACGGCGGTTGATCGGCGGGTTCTACGCCTATGACAACCGGATGCGGACGACCAAACTGTCCGCGTCGTGCAGCGCCACCACCGATGCGAAGGGCCTGGCGCAATGCAAGGTCGATCCCGGTGTTTCGGGCGAGATCTACGCGGTCGTCACCACCACCGATGCCGACGGCAACGTCGCGCGCTCGGTCAAGTCGGTGTGGCTTGCTGGCGATGACGACTGGTGGTTCGGCGGCGACAATGGCGACCGGATGGATGTCGTCCCCGAAAAGCTGGCCTATGCATCGGGCGAGACCGCACGGTTCCAGGTGCGGATGCCGTTCCGCTCGGCGACCGCGCTCGTCAGCGTCGAGCGCGAGGGCGTGTTGTCGAGCTTCGTCACCGAATTGTCGGGCAAGGACCCGGTGATCGAGGTGCCGATGGACGCGGCCTATGCGCCCGACGTCTATGTGTCGGTGCTGGTCGTGCGCGGCCGTGTCGAGAGCGGGTTCTGGAGCTGGGTTCACCGCATCGCGCGGACACTCGGCCTGTCGGATACGCCCGAGGACGCAGCCGAACCGACTGCGCTGGTCGACCTGGCCAAGCCCGCCTACCGCCTCGGCATCGCCAAGGTGAAGGTCGGCTGGGAGGGGCATACGCTCGCCGTCGCGGTCAAGGCCGATCGCGAACGCTATGCGCCGCGCGGCACCGCCAACGTCCTGGTCCAGGTGAAGAAGCCCGACGGGAGTCCGGCACGCGAGGCCGATGTCGCGTTCGCCGCGGTCGACAAGGCGCTGCTGCAACTGGCGCCGAACGACAGCTGGAACATCCTCGACGCGATGATGGGCGATCGCCCATTGTCGGTGCTGACCGCGACCGCGCAGATGCAGGTCGTCGGCAAGCGGCACTATGGGCGCAAGGCGCTCGAAGCGGGTGGTGGCGGCGGTGGCGGCGACCTGTCGGGGCTCAACCGCGAGAACTTCCAGCCGGTGCTGCTGTGGAAGGGCCATGTGCCGCTCGACGCCCAGGGGCGCGCGCGCGTGACGGTGCCGCTGTCGGACGCCTTGTCGTCGTTCCAGCTTGTCGCGATCGTCACCGATGGCGCGCAGGCGTTCGGCACCGGCAGTACTGATATCCGCACCGCACAGGACCTGTCGCTCTATGCCGGCCTGCCGCCGCTGGTCCGCTCGGGCGATTTCTACGGCGCGCGGTTCACGCTGCGTAACGGCTCGGATCGCCCGATGACGGTCACTGCGACCATCGACGTCTTCCCGCGGATCGCGCAGGGCAAGCCGCTGACCGTCACGATCCCAGCAGGCGGCGCCGCGCCGGTCGCGTGGAACCTCACCGCGCCGTCTGGCGTCGATACGCTACGTTGGACGGTGCGTGCGAAGAGCGACGATGGCCGTGCCACCGATCAGCTGACGGTCACGCAGGACGTGATCCCCGCGGTCCCGACCGAGATCTGGGCGGCGACGCTAGCGCGTGTCGGCGACACTACGATGATCCCGATCGCACCGCCCGCCGGCGCGTTGCCGGGCCGGGGCAGCGTCGATATCCGTCTCGCCGATACGCTCGCGCCGTCACTTGCCGGCGTGCGCGATTACATGACGCGCTACCCGTACAACTGCTTCGAGCAGCGGCTGTCGCGGATCATCGTGCTCGGCGATGTGGCGGGCTGGACGAGTTTGGCAGGCGAGATCCCGACCTATCAGGCGCCCGACGGCCTGCTCCGCTATTTCCCGGGCGACACGATGCAGGGTTCGGAGGCGCTTACTTCGTATGTCCTGTCGATCACGGGGGCGGCGAACCTGTCGCTGCCGCCGGTCCAGCGCGCGCGGATGATCGAGGCGATGAAGGCGGTGCTCGACGGGCGGCTGCGGCGTGAGGATTACGGCGATGTCCGCCTGACCAAGATCGCGGCGCTGGCGGCACTCGCGCGGCAGCGCGAGGCGACACCGGCGATGCTCGGCCAGATCGGGATGACACCCGCTGACATGCCGACCGCGAGCCTGGCCGATTACATCGCCGCGCTCGATGCGATCCCCGGCACCGCGGGCGAAGCCAAGGCGCAGGCCGAGGCGGTGTTGCGGACCCGGCTGGTGTTCGAGGGCACGCGGCTCGATCTGTCGGACTCGGCGAACGCCTCCTGGTGGCTGATGTCGTCGGCGGACGAGGCGGCGAACAAGGTTACCGCCGCGGTGCTCGGCCGGCCCGGCTGGCAGGACGATGCGCCGCGCCTGATGGTCGGCACTGCGCTGCGCCAGTCGCGCGGGCATTGGGACACGACCACCGCCAATGCCTGGGGCACGATCGCCGCGCGTCGCTTTGCGCAGATCTATCCGGCGCAGGCGGTCACCGGCACGACGATGCTGTCCTATGGTGGACGCAGCATCGCGCGCGGCTGGCCATTGGCGGAGGCGGCACGGTCGACGTCGTTCCCGCTCGCCGCCGCGGGTCCGCTCCGGTTGGCGCAAGGCGGCGGCGCAGGGCCTTGGGCGACGGTGTCGGTCTCGGCGGCCGTACCGCTCAGGCAACCGCTGTTCGCCGGGTATCGCCTGACGCGGAAGGTCGATGTCGTGCAGGCGCGCGCCAAGGGACGGCTGACCACGGGCGACGTGCTGCGCGTGACGCTGACGGTCGAGGCGAGCGCCGAGCGAAGCTGGGTTGCGATCAGTGATCCGGTGCCGGCGGGCGCTACCGTAATCGGCGATCTCGGCGGACAATCGCAGCTGCTCCAGCAGGGCGGTGAGAGCGAGGGCAGCGGGCCAAGCTATGTCGAGCGCGGCCGCGATACCTGGCGCGCGTATTTCGCGTGGCTGCCCAAGGGCACCGCGACCGTGTCGTACACGCTGCGGCTCAACGGTGCCGGCCGGTTCCAGCTGCCGCCGAGCCGGGTCGAGGCGATGTATTCGCCGGCGATCCACGCGGCGGTGCCGAACCAGCCGATCGTCGTCGCGGATCGATGAGGCAGCGCGCGGCGCTTGCCGGATTGCTGGTGCTGATCCTGGCGGCGATCGGGTTCGACTGGGCGACGTACCCGCCGCCCTTGCCGGGGTATGCGCAGGTTCGCGCGAGCTGGAAGCCGTCCGAGGCGTGGCTCTACGATCGCCACGGTGTGCTGATCGACAGCGCGCGCGTCAATTTCGCCGCGCGCCGCCTGGCGTGGGTGCCGCTCGGCCAGATCGCACCGGTCGTGCCCGACACCGTCGTCGCGGCGGAGGATGCGCGCTTCCGCAGCCACGGCGGTGTCGACTGGCTCGCGGTGCTGGGATCGATGCGGTCGCGTGCCAAGGGCGAGCGGGGCAGGGGCGCGAGCACGCTGTCGATGCAGGTCGCCGCGTTCCTGTCGCCGACGCTGGCCATGCCCGGCGCGCGCGGCTGGCGCGACAAGCTCCGCCAGATGCGCGCGGCCCAGGCCCTGGAGATGACTTGGAGCAAGGACCAGATCCTCGAAGCCTATCTCAACCTCGCGCCGTTCCGTGGCGAGGCGCAGGGAATCGGGGCGGCGGCGCTGTCGCTGTTCGGCAAGACCCCGGCGGCGATGGCGCGCGACGATGCGCTGCTGCTGACGGCGCTGTTGCCCGATCCGCAGGCGCCCTCCACCCGCATCGCCGCGCGGGCCTGTCGGATCGGCGGAGACGGCGATTGCGCGCGGTTCGGTAGCGAGGCGGCGTCGATGCTCGGCCCGGCGCGGACCCTGGCGCTCGATCCCGGCCTCGCGCCGCATCTTGCCGATCGGCTGCTGACCAGGCCGGGGTTGCGGATCACCACGACGCTCGATGCCGCGATCCAGCGGCGGGTGGCCGCGGCGCTGCGTCGCCAGTTGCTCGGCCTCGGCGGATCGCGGGCGCGCGACGGTGCCGCGGTGGTGATCGACAATGCGAGCGGTGACGTCCTCGCCTATGTCGGCGGGATCGGCGGCGCGTCGACCGCCCCCGCGGTCGATGCCGCCAACGCCTATCGCCAGGCGGGATCGACGCTAAAGCCGTTCCTCTACGCGCAGGCGATCGAGCACGGCTATCTCACGCCGGCTTCGGTGCTCGACGATTCTCCGGTACAACTCGACACGGCCTCTGGGCTCTACGTCCCGCAGAATTACGATCGCGGGTTCAAGGGACGCGTGTCGGTGCGCAGCGCGCTGGCGGGATCGCTCAACGTCCCCGCTGTGCGCACTCTGCTGCTCGTCGGGGTCGAGCCGTTCCGCGACCGACTGTGGGATACCGGCTATCGCGGGCTGGTCGAGGACGGCTACTATTATGGCTTCAGCCTCGCGCTCGGATCGGCCGAGGTGACCTTGCTCGAACAGGCCGACGCTTACCGCTCGCTCGCGAATGTCGGACGCTGGTCGCCGCTGCGTCTTACGACCGATGCCCCGCGCGTTGCGGCCCGCCCCGTCACGACGCCGGCCGCGGCCTGGATCGTCGCCGACATGATGGCAGACCCGAACGCCCGCGCCGCCACTTTCGGTCTCGATTCAGCCCTGCGACTCCCCTTCTGGACCGCAGTGAAGACGGGCACCTCGAAAGGCATGCGCGACAATTGGTGCGTCGGCTTCTCGCGCCGCTACACGGTCGCGGTCTGGGTCGGGAACGTCGAGGGCGATCCCATGCGCGCCGTATCGGGCACCAGCGGCGCGGCGCCGGTCTGGCGCGACGTCATGCTCGCGCTAAACCGCGACGATGACGGTGTCCCCCCAATGCCAGATGGCGTCGAGCGGCGCCGCATCGCCTTCGCCGACGCGATCGAGCAACCCCGCACCGAGTATTTCGTCCGCGGTACCGGCCAGTCGTTGATCGCCGCCGCGCCCGCCACCGCGCGCCGCGCCCGGATCGTCAACCCCGCCTCGGGCAGCGTCTATGCGATCGACCCCGACATCCCCGCCGACCGCCAGCGCCTGGCGATCGAGACCATTGGCGACGTCCGCGCCCACCACATCTTCCTCGACGATCGCGACCTTGGTCCCGCCGCCCAGCAACTCCTGTTTTTCGCCCCGCCGGGTCGCCACCAGCTGAGGCTCGTCGATCTCGCCGGTCATGCTACGGATCAGGTCACCGTCACGATCCGGTAAACGTTCGTCAAACCAGGGCGATGGGACGTATTGATCAAGCGCGTGCGGCGAAGCGACTTACCGGTTAATTTGATCCGACACCGTATCCCTCGAACTGCCGCACCAACGCTGCGTTGGCTTGAAGGGAGAGTATATCGGCTTGAGCAGTATTCTTTGGGGCTTTCGTGGCTAGCGAAACCTGCCAGCGCGCCGTCCCGCCGAAAGTCAGACATTTTACAGGACTGTGTCGGTGCAGATAGTGACAACAGATGCCAGGCTGCCTCCAGGGCGCCGCCATGAGGACCATTTCGGTACTCGCTGTACGAAATTACTGGACCAGCAGAGAAGACAGAATGGCGTAACCACACATTTCCATCACGAAAATGCCGATTGGTGACCCCTACGGATAGACAGTTCGAGTTCCATTAATTTCCAATTCGTCTCAAACTATTGATCCGGAAATGAATAGCTGGAAGGTGTTGGGTCAGCGTATCCTATCTTTTCCTATTAAATCCGAGGTAAAAGGTGGGGCGATTTGTGGAGACTCGGAGTTTATTACTAATGCCACTCACAGCACTGAAAATTAGGAATGCCGGACCCGGTAGGCACACTGATATGTACGGACTGCACTTGCATGTTCGCAAAAGTGGCGCACGCTCGTGGATACTCAGATTTGCGCATAACGGGCGGCGGCGTGATTTTGGATTGGGCGGTGCGCACGACGTATCGCTCGCCGAGGCGCGTGAACTCGCGATGGCTATTAGAAAGGCTATCAGATCTGGGATCGATCCTGTCGCCAGGAAGGTGCCTGCGCGCAAGCCTGTCCTGACATTCGAGGCGGTGACGCGGGATTGCTATGAAGCGATGAAGGGCGGTTGGAAGGATCAGCGCCACGCGTCCTGGATGTCGAGTTTCGAACGCCATGTCTTTCCTCTGATTGGCGGCAAGGCCGTGACCGCGATCGACAGTCCTTCGGTACTGAGTGTGCTGGAGCCGATCTGGCTTACCATTCCCGAGAGCGCAAAGCGGGTTCTCCAGAGGATTGGCAGCGTACTCGATTATGCGCACATCAAAGGTCTGCTGCCGGATCAGGTATCGCTGCGATCAGTGACACGGGGTCTTCCGCGCCAGACCAATCAGGTGACCCACCGAGCGGCAATGCCGCACGAGAATGCTCCAGCATTTATAAAGGCCTTATCGGCGCTGCCATCGACACTGGGTCGTGACGCTCTCCGGCTCACGATCCTGACCGCCGTTCGGTCCAATGAGGCGCGGGGGGCAACATGGAGCGAATTCGATCTTGACCGCGCAGTTTGGTCCATACCGGCCGTGCGTATGAAGATGAAGGAGGCGCACCTTGTCCCGCTGGCGCCACCTGCGGTGAAGTTACTGCGGGATATTCATCGAAGGCACCTTGAACTGCATGGCAAGGCGCGACCTGACAGCCTGCTATTCACCTTTTCACGCGGTAAGCCCATCAGCGACATGACCATGCTGAAAGTGCTTCGCGACATGAAACAGGAGAACGCGACCGTACACGGCTTTCGCAGCACGTTTACCGACTGGGTGGCTGAATGCACCAACGTTCCCAAGGAGGTCGCCGATAAGGCGCTAGCGCATCGGATCGCGAACGCCGTTGAGGCGGCTTACCGGCGGACTGACTTTTTCGACCGGCGCCGCGTGCTGATGAACGAGTGGGCCGATTTTCTTCTGGCATGAAACGCGGCGACGGCGTGTCACCGAATATCGAGTTGGCGCGCCAACCAGAGGGTGCTCACCGAATGCATACTTTTCTTCGCGACGATTTGCTTAAGGGCAGGAACTTTGGGCATTTCGGATAGGATATCCGAACTAGCATCAGGAACGAACTGGCAAACGCGTTCGACTTATGCTCGGCTTGCCGAACGTAATTGCTCACGGGGGTGGCGGAAAAGGTTGCGGCGGGCGTGGGTATCTGATTCACCCTGCAGATGCCGTTCCCTCCTCGCTTTGGTCTGAGTGAC
>JAYVRZ010000243.1:0-12781 GCA_043775965.1 Sphingomonas sp.
CGCATGGCCGACATTTTCCGCGGACGCATCATCGACGTTTCCGACAACACTTACACCATCGAGCTTACCGGCGCCGGCGAGAAGCTCGATGCATTCATCCAGGCGCTCGACGCCGGCGCGATCGTCGAGACGCAGTCTGCGACGATAGCACTCGCCGCGCGGCTGGCCGACGAAGCCGGGTTCGCACCTCCATTGGTCAATCTGGGTGGCGGGTTCGGCGTGCCGTATTTCTCCGGCGACACCCCGCTCGATGTCGAATGCGTCGGCGAATCGCTGGGCGAATCGCTGGCCGCACGTCCGGCCATCCTCGCCGACACCCGCTTCGCGATCGAACTCGGCCGCTGGCTTGTCGCCGAATCGGGCGTCTACCTCACCCGCGTCGTCGACGTGAAGCTGAGCCAGGGTGAGACCTTCGTCGTCGTCGACGGCGGCCTCAACCACCAACTCGCCGCGAGCGGCAATTTCGGCACCGTCGTCCGCCGCAACTATCCGATCGCGGTGGCTGGGCGGATGGCGCACGAAGCGACCGAAACCGTCTCCGTCGTCGGCCCGCTCTGCACCCCCCTGGACCGGCTGGGGGACAGGATAGCGCTGCCACCGGTCGCGGTCGGCGACCTGATCGCGATCTTCCTGGCGGGCGCTTACGGCGCCAGCGCGAGCCCGACTGCATTTCTGGGGCATCCACCGGCCGCCGAGATCGTTACTGGTCGGTAAGCCCCGACTGCCAACGTCTTGGGGGAGCATGGTTACAGGGCGCTCCTAACGCTATCTTCACCTGTTCCTTGCATAGCCGAGGTTGAGTTTAGCCGACCGCCGGGCAACCGACGGCCGGTGTGGCGCCAGGAGATAAAGTGCCCATGCGTTCCGGATCCGTTTCCAAGTCCCTGCTCACCGTCGGCCTCGTCGCCATGACTCTGGGCGCGTGCTCGACCACCGGCGGCCGCCCCGAGCTGCCGCCGGCGTCGTACGTCGCGAACAAGGAGCTGCCGGGCGAGGAGTATGTGATCGGTCCGCTCGATCAGCTCAACATCTTCGTGTGGCGCAATCCCGAATTGTCGTCGAAGGTGCAGGTGCGCCCCGATGGCCGGATCACGACTCCGCTGATCAACGACATGCCTGCGGTCGGCAAGACCCCGGCAATGCTCGCGGACGACATGAAGAAGGCGCTGGGCGCCTATATCAAGGACCCGATCGTCTCGGTGATCGTCGAGAATTTCAGCGGCACCTACAGCCAGCAGGTCCGCATCGTCGGCGCGACCGAGAAGCCGGCGTCGATCCCGTACCGCGCCAACATGACGTTGCTCGACGCGATGATCGCGGTCGGCGGGCTCAGTCAATATGCGGCGGGCAACAAGGCGCGGCTGGTCCGCTACGACCGCGCGACCGGCAAGCAGTCCGAATTCGCGTTGCAGATCGGCAACCTGCTCAAGAAGGGCGATTCGTCGGCCAATGTCCGGCTCGAGCCGGGCGACGTGATCATCATCCCCGAATCGATGTTCTGAGGCCGACCGGATGAACGGGATCTTCGACGAGGTACGCATCGCGCTCCACGCGATCTGGACGCGGCGCTGGCTGGCGCTGGGCGTGGCGTGGGGCGTGTGCGTGCTCGGCTGGCTGGTCGTGTCGCAGATCCCCAGCCGGTACGAATCGACCGCGCGCGTGTTCGTGCAGATGCAGACGATCCTGCCCGAGGGCATGGAGGGCGCACCGCAGAACATCCCGATGACGGTCGACACGATCCGCTCGACGCTGATCACCGCGGTGAACCTGGAGAAGGTCGTTCGCGGCACCGATCTTGCGAACACCGTGTCGAGCGACCGCGACGTCGCCGACCGGGTCGCCGCGCTGCAGCCGAACATCAAGATCGCGTCGCAGCAGGACAATCTGTTCCAGATCACGACGAGCGCCGCCAACCCGAAGATCGCGCGGCAGGTGACGCAAAAGCTGATCGACCTGTTCGTCGAGCAGAATTTGGCTGGTGACCGGTCGAAGACGACGCAGAGCCTGACCTTCCTCGACCAGCAGCTCGCGGCGCGCCAGAAGCAGCTCGGCGATGCCGAGGCGAAGCGGGCGGCGTTCCAGAATCAGTATCTGGGCTCGCTGCCCGGGACCGGTTCGGTCGGCGACCGGATCAGCGCGGTGCGTTCGCAGATGGCGCAGGTCGACGGTGATCTTGCCGCCGCGCAGTCCAGCCTGTCGGCGGTGCAGGGCCAGATGGCGGGAACGCCGGCGACGATCGCAGGCGCGGGCGGCGTCGCGGGCGCGGCAGGGCCGGCGCGCGCGCGGCTGCAGGCGATCCAGGGCCAGCTCGCCGATGCACGGTCGCGCGGCTATACCGAGAACCATCCCGACGTCATCGCGTTGAAGAGCCAGCTGGCAGCCGCCACCGCGGCGGCGCGCAGCGAACCGCTGTCCGGCGGCAGCGCCGGCGGCAGTGCGCAGAACCCGCTCTATGCCTCGCTCCAGTCGATGGCGATGGATCGCCAGGCGACCGTCGCCTCGCTCCGGATGCGGAAGAGCCAGTTGCAGGGCGATCTCGACCTGCTCAATTCGAAGCTGTCGGGCGATCCCGAAGTGGCGGCGGAGCAGGGCCAGATCGATCGCGATTACCAGGTCCAGAAGGACCAGTACGACACGTTGCTGCGGCAGCGCGAGCAGACCGCGCTGGTTGGCCAGGCGCAGTCGCAGACCGACCACGTCAAGTTCAGCGTGATCGATCCGCCGACCATGCCGCAGACCCCGAGCGCGCCGAACCGAATCCTGCTATTGTCGGGCGTGCTGATCGCCGGTCTTGCGGCGGGGATCGGCGCGGCGTTCGCGATGGGGCAGTTGCGGTCGACGTTCGCGACGACCGCGCGGCTCGAAAAGGTTGCCGGCATGCCGGTGATCGGCGCGATCGGCGAAGTGGTGACTCGGGTACAATCGACCCAGCGTCGCCGCAAGCTGAAGATGTTCATGGGGGGCACCGCCGCGCTGGGCGCCGCCTATGTCCTGTTGCTGGGGGTCGAGATCCTTCAGCGCGGGCTGGCGGCATAGGGAGGGACGACCGTGACGAAACCTGTTCGCGAACCCTCGCTGCTCGAACGTGCGGCCAAGGTGTATGATTTCGGCGCGCATGTCCGTGCCAAGAATGGTGTGGGCGAGGCGCCGACCATAGACGCGCCTGCGCCACAGGCGCCGGTCGTCGATGCGCCCGTGGTCGCCGCGCCCGCTTTCGCCGCCCCCGCTTTCGATGCGCGCGCTCAGCACGTACCGGAGGCGGCATCCGCCTTCACCGACCCGACCTTCCTGGCGATCCCCGAGGAACTGCGCGCACCGGTCGGCGACGAACTGTCCGACGAGTTCTTCTATCCCGAGGATCCGACCGATACCGTGCGGATCGATCGGGGGATGCTCGCCGCCAGCGGCATGATCGTGCCCGGTGCACCGGTCGGCCCGCTCGCGGAGGAGTTCCGCCTGATCAAGCGCCAGCTGCTGATCGCCAGCACGCGCATTGCCGAGGGCGGCAGCCCCGACAAGGCGCGGATGATCCTGGTCTGTTCGGCACGCCCGGGCGACGGCAAGACGTTCTGCGCGGTCAATCTCGCGCTGTCGATCGCCGCCGAGCGCGATACCGAGGTGCTGCTGGTCGACGCCGACGTCGCCAAGCCCGACGTCGTCAAGCGGCTCGGACTGGCGGATGGCCCCGGCCTGCTCGACGCGCTCGGCGATTCGCGGATCGACGTCGAGGATTTCGTGATCCAGACCGACGTCGCGCATTTGTCGATCCTGCCCGCGGGCACGAAGACCGCGATGGACACCGAACTGCTCGCCAGCGCACGGACCAAGGCGGTGATCGCGCGGTTGCTCGCCGCCAACCCGCGCCGCGTCATCATCTTCGATTCGCCGCCAGCGCTTGCCGCATCGCCGGCCTCGGTGCTCGCGATGCGCGTCGGGCAGGTGATGCTCGTCGTCCGCGCCGATCGCACGCCCGAAAGCGAACTGCGCGCCGCGGTCAATCTTCTCGACGGCTGCGAGCATATCCAGCTCGTCCTCAATGCCGTCTCGTTCGTCCAGGGCGGCGCGCGCTTCGGCAGCTATTACGGCCAGGAGGGCCCACAGTGAGCGTGAAATCCACCCGGCGTCTCGTGCTTGCGGGCGGTGCGGCGATGGTCGCCGCGCTCACCGCCGTGCCCGCCAATGCGCAGACGGCGCCGCGCGTCACGATCAATCCGTATATCGAGGCGAGCCAGATCCTGAACGCCGACCTCAACGGCGGCGACGTGCTCACCTATACCAGTCTCGCGGCGGGCGTGGACGCCTCGATCCAGACGCAGCGCGTCACGGGTCAGGTCAGCTATCGCTATGAGCGGCGCTTCGGCTGGGGTGACGATGTCGGCGACAGCGACGTCCATTCGGGCCTCGCCCGCGTCAATGCGCGCGTGACGAAGGACCTGACGTTCGAAGCCGGCGGCATCGCCACGCGCGCGCGCTCCGACATTCGCGGCGCCGCACCCGGCCTGCTCGTCGGCAACGTCGCCAACGTGTCGCAGGTCTATTCGGTCTATGGCGGCCCGACGCTCAGCACCAATGTCGGTCCGGTCGCGTTCAACGCGCTGTATCGCCTCGGCTACACCAAGGTCGAGACGCCGACCTATGCCGATGCGAGCCTCGGCGGGCAGCGGCTCGATTATTACGACGATTCGATCGGCCACACGGTCAACGCCAGCGCCTCGGTCGCGCCCGGCGCCGTCCTGCCGTTCGGCGTGACGCTCAGCGGCGCGTACGACCGCGAGACTGCGGGCCAGCTCAGCCAGCGCTACGAAGGGTATCTGGGCCGCGGCGACGTCGTGCAGCCGATCTCGCCCTATGTCGCGCTGACCGCGGGCGTCGGTTACGAGAAGATCGAATCGACGCAGAAGGACCCGCTGGTCGACGCGGCCGGCGTGGCCGTGCTCGACGATAACGGCCGCTACGTCACCGATCCCAACTCCCCGCGGCGGATCGCCTATCGCACCGACGGCGTCTATTACGACGCGGGCGTGATCTGGCGTCCCAATCGCCGCACCTCGGTGGAGGGCCATGTCGGTCGCCGCTACGGGTCGCTCAGCGTCACCGGCCGGGCCACCTACCAGGCATCGCAGTCGGTCGGCATGTCGGTCAACCTGTACGACGGCGTCCAGACCTTCGGTCGCCAGCTCCGCACCGGGCTCAGCAACCTGCCGACCAGCTTCCAGACCGGCCAGCAACAGGGGCTCGGCCAGCAGTTCAACGGCTGCGTGTTCGGCTCGACCGGCGCCGCACCGGGCGCGTGCCTCGACAACGTGTTCCAGTCGATCTCGACCTCCAGCTACCGCGCGCGCGGCATCGACGGCGTGATCGTCGCGACCCGCGGGCGCAACACCTGGGGCGGTGGGCTCGGCTATACGAACCGCAAGCTGTATTCGCCGAACGTCTCGCCGGGGATCATCATATCCGGGGTCGAGGACCAGAGCTATTACGGGCAGCTGTTCTACGCGCGCACGCTGTCGCGCGTGTCGGGTATCAATGCCGACCTGTTCGTCAATTACTACGAGCCGGGCGTCGCCAACATCGCCGCGGACGCCGTCAGCGGCGACGACGATGTCTGGTCGTACGGCGGGACGGGCACATATTATCACAATTTCGGGCGCCTCGGCACAACCGCGTCGCTCGGGCTTTACAGCTTCAAGGTCGGTGATTTCGACAGCGAGTGGTCGGCGCAGGCGCTGATCGGTGCGCGGTACCAGTTCTGAAGGTGAGTAGCAGATGTACGACGAACATTACGGACTGACGGGTAGGCCGTTCCAGCTCACCCCCGATCCCAAATTCTGGTTCGAGACGGCCACCCACCGCAAGGCGATGGCGTATCTCGGCTATGGTCTGGCGCAGGGCGAGGGCTTCATCGTCATCACCGGCGACATCGGCGCGGGCAAGACCACGCTGGTCGGTCACCTGATGGACACGATCGACCACCAGCGGCTGAACGCGATCCGCCTCGTCTCGACCGCGATCGAGGCGGACGACCTGCTGCGGATCGTCGCGACCGACCTGAAGGTCGATCCCGCCGGGCTGACCAAGGCCGAGCTGCTGACCGGCATCGAACGCGGTCTGCACGCGGTCGCGCGGACCGGCAAGCGCACGCTGCTGATCGTCGACGAGGCGCAGGCATTGCCCGTATCCGCACTCGAAGAACTGCGCATGCTGTCCAACTTCCAGGCGGGCGGCCACGCGCTGTTGCAGATCGTCCTGCTCGGCCAGCCCGAGTTCCGCGATCGGCTTCATGGTTCGGAGCGGCTCGAACAGCTTCGCCAGCGCGTGATCGCGATCCACCATCTCGATCCGATGGAAGAGGACGAGGTGTCGGACTATCTTGCACACCGCCTGTCGGTGGTCGGCTGGACCGGCAATCCCGATTTCGCCGACGACGCGTTCCCGGCCTTCTATGCCGGCTCGGCGGGCGTACCGCGCCGCCTGAACCAGCTTGCCGGGCGGGTGATGCTGTACGCCGCGATCGAGGATCTGACGGTCATCGATGCCGCCGTGGTGCGATCGGTGCAGCGTGACCTCGAGGGCGACCTGCCGATGCTTGTGACCGATACGGGGAAGGGGGCTGCCGCTCCTGTTTCCGCCGCCGCCGAACCGATCGTTAAGTCGGTGCCCGCCGCCGAGACGCCCCGCACGGATCCCGCGATCGAAGACCGCATCGCCGATCTGGAGGCGCGCGTCGAATTGCAGGACAAGGCGCTTCGCCGCGTCCTGACGCTGCTGGTCGACTGGGTCGAGAGCGACGACGACAAGCCCGAATACGCACCGATCCGCGGCGTCGCCGCCTGGCATGACGCGGCGTAAAGTGGCTGTTCTAAACGGCATGTCGGTCGACGTGGAGGACTGGTTCCAGGTCGGCGCGTTCGAGAAGGTCATCGACAAGTCGGACTGGGATTCGTTGCAGCCGCGGGTCGAGGCGAACACCGACGCGGTCCTCGCGCTGTTCGCCGAATCGAACACCAAGGCGACGTTCTTCACGCTCGGCTGGGTTGCGCACCGCTACCCAGCGCTGATCCGCCGGATCGTCGATGCGGGGCACGAGATCGCGAGCCACGGCTGGGATCACCAGCGCGTCTTCACGATGACGCCCGAGATGTTCCGCGCGGACCTGACGCGCGCCCGGACCGCGATCGAGGATGCCGCGGGCACGAAGGTCACCGGCTACCGCGCGCCCAGTTTCTCGATCGACCAGCGTACCCCCTGGGCGCATGTCGAACTGGCGGAGGCGGGCTATGCCTATTCCTCCAGCGTCGCGCCGGTGAAGCACGATCATTACGGCTGGCTCGACGCGCCGCGCTACGGCTTCAAGCCGCTCGCCGACAGCGCGCTGATCGAGGTTCCGGTGACGGTCGCCGAGTTCGGCAAGCGGCGGCTGGCCACCGGCGGCGGGTTCTTCCGACTGCTGCCCGCCGCGATCACCGATTTCGCGGTCCGGCAGGTCAACCGCGTCGACCGCCCGGCGATGTTCTATTTCCACCCGTGGGAGATCGATCCCGCGCAGCCGCGCGTCGCGCAGGCGCCGATCCGCTCGAAGATCCGCCATTATTCGCGGCTCGGGGCGATGTCGGGCAAGTTGCGCGGGCTGCTCGGTCGCCATGACTGGGGCCGCGTCGATGCCGTGGTAGCGCACGAAGCGGCCCGGCTGGCGTGACCGCACCGATGCCCGTCGGCGTGCGCGAAGCGGACCTTCGCGATCCGGCCGAGTGTGCGCGGATCGCCGCGTTCGTCGCGGTCACTTCGGGCGCGACGCCGTTCCACCTCCCCGCCTGGAGCCGCGCCGTGCAGGACGGTTGCGGCCAGCGCGCGCACTATCTGCTCGCCGAGGATACCGACGGCGCGATCGCCGGTGTTTTGCCGCTGACGGAGATGCGCTCGCCGCTGTTCGGGCGTGCGCTCGTGTCGACCGGGTTCGGCGTCGATGGCGGCATACTGGGCGGCGAGATCGAGGCGCTCGCATCGGCTGCGTGGAACCTCGCGCTGCGCACCGGCTGCCCGTCGGTCGAACTGCGCGGCGGCCCGGCCCCGGACGGCTGGGACAGCGACGACACGAGCTACCTCGGGTTCGCGCGCGATCTCGCCGCGGACGACGACGCCGAACTGCTCGCGATCCCGCGCAAGCAACGTGCCGAAGTCCGCCGGTCGCTCGGCTTCGACCTGGAGATCGTCACCGGCAACGACCGCGCGCTGCTCACCGAACACTACCGCGTCTACGCCGAATCGGTCCGCAATCTCGGCACGCCGGTATTTCCCGCCAAGCTGTTCCGCCGCGTGGCGGCGACGATGGACGCCGACGTGCTCACCGTCCGGCACCAGGGCAAGGCGGTCGCGAGCGTGCTCAGCCTGTATGTCGACGGCACCGTCTACCCCTATTGGGGCGGTGGCACGGAGGCGGCGCGGGGGTTGCGTGCCAACGACCGCATGTATTTCGCGCTGATGGCGCATGCACGCGCGCGCGGTTGCACGCGGTTCGACTTCGGCCGCTCGAAGACCGGCACGGGTGCGGCGGCGTTCAAGAAGAACTGGGGCTTCACCCCCGAACCGCGGCTCTATGCCAAGCGCAGCAGCGGCCCGGCGCGCGAGGTGAACCCGCTCAATCCCAAATACGCGCTCATGGTGCGGACGTGGAAGAAGCTGCCGCTCTGGGCGGCGACCGCGGCGGGACCATGGATTTCCCGAGGCCTGGGGTGAGCGACCTGCTCTTCCTCGCGCACCGCGTTCCTTTTCCCCCCGACCGCGGCGACAAGATCCGCAGCTTCCATATCCTGCAATATCTGGCGAAGCGGGCGCGCGTGCACCTGGTGGCGTTTGCGGACGACCCGGGCGATTTCGCCCCGCCGGCCGAGTTCACCGATCTGCTCGCAAGCTGCACGATCCTGCCCCGCGGCAAGTCGCAGGCACGCGCCGCGGTCGAGGCGCTGGCAACAGGCAAGCCGGTATCGCTCACGGCGTTTGCTAGCACGGCGATGCGGGCAGCGGTCGATCGCCTCGTGTCCGCCATGTCCGGGATCTACTGCTTCTCGGGCCAGATGGCGCAGTATCTCCCGGTCGACAGCCCGCCCGTCGTCATGGATTTCGTCGATGTCGATTCCGCCAAGTTCGCGGGGTTCGCCGACGATGCGCGTGGGCCGATGCGCTGGATGATGCGCCGCGAGGCTCGCTTGCTCGGGGCGTTCGAACGCAGGGTTGCGGCACGTGTTTCGGCAAGCCTGTTCGTGAGTGAAGCCGAAGCTGCCCTGTTCCGCGCTGGCGGCGCCGAGGGGCGGATACTCGCCGTCGAGAACGGTATCGACTCGGTAAAGTTCGACCCGACCGCGCCGTTCGAGCAGCTTCCCCATCGCCACCACCCCGGCGACGAGGGCGAACAAGCCCCCCTGATCGTCTTCACCGGCCAGATGGACTACCGCCCCAACATCGACGCGGTAACCTGGTTCGCGCGCGACATCCTCCCGCTCGTCCGCCGGCACCACCCCGCGCACTTCGCGATCGTCGGCCGCGCACCCACGCCCGCGGTGCAGGCCCTCGCCGGTGACCACGTCACCGTCACCGGCGCAGTCGACGACGTCCGCGGCTGGCTCGCCGCCGCCGACGTCTGCGCCGCCCCGCTCAAGCTCGCGCGCGGCATCCAGAACAAGGTGCTAGAGGCGATGGCGATGGCCCGCCCGGTCGTCGCCTCCGCCGCCGCCGCCGAGGGGATCGACCATGCCGACACGGTCCACGTCGCCCGATCCGCACAGGACTTCGCCGACCAGGTGACCGCATTGCTCGACGCCCCGGAAACCGCCGCCGCGCTCGGCAACGCTGCCCGCGCGCAAGTCATCCGCCGCTACGGCTGGGACGCAAGGCTCGCCCCGCTCGACGCGTTGTTCGGCCTCACCGCATGACGATCTGGCGCCGCCACGGCATCGCGCTCGCGGTCGCCGCGGCGCTGATCCTGCTGACGTTCCACACCGACGTTCGCGATCTCGCGCATATCTGGTGGACCAGCACCACCTTCGGCCATTGCCTCTTCATCGGCCCGGTGGTCGCGTGGCTAGTCTGGCAGCGCCGCGCCGAACTCGCACGACTGACACCGACCGGCTGGTGGCCAGGGCTGGCACTGGTCGCGGTCGGCGGGTTCGGCTGGCTCATGGGCGATGCCGCCTCGGTCGCGTTCGCGCGCCAACTGGGGCTCGTGATGATGCTGCAAGGTGCGGTCGTCACGATCCTCGGCCCGAAAGTTGCTCGCGGGCTGCTCTTCCCGCTCGCCTATGCCTTTTTCCTCGTGCCGTTCGGCGAGGGGCTCGAGCCGCCGCTGCAGACGGTGACGGTCGCCATCGTCATGCCGTTGCTTCACCTCGTCGGCGTGCCCGCGGTGGTCGACGGCGTCCTGATCCACGCGGGCCGCTATTATTTCGAGGTGGCCGAGGCGTGCTCGGGCGCCAAGTTCGTCATCGCGATGGTCGCGTTCGGCGTGCTCGTCGCCAATCTCTGCTTCGTGTCGTCGCGGCGTCGCGCGATCTTCCTTGCCATCTCCGTCATCGTACCCGTCATCGCCAACGGCGTCCGCGCGTTCGGGACGATCTGGGCGGCGGACCTGACCTCGGTCGAGACCGCGACCGGGTTCGATCACATCGTCTATGGCTGGGTCTTCTTCGGGCTCGTCATGGCCGGCGTGCTCGCGATCGGCTGGCGCTGGTTCGACCGCGCGCCAGACGATCCGGCGTTCGATCCGGTCCACTTGCAGGCGATCCCCCGCCACCGAACCGACCTTGCCGTCGCGACCGCGCTGGTACTGGCGACGGCGTTGGCGTTCCCGGCCTGGAGCCGTGCGATCGCCGGCCGTGCCCAGGTGCTGCCCGCGCATATCGAGCTCCCCGACGTCCCCGGCTGGCACCGCGTCGCCGTCAGCACCCGCGCGCCCTGGTCGCCCTACTACCCCGGCGCCGACCATTATCTGTTCGGCCGCTATGCCGATGCAGCGGGCGCCACCGTCGACATGAGCGTCGCGGTCTTCGGCAGCCAGCACGAGGGCAAGGAGTTGATCGCATTCGGCACCGGCGTATTGCGCGAGGAGGATCGTTGGGTCCGCGTCGCCGACCTCCCCGCGATCGAAGGCGGTTCGACGATGCGGATCACCGCGCCGGGCCCCGTGGAGCGGATCGTCGCGACGTGGTACCGCGTCGGCGACGCAACCACGAACGACGAGACGCTGGTGAAGATCGAGACGATGAAGGCACGATTGCTGGGCGGACCGCAGCGGGCGGTGGCGATCCACCTGTCGGTCGAGGGCAGCGATCCGCAGCCGATCGCGCGCTTCCTCGCCGCACTCGGCCCCGTCGCGACGGTTGCGGATCACGCTGCGGGCATGCGCTAGATGTCCGGCATTGCCGGGATCTTCCATCCGGGCACGCCAAAGCCGGTCGAGCCCAACCGCCTCCACGCGATGATCGCCGCACAAGCGCACCGCGGTCCCGACGGTGACGGCATCTGGACCGCACCCGGCATAGGGCTCGGCCACTGCCGCCTCGCGATCGTCGCGCAAGACCCCGTGCTGGACTGCGCCCAGGACCATGATGCGCAACCAATGTCCGATGGCACGCTGACGATCACCTGCGACGGCGAACTCTATGATGTCGCGGACCTGCGCGCAGAACTGGCCGCCAAGGGCGCGATCTTCCGCACCGCGACCGATGCCGAGATCCTGCTCCACGCCTGGCGCGCCTGGGGACCGTCGATGCTCGACCGACTGAACGGCGTGTTCGCGCTGGCGATCCACGATACGGCGGCGCGCACGCTGTTCCTCGCGCGCGACCGCCTGGGAGTGAAGCCGCTCCACTATGTAGAACTCGCCGACGGATCGCTCGCCTTTGCCTCCGAGCTGAAAGGTCTGCTCGCGCACCCGCAACTCCGCCGCGTCGCGGACCTGCGCGCGGTCGAGGATTACCTCGCTTATGGCTATGTCCCCGACGACGCCTGCCTGGTCGCAGGCGTGAAGAAGCTCGCCGCCGGCCACTTCCTGCTCATCGAGCGAGGTCGCCCGGTGCCGCAGCCGCGCAGATGGTGGAGCGTCGATTTCTCCAATCGCGCGACCGGGTCTGCCAAGGCGCTCGGTGAGGAGCTGGTCGACCGGATGCGCGCCGCGGTCCGGTCGCGCATGGCCGCCGACGTTCCCGTCGGCGCGCTCCTGTCGGGCGGTATCGATTCCTCTTCGGTCGTCGCACTCATGGCCGAGGCGAGCCCCAGGGCGGTCCGCACCTGCACGATCGGCGTCGACGATCCCGCGCAGGACGAGCGCATCCATGCCGCAACGGTCGCACGTCGCTTCGCCACGGATCACCGCGACCGCGTCGTCGCGTCGGACGCCTTCGACCTGATCGACCCGCTCGTCGCCAGCCTCGACGAACCCTTTGCCGATGCCGCCGCACTCGCAACCTATCAGCTCGCAGCACTGGCCCGCGAGCGCGTCGTTGTGACCCTGTCCGGCGACGGCGCCGACGAAACGCTCGCCGGGTATCGCCGCTACGCATCGCACGGCACGCAGTCGCGCGTCCGGGCCTTGCTCCCCGAACACCTCCGGCAGGACGTGTTCGGCACGCTCGGCCGCGCGTGCCCCGACGCCGACTGGCTGGGCGCGAAGTCGACGCTGCTCGCGCTCGCCAGAGGCGGTGGCGAGGCCTATGCCCGCGCGGTCGGCGTCACCTCACCCGAGCTTCGCGCGCAGCTCTACAACGCCGATGCGCGTGCCGCGCTCGCCGGC